>JANLTI010000255.1:0-7681 GCA_031362845.1 Gemmatimonadaceae bacterium | reverse complement strand
TCGTGCTGGACGCCGAGGGAAAGAAGATGTCCAAGAGCCGCGGCAACATCGTGGAGCCGTGGGGGGTGTTCGAGCGTCACGGAGTGGACGCCACGCGACTGTTCCTCGTCAGCAGCAGCTAGGTCTGGGAGCCGCGCGCGTTCGACGAGGCGATCATCCGGCAGGGTGCCGGCCGCTTTCTCGTGACGTTGCGCAACATCTACAGCGGCATCTTCGCGCAGTACGCGAACTTCGGCTGGTCGCCGTCCAGCGCGGATCCGGCACCGGCCGACCGACCGGTGCTGGATCGCTGGGTCCTGTCGCGCCTCGCGACCGTGGAGCGTCGCGTGGACGAGCTGATGCAGGCGTACGACGTGACGGCGGCGACACGGGCGCTCATCGCGCTGGTGGACGACGACGTGGCCAACTGGTACGTGCGGCAGTCACGCAAGCGGTTCTACGATGTGGATGGCGCGGACAATCGCGCCGCATTCGCGACGCTGCACGAAGTGCTCGTGGTCGTGAATCGGCTGCTGGCGCCGGTGGCGCCATTCCTCACCGACTGGATGCATCGTGAGCTGACCGGGGTCTCGGTGCATCTCGCCTCGTACGTGCGCGACGGACGGCCGGCGAGCGATCCACCGCTGGAACGCGCGATGGAGGCCGTGCGCACGTTGGCGACGCTCGGACGCGGCGCGCGCGAGCAGGCGGGCATCAACGTGCGCCAGCCGCTCGGCCGCATGGTCTGCGTGGCGCCGGGCGTGCCGGAGGCCGCGCTGCGGGAGTTGCTGCCCGTGCTGGCCGCGGAGCTGAACCTCAAGTCGATCGACCTGGCCACAAGCGGCGACGCCCTCGTCACACTCGAAGCGAAGCCGAACTTCCGCGCTCTCGGCAAGAAGTTCGGGAAGCAGACGCCGCTCGCCGCCGCAGCGGTCGCACGGTTCGAGAGCGAGCACCTCCGTCGGCTCGAAGCGGGCGATGAGCTCGTGGTCACGGTGGACGGCGAGACGCATGCGGTGAACCTCGACGACCTCACGATCGTTCGTCGCGCGTCGGGTTCGCTCGTTGTCCAGGAACAGCATGGGTTCTTCGCCGCAATCGATCCGGCCATTACTCCGGAACTGCGGTCCGAAGGGGTGGCACGTGAGGTGATCAGCCGGGTACAGCGTATGCGAAAGGAGGCGGGATTGGCGGTAAGTGACCGCATTCGCCTTCGAGTTTCGGGCGACGCGCTCGCGCTGGAGTCATGCGAGGCGCACCGCGTCCGGATCGCGGAAGAAGTGCTGGCCACGGCGATCTCGATTGCCGCGGTCCAGCGTATGGACGACACGATGGTGAGGCAGTCCGTGGATCTCGACGGGATTCACGCGGACCTCGCCCTAACAAAGGATGAGTAGCATGGCCATGTCGGAGAGCGCGGTCACCAAGAACGGCGTCAAGGCGAAGCCGATGCCCAAGAAGCAGCTCCAGCACTTCGAGAAGCGGCTCCTCGAAGAGCGCAAGCGGGTGTTGAAGGAACTGGGGCACTACGACGATGCGTTCGGCTCCACGTCGCAGGACTCCGGCGGTGACCTGAGCAGCTACTCGTTTCACATGGCGGATCAGGGCACGGACGCCATGGAGCGCGAGAAGGCGTTCCTGTTCGCCAGCCAGGAGGGGCGGTTCCTGTGGCACATCGACGAGGCGCTGCGGCGTCTCTACCGGTCGCCCGACTCGTTCGGCAAGTGTCACAACTGCGGACAGGACATCGCGTTCGAGCGGCTGGACGCGCTGCCGCACGCGCGCTTCTGCATCGCGTGCAAGCTTCGCGAGGAAGATGCAAAGTCGAAGTAATGCGCTGATCTTCTGGCCGGTGCTCGCGTTCGTCGCCGTGATGGATGTGGTGACGAAGGCGATCGCGGTCCGGACGCTGGTGCCGCAGCGCGTGCCGCACGAGGTGCTGGGCGAGTATGTGCGCTTCACGCTCGTGTACAATCCCGGCGCGGCGTTCGGGCTGCATGTCGGGCCACTGTCGCGCTGGATCTTCACCGCGCTCACCCTGGTTGCGCTCGTGATCCTGGGCCGGCTCTACGTCGCGACGCAGCGCGGCGACACGCCGCGCGTGCTTGCGCTCGCCCTCGTGTGTGCGGGCGCGATCGGGAATCTGCTCGACCGGCTCCGGTCGGACCTCGGCGTCGTCGACTTTCTCGACGTCGGGTTCGGCGACTCGCGCTGGCCAACGTTCAACGTCGCCGACATGGCCGTGAGCATTGGCGCGATGCTCCTGGCGTGGGTGTTGTGGCAGGAAGACCGCGCGCTCGCACGCGCCGGCACGACGCCGAGTGCTCCTCCGCTGGCTGGTGCGGCGCCTGCCGACCGCGGGGACCTCGTCTGACCACACCTTCGGCCACCCAGCGTCTGCCGGCGCGCCTGTTCTGGGGCACCGCCGCCGCCGTCATCGCCGCCGATCTGGTGTCGAAGGTGCTGGCGGAGCAACTGCTTGCCCCCCGGTATGTGCCGCATCGGATCATCGGCGACGTGGTCCGCTTCACGCTCGCCTACAATCCGGGCGCGGCGTTCAGCATGTCCGTCGGACCCTACTCGCGATTCATCTTCGGGGCGTTCGCGGTGGTCGCCCTCGTCGTCCTCTGGCGCCTCTACCGGATGACGGGCGCCGGATCGCGCGCCGGCGATTCCATGCGCATCGTGGCGCTCGGCCTCGCGTTCGGCGGCGCGGCGGGCAACCTGATCGACCGATTCCGCTCGCCGCAGGGCGTCATCGATTTCATCGACATCGGCGTGGGCGACGTGCGGTTCTGGACCTTCAACCTCGCGGACTCGGCCGTGACCGTCGGCGCAATCGTGCTGGCGTGGTCCCTGTCACGAGAGGAGCGGGAATCCTCGGCGGCGAAGGCGGCCGCCGAGCGCGCTGCGGCGCGTCCGGTCGACGCGCCGCCTGGAGTGCCGGGGACGGGCGAATGAGCGACGCCGGCGCCACGGTGGGCCGGCACGATCTGGTGGTCGCCGAGGGTGACGCCCGACTCGACCTCTTCGTGGCCACCGCGCTCGACATCTCCCGCACCGCGGCGGCCACGCTGATCGCCACTGGGTGTGTGCGCGTGGAGGGTCGCGCCGAGCGGGCGAGCTATCGCACCGCCAGCGGGGAACGAGTCCAGGTGGAGATCGCTCCTCCCACCGCCCGCACGGTGGAGGCGGAGTCGATTCCGCTGGTGATCGCCTACGAGGACGAGGACGTGCTCGTCGTGGACAAGCCGGCTGGAATGGTGGTGCATCCGGCGCCCGGCAACTGGAGCGGGACGCTCGTCAATGCGCTGAAGGGGCGCGGGGGCGCGCTGTCCAACCTTGGCGGCGAGGAGCGGGAAGGCATCGTGCACCGGCTGGACAAGGAGACGTCGGGCCTCCTGCTCGTGGCCAAGACGGACCGCGCGCACCGGGCGCTCGGGGCGGCGATGGCGAAGCGCGAGATCGTGCGACGATATGCCGCGCTGTGCTGGGGACACCTGGAGGGCGATCGGCAGACGATCGACAAGCCGATCGCGCGGGACCCGCGAGACCGAAAGCGCATGGCAATCGTCACTACGGGGCGAGTGGCTCGGACCGACTTCGAGCGGCTCGCCCGATTCGACGTCGTGGACCTCCTGCGCGCGCACCTGCACACCGGGCGCACGCATCAGATCCGCGTGCATCTCTCGTCGGTGGGACATCCGGTCGTGGGTGACGATACTTATGGGGGCGGGGGCGGCCGGCGGCTGATCACGATGCCGCCGAAGCGTCACTTCCTCCATGCGGCATGGCTCCGATTCCGGCATCCGGCGTCGGGTCTGCCGGTGGATCTGCGCTCACCTCTGCCGCCGGAGCTGGTGACGGCGCTCGCCAGTGCGGCGGGTGCCGATGCGACGTCAACCGGTACAGATCCGCTGGAGTACTTTGGCTTCTTCGCCGACGACGAGTCTTGAACTGCGGGCTGCCGCGCGCACGCTGCTGTTCCGCGTCGCCGGCGGGGTGTACGGCTGCGACATCGATGCGGTGCGGGAAATCATTCCGTATCGGCGTGCCACGCGGTTGCCTGGTGCGCCGGCGCATGTGCAAGGGCTGATCAACCTGCGCGGCACGATCGTCACGGTGCTCGACCTCGGCACGCGTCTCGATGCAGCCCGCGCGCCGATGCACGACGCGGGCGGCTCCATCATTCTCGCCGAACACGGCACGCGCGTGGTCGGCGTGGCGGTGGAGGAGATGATGGACGTGCAGGCGATCGCCGAGGAGCCGGTGAACGAGGGCGCGGGCGAGGCCCGCGGTGGGCTGGTGCGGGGGCTGGGACATCTCGGGGACGACGTCGTCGTCCTCATCGACATTCATACGCTGGTCACGCAGGTCCTGCTCTAAGGGGGCAACGAGTGAGTCACACAGTTCTGATCTGCGACGACGCGATCTTCATGCGCACCATGGTCGGGGACATCCTGCAGCAGGCGGGCTTCGAAGTCGTCGGCGAGGCGGAAACGGGTATCCAGGCCGTGGAGAAGTACAAGCAGCTGAAGCCCGATCTCGTGACGATGGACATCGTGATGCCGGACATGGGCGGCATCGATGCCGTCCGCGAGATCACGAAGTTCGATCCCAACGCCAAGGTGCTGATGTGCAGCGCGATGGGGCAGCAGGCCCTCGTCGTCGAGGCCATTCAGGCCGGCGCCAAGGACTTCGTGGTGAAACCGTTCCAGCCGAGTCGCGTGCTCGAGGCCGTGCAGCGCGTGCTGGGGTGATCGGCCGGGCGTTCGCTTCGTCAAGGACCGGAGCGCGTGAATAACGCGCAGTACGCCGAACTCTTCGTCACGGAGAGTCGCGAGCACGTGTCCGCGATCAACCACTCCCTGCTCGACCTCGAGCGGGGCGTGGGCGGCGATGAACCCGTGAGCGCCATCTTTCGCTCGGTCCACACCATCAAGGGCATGAGCGCCACGATGGGGTACGCGGCGGTGGCCTCGCTGTCACACGAGCTCGAGACGCTGCTCGACCGCGTGCGGCGCGGGGTGCGGACAATCGACGAGCAACTGATGGAGTTGCTCTTCCAGTCCGCCGACGTGCTCGAAGCGGCAATCGAAACGGCGGTGAGCGGTGCCTCGACGGTCGACGTGGGGCCGCTCGTCGAACGGCTGCGCGCGCAGGGACAGGTGGGCGATGCGCCGGTGCGAGGTCGCCGCGGAGGCGTCGCCCCACCGCCGGCCACGTCAGGGCCCGGCTGGACGGCGCCCGAACCCGCGGGCGCCGGCGTGCTCGTGCGCATTCGTCTCGCTGCCGAAACGCCGCTCGTTGGTGTGCGCGCCTTTCTCGTCGTGCAAGCGGCGAGGGCACTCGGCACGGTAAGCGCCGTCAGCCCATCGGCCGAGGCGATGCAACGCGGCGACATGGCGCACGACTTCGCGCTGCGCCTCGTCACCCAGCGCGATGCCGCGGCGGTGGAACGGGCATTGCGCGCGGCCGGCGACGTGGCGGATGTCGTGGTGGGGGACGGGACGCTCGTGGAGCAGGCGGAGCTTGCCGTGAGCGAGCCGGCCACGTTCGTGGAGGCGCTCACGACGTCGGTGCCCCCCGACGGCACCGGCGTCCGCCAGCAGCGCAGCGTCCGCATCGACTTGCGGCGTCTCGACAACCTCATGAACCTGATCGGCGAACTCGTGATCACGCGCGGACGTCTCGTGCAGCTGTCGGCGTCGATTGACGACGCGGCGCTGACGGAGACGGTCACCCAGGCCTCGCGCCTCGTGGCGGATCTGCAGGACGAGATCATGACGAGCCGGATGGTGCCCGTCTGGCAGGTCTTCGATCGCTTTCCGCGCCTCGTGCGCGATGCCGCGCATTCGGTGCACAAGCAGGTCGAGTTCGTGATCGAGGGAAAGGACGTCGAACTCGATCGCTCCATGCTCGACGAGGTGGGTGACCCGATCGTGCATCTGCTGCGGAACGCGGTGGACCATGGCATCGAGGCGCCGGCGGTTCGGGCGGCGCTCGGCAAGCCCGCGGCTGGCCGTCTCACGCTGAGCGCGCTGCGCGACCGGTCCGCCGTCGCCATTCGCGTCACGGACGACGGCAAGGGCGTGGACCGCCAGCGCGTCCTGCAGCGCGCGCACGAGCAGGGGCTCGTGGAGCCGACGCGCACGGAGTTGTCGGACGAGGAGCTGTTCCGCATCATATCGCGGCCCGGATTCTCCACGGCCGACACGGTGACCGACCTCTCGGGCCGCGGCGTGGGGATCGACGCCGTCTACAATCGGGTGCGCACGCTCGGCGGCTCGGTGGACATGCGATCGGTGCCGGGGCAGGGCACCACGGTGACGATGCGGCTGCCGCTCACGCTCGCGATAGTCCGGGCGCTGCTGGCACGGATCGGGGATGAGACCTACGCGGTGCCGATGACGCACATCAGGGAGACGGTGGAGCTTCTGCCGTCGATCCTGCGATCGGTGCAGGGCAAGGAAGTGATGATGCTGCGCGACGAGGTGCTGCCGCTCATGCGCATGCGCGAGCTGATGCGCTTCGACGGGGAGCGCGCCCGCGGCACGGAGCAGGTGGTGGTCGTCGAGCTGGCGGATCGGCGTGCGGCACTCGTGGTCGATGCCCTCATCGGCCAGCAGGAGATCGTCGTCAAGCAGTTCGACGGCGTGCGGGACGGATTCTCGTTGTTCGGCGGGGCCACGATTCTCGGCGATGGCGCCCCGGCGCTGATTCTCGACGTGAGCAGTCTTCTCTAAAGGATCTCCCATGTACGACATGCGCTCGCTGAAGGCGCTCCAGCTCGACGCACTGCGCGAGGTCGCGAACATCGGGGCGGGTCACGCCGCGACCGCGCTCTCGCAGATGATCAACAGCACCATCATGATCAGCGTGCCGACGATCAACGTGACGCGGCTGGAGGAAGTACCGCCGCAGATCTCCGCACCCGAGGAGCCGGTGGCGGCCGTCCTCATGCACATGCTCGGCGATCTCACCGGACGCACGCTGCTCGTGTTTCCGAAGCCCACGGCGGTGCGCCTGGCCGAACTGATGCTGCGGCGGCCGCATGGATCGTCCACGGATCTCGGGGAGATGGAGCAGTCGGCGATCAAGGAAGCGGGGAACATCCTCAGCAGCGCATACATGAACGCGCTCAGCGACTTCATGGGCATGATGCTGCTGCCGTCGCCGCCCAGCCTCGCCGTCGACATGAGCAGCGCCGTGCTCACCACGGCGTATCTGCAGTTCGGCACCGACCGCGACTACGTCTTCTGCGTGGAGAGCGAGTTCTACATGACCGACATGGGCGAGAAGCTGCGCGGGTTCTTCCTGCTGTTGCCGGATCCGGCGTCGCTGCAGGCCATCCTGCGCGCTGTGCGCGTCGCCTAGGCTCCTCGCCGCTGCCCGTGACCGCCCCTCGCCTCACCTCGGAACGCGACCGCGATGTCCTGCGGTCGTTCGCCCCGCGGATCGATCCGTCGGACGCCGGGGCGCACAACAACCGGGGCGTGCTCTACTACAAAAAGGGGCGGTACGAGGGAGCGGTCAGCGCCTTCATGCGTGCGCTGGAACTCGACCTCAAGATGCAGGTCGCCCAGCGGAATCTCGAGATCGCCTCCTTCAACACCGGCTACTACGACCGCAAGGTGAGCGAGCTCGGTGAGCGGCTGCGCGTGCGTCCCGCCGATCGCGACGCGCGCTGGGAGCTCGGCCG
>JANLTI010000117.1:0-7286 GCA_031362845.1 Gemmatimonadaceae bacterium | reverse complement strand
AGCTGTCGCACCTCGCGGTGGCTCGTGAACAGGATGAACAGTCCCCCATCCGACGCGGTGGCGACGTCGAGCGTGATGCGGACGATGGCGGCGCGATGCCCGTCGGCGTCGACGTTCGGCGCCGGAACGTCGCTGGGGATGGCGAGTAGCGATTGGGTGTCGTACGCGAAGGGCGAGGGAAAGACCGCCGTCGTGGGGGCGAGCTCGGGGTCGTCGAGCCCGAGTCGCGCCGCGAGGAAGTCGAAGCGTCGTGCGTCGGCGACAATGTCGCCGCGCGATGCGGTGAGCGTCGCGCTCGTGACGATGACGCTGTCGAGGCGCTTGAACAGGTCGTCGCGCAGGATCGGCGCGAGATCGAGCGGCACCGACGACACCACCACGCTTCGCTCGCGCCCACGCGCCTCCACCCAGCGTACGCTGTCGTCGTCGGGTGGCGGCACGAGTGCGCGGCGCAGTCCATCGCCTGCCGATTGCAGCCGACGCGTGACGGAGCGCATCTCGTTCAGTAGCGGGGTGAGCTGCTCGTCGAGCGCCGTGCTGCCCTCGATCCGCTCGCGCACGAGACGCAATCCCTCGCCAAGGAGCTCGATCGCAGCCAGCGTGTCGTCGAGCGAGACGGTCAGGCCCGCCGCCCAGATGCGATGCGACGCGAACGCGTGGGAGAGTCGCACGACGAGCTGGCCCTCCTCCTGGAGGAAGGTGTCGAGCAGATCGAACAGCAGGGCGCTCTTGTCGCGAAGGCCCTCCACCGCGGGCGCCAGGCGTGCCTCCACCAGGTCGAGACTCGCGGCGCTGAGCAGATCGCGGCTCGAGGAGAGCCTGGTGGCGAGGGCGGGGAGCAGACCCTTCCCGCGCCGGTCGAGCCGGTTGACGAGACGAAGCAGGCCACGGCGCGTGACCGTTGCGCCGAGATGCGTCGCTGCGGCATCCTCGAGATGGTGCCCCTCGTCGACGATGAGCCGCCCATACGCGGGTAGCACCGCCGCGTCATCCCAGTTCTGCGCGACGCGACGCACCGCGAGGTCGGCGAGCAGGAGGTGATGATTGACGACGATGACGTCCGCCTCGGCCGCGGCGCGGCGCGCCTTGAAGACGAAGCAGGCGTCGAAGTGCGCGCACTTCATGCGCGTGCACAGATCGCCTTCGGCCGATACCTCGTCCCACACCTCCGGACGCGGCGGCGTCGGCAGGTCGGCGAGCGAGCCGTCCGACGTCCCGTCGGCCCAGGCCCGCAACGACGCGAGTTCGGTGGCCATGCCGTCGTCGAACAGTTGCGCCGCGCCGCCCGTGGCCTGCTCGAGTCGCGCCAGGCACAGGTAGTTGCGCCATCCCTTCAGCAGGGCAAAGCGAACGCGCTGGTCGCCGAGGGCGCGGGCGAGAAATGGCAGGTCCTTGCCGACGAGCTGTTCCTGCAGGTTGATGGTGTTCGTGGACACGATGGTTCGTTCCCCGTTCGCGGCGGCCCACCGCAGCGCCGGCACCAGGTATCCGAGTGACTTCCCGACACCGGTGCCCGCCTCCAGCAGTCCGACACCGCCGTCGTTGTAGATGCGCGCGATCGTCGACGCCATCTCGCGCTGGCTCGCTCGATCCTCGTAGCGTGCGTGTTGCAGTGCCACCGCTCCGCCGGGTCCGAGGTCGTGCGCCACCGCGGCCGGATCGAGGGGCGTCCGCGTGTCGGCGCGCGGCACCTCGACGACGACGTACAGCGCGCGCGCCTCGTTGTCGATGATGCCGAATCCGATGCCGTCGTCGTGCATGCGCACGGCCACGTCGTAGTCGGCACCCGACGGCTCGAGCAGTCCGGACGGATGGTTGTGCAGCAACATCTCGCCCCGGCGGGCGAAGCCCGGGAGTGCCAGGACGCTCGACACGTCACCGCGCGCCACCACGCGCGCGGTCTGCACCATCCCCTCGTCGTCGAGCGTGGAGACGAAGCACACTTCGCGTCCGCCCGCGAGGCGAATGGCCGCACGCATGGCCGCCGACGCGGCGGGGGCGATACGCGACGTGACGGGGGGTTTGGGCGAGGGGCGAGGCACCCCTGAAGATACACCGAAAGCGCGAGCGCGACCGCTGGTGCGCTACGTCTTCAGTGGCTTCTTCTTCGCGGCCGGAAACAGCACGTTGTTCAGAATGAGCCGGTACCCGGGACTGCTCGTGTGCAGCGACAGATCGGTGTGTGGATTCCCGATCGCGTGCTGCGGATCTTCCGGATCGTGTCCACCCAGGTAGGTCCACGTGCCCTTGCCGTAGTCGCCGTGGATGTACTTCACCCAGGGCGCTCCCTCTTCGGTGGCGAGCACGACGTCCCCGCTCTTGAGCGTCGCCTTCGTGAACGACGTCGTCACGCCGTAGTAGTCGCTGATCACGGCGCGATGATTCTGCACCAGCATGCTGGGCACCGGATCGAACTTCGCGGAGAAGTTGAACAGGGTGAAGGTGCCGAGGGGCTGCCGGCGACCGGGCACGTTCACCTGGTGTCCGTCGATGTCGCTCATCGCGTTGACGAAGGGCGAATGCTCCAGGTGTGCGTCCTTGAAGGCGAGTGACCGATTCCACTGCATGCGCGCATCGGCGTCGGGATCCATCGGGCTCCCGTCGGCGAACTCGCCCGCCAGGTCCACGTCGCGGCCGGCGATCGCCATCTCGAGCGTCTCCGTCGCGCCGCACATCGCGAACAGGAAACCTCCCCGCTCCACGAACTGCCGGACCCGATCCGAGACGGCATTCTTGAGCGCGGGCACGCTGGCGAAGCCCAGGCGCCGCGCCGCGCCCGCGTTTCTCGCCACGGCGTCGCGGAACCAGGGCGCGTCACGATAGCCGAGATGAAACTTGTTGAACTGACCGGTGAAATCCTCGTGATGCAGGTGCAGCCAGTCGTACTTCGTGAGATCGCCCTGCTCCACCTGCTCGTCGTAGATGGCGGTGAAGTCGATACCGGCGTATTTCAGGGCGAGCGTGACGGCGTCGTCCCACGGCTGTGCATCCGGCGGCGTATACACGGCGATACGCGGCGCCTTTTCCAGCGGCACGCTCTCCATGTTGCCGCCGGCCATCTCGCGACGCACGCCAGCGAGCGCCGCATCGCTCAACGGCTCGGTCGCGATGCCCTCGAGCGCGGCGCGGCGGCGCAGCTCCGGTGTGTCGGGCAGCAGAAAGGCGCCGCCGCGATAGTTGAGCAGCCACTCCGCCTGCGAACCGGTCTTCATGGCGTTGTACGTGAGTCCGTACGCCTTCAGGTGATTCGTCTGACCGTCGTCCATCGGAATGAGCAGCCGTTGCGCCCGAAGCGCCGGCACGACCATGAGCGCGGCGATCAGCGCGGCAATGACCACTGCGACGGAATGAGCACCCGGAAATCGTCTCGGCATCAGGGAGGGGATCCGGTGGCGCGCGCAAGCTCGAGCTCGCGCCGCGCCTGTGGGAGAAGTGCGCTCGACGGTGCGCTGAGGATGAGATGCTCGAGGTGCGCGATGGCGCCGGCCGCGTCTCCGCGACGACGCAACGTGCGCGCCCATTCGAGCTCGCTCTCGGCGGCTTCGGGACTCTCGGGATATTGCGTGACGATGCGCTGCCAGAGGCTGACGGCGCCGTCGCCTCTGCCGTCCGCCGCCAGCAGGCGCGCGGCGGCTGCCAGGATGGCCGACGCCGCCTCCTGGTGCCGCGTCGCCGCCGCGACGAGCTGCACCGCGGCGCGGCCGCTGTCGCCCCGCGCGAGGGCGAGAAAGGCCGCGCCGAGCTCCGGCGCCGCATCGCCGCGCGTGCGCGACACAATGCCGAGTGCCAGCGAGAGGTCCGGGCTGGTGGCGCGCGTGCCTTTCAGCAGCGCGCGCGCCGCGTCCAGTCGTCCGTCGTAGAGCGCGAGCCAGCCGGCCGCCTCGCTCGAGTCGGCGTCCTCACCCGCGACGCGGAGTGCAGTCCGCGCGCGCGCGATGTCACCGGCCTGCACCCATGCGGTCGCGAGCGCGCGCGCGAGGCGAATCCGCTGGCCCGGCGCGAAGTGCCGATCGTACCGCTCCACCAACGTCTCGGCGTCCCCAGGTCGCCGCAGGGCGGCGAGCGCCTCGACATGCAGCGGTACCACGTCGCGCGCCTCGCGCGCCGAATCGGTGCCGGCGCCGGCGCGCACAACGTCGAATGGGAGCAGCGTGAACACGTCAGCGGGCGTGCCGGCACGCAACGCGGCCGCGGCCGCGACGAGCGCCAGCGCGCGCGACGGGCTCACACGCAGCGAGGCCGTGAGTGCGTCGCGGGCGATGGCGAATCGCTCGTCGGCGAAAGCGCGTTCGCCGAACTCGCCCCAGAGTCGCGCGGCGGTCGTGTCAGGGGCGAGGTCGCGCAGCGCATCCCACGCATTCCGCGGCCGTCCCCACGTCAGCTCCAGCTCGGCCAGCGCGCTGCGCGCACCCGGCTCGGTCGGCGGGCTGAGGAGAATCGCGCGAATCGTGTCGCGCGTGCCCGCCGGCGTGGGAGCGAGCGCGTACGCCGCTGCACTCGCCAGATGCGGCGCGTCGGGCAACGCGCGCCGCCACGCCTCGGCGCTCGCGCGCCACTGTCCCTGCGCCGCACGCAACTGCGCCGTCTCGTACTCCAGGTCGCGCGCCCCACCGAGCGCCAGACGTCCGCGCTGCACGATGCTGTCGGCAGCGGAGGAGCGGCCCTGCTGCAGCAGCAGCCGCGCATACTCGCGATACGGCGCGGGATCGTGCGGAGCGTCTCGCACCCACCGCTCGAACGCCGCGCGCAGGCGATCGTCGCGCCGCAGCATCTGGAGGGTGCGGAGCTGCACGCTGCGGTAGAGTGACTCGCGGGGGTCGCGCACGATCAACGAATCGAGTGGCGCCAGCAGCGAGTCGCTCATCCCCAGCTCGGCGTACGCGCGCTCCAGCCCGAGCAACGCGCCCGCATTCGGCAGGGCGCCAAGCGCCGCGCGAAACAATTGCGCCGCCTCGCGATGCTTGCCCGCATTCTCCAGCTGGAGCGCGCGCTGCACCGCGGGCGAGTCCGTCTCCTGCGACTGCGCCGCGGTCACGACCAACGACGACAGCGCCAGCGAAATCGTCAGCGACAGCGCCAGTGACCGCACCGAAGCGGGCGTGACTGCACCCGCCGTGCTACGGCGACGGCGCATTGTTCAATCGTCCGAAGTAGTCGAGGATCGCGCGTCGCTCGTCCGGGGAAAGGGCGCGCAGCTCGTCCCACGTGGGCGCGCGATACCGGCGTGCCGCCTTGCCGTCTGCCGCACCACCGGGCGTGAAGGTGTCGGTTCCGGTCGCCGATTTCGCCTCACGCTTGCCCGTGTCCTCTCGCTCGTCCTTCTCCAGCGACCGACCCGCGTCGAGCAGGCGACGGAACAGTTGCTGTTGACGGGCGAGCGTCGCGGCATCGAGCCGCCCGCCATCGAGCGCGTCGGCGAGCTGGCGCGCCTCGCGCGCGAGCTGCTCCGCCTTGTCGCCGCCCGACGCATCACCCGCATCCTCCAGCTGGTCCGCCACACCGCGCTGCCGGCGCGCCAGCTCGCGCGCGAGCGATTGCCCCGCGGCACTCTGGCTCCCGCTCGGCATGCCCATCAACCCCTGCGCCTGCGAGTTGATCTGTCCCTGCTTCTGCGCTGCTTCCTGCAGCTGCTGCAGCATCTCGCTGAACCCGGACGCGCTGCTGGCACTGTTGGCGCGCTCGCGATCGCGGGCGAGGGCGGCGGCCGCCTTCGTGAGCGCGTCCGCCGCATCGCCCAGCGCGTTCGCCTGCTGCGATCCGTTGCCCTTCGTCTCGCTCACGCTCTTCGTGGCCTGGCTCACCTTCTCCTTCGCCTCGGCCACGGCACGCTGCGAGCGCGGCGACAGCAGCGCGCTCTTCTTTCCCGCACCCTGCAGCCGTTCACTCGCCTTGTCGACGCCCTGCTCCACTGCGCTCTGCGCGCCACGCCGATCGTCCGCCGGGGCGCCGCCACGCGCCTTCTGCTCGAGTGCGCGCTCCTCTCGCGCCAGTTGCAGCATCTCCTGCACGGCGCGATCGAGCTCCGACGTCAACTCCTGCTTCCACTCCTTCACCTGCTCCGCGCGCGCCTCCTTCATCGAGCTGGCCGCGCGATCCATTTCGCGCGCCGCGTCGCGCGCGCGCTCCGCACCGTCCGCGCCCGATGAGGGCGGTTCCTTCCCGGCCTCACCCGACTTCCCCTGCGACGCCTTCATCTCGTTGAGGGCGCGTCGCACGTCGGTCTCCGACTTCGCGGCGTGCTCCGTTGCCTGTTCCGTGCGCGCCGCACCCTGCTCGGCGCGATCCTTCGTCAGGCGCTCGGTGAGGTTCTCCATCTGCTGCCGCAGGCGTGCCGTCTGCTCCGCCAGCTTCGCCGCCTCACGCGCATTCGCCGCGGTGGCGTCGGCGGGACGCCGGCTCGCCGAATCGGCCAGGGCCCGCTCGCGCCCAGCCAGCTCCGTGGCCTGATCACCTAGGGTCTGCATGGCGCCCTCGTGCGCCGCCCGCTTCAGCATCTCCGCACTGCGTTCCAGCTGCTCGCGCATCCGCTGCTGCATCTGCGCGAGATCGCGCATCGCGTCGCGTGACTGCTCGCCGTTCATCTGCTGGGCCGCGCTCTCCAGCTTCTGCATCTGCGCCTGCATCTGCGGCGTGAGGGCGTCACGCAGCAGCGCCTGCGCTTCGCCAAGCTGGCGCGCCAGTGCAGTATCCAGCGCGCCGGCCGCCTTCAACTGCTGCTCGAGGTTCTGCGTCGCCTCGCGAAGCTTCTGCACCCGATCGGCCATCGCGCGCTGCTCGTGCGCGAGCGCACGCGCCTTCTCCGCCCCTTCGAAGCTCATGCTGCCGCGGGGCGGGGACGCCGACGATGCACTCGCGCTGGCGCCGTCCTGCGCGCTCTTCGTCGCGCCCTGTCGCGACTGCGCCCGAGCCGCCTCGGCGGTGCGCTGCGCGAGCGAGCGCTGCGCCGTCGCCACCGCACGCGCCTCCTGCACCGCCGAATCCCCCAGCGCGCGCGCGCTGGCGCGCAATTCCTCGGATGTCGCGCGACGCACGACGATCTCGCGGCTCACGCCGCGCTGACTCCAGGGCGATGCATCCGTGGCTTCCGCGCGCACGCGCACGGACTCGCCCGGCTGCAGTGCGAGGGCGGAGACCTCGAGGGCGGCGGTTCCCGACCATGATGGTCCTGCGTCTCCCACGACACGCTGCACGGTGCTGGCATCGTTCGCCCGCGTGACGCGCACGGCGACATCCGCCAGACCGTGGTCGTCCGACGCGGTGATACCCAACTCGAGTCGCGCACCCGA
>JANLTI010000231.1:0-15089 GCA_031362845.1 Gemmatimonadaceae bacterium | reverse complement strand
GTGAGGTGGGGGGGTCACCTTGCGGTGCCCGCCCCTCGCTTGCGCGCTGCGCCCGCAAATCAGATATCCAGGTTCGACGCGAACTTGGCGTTATCCTCGATGAACTGCCGCCGCGGCTCCACTTCGTCACCCATCAGCTTGCGGAACATCTCATCCGCCATGACCGCATCCTCCACGTTCACCTTGAGCAGCGTCCGCGTGTTGGGATCCATTGTCGTATCGAAGAGCTGGTCGGCGTTCATCTCGCCGAGTCCCTTGTAGCGCTGGATGTTGAGGCCGGACTTCCCGTCCGGCACCATCCGCTTCGCGATGTCGTCGCGCTCCTTCAGGTCGTACGCGTAGTACGCCTCCTTCCCCTTCGCCACGCGAAACAGCGGTGGCTGCGCGATGTACACGAACCCTGCCTCGATCAGCTCAGGCATCTGCCGATAAAAGAAAGTGAGCAGCAGGGTGCGGATGTGCGCGCCGTCCACGTCGGCGTCCGTCATGATGATGATCTTGTGATAGCGCGCTTTCGTGACGTCGAACTCGTCCTTGATCCCGGTGCCGATCGCCGTGATGATCGTCCGGATTTCCTCGTTCGACAGCACCTTGTCGATGCGCGCCTTCTCCACATTGATGATCTTGCCGCGCAGCGGAAGGATCGCCTGGAATTCGCGCTTGCGTCCCTGCTTGGCCGACCCTCCCGCCGAATCCCCCTCCACGAGATAGATCTCGCAGAGCGCCGGGTCCGTCAGTGAACAATCCGCCAGCTTGCCCGGCAGGTTGCCGACGTCGAGCGCGCTCTTGCGGCGCGTCAGGTCCCGCGCCTTGCGCGCCGCCTCGCGCGCCCGCGCCGCCGACATCGCCTTCTCGATCACGATGTTCGCCGTTCGCGGATGCTCCTCGAGGTATGCCGCCAGCCACTCGTTGGCGAGCGTCTTCACCGCCGACTCCACCTCCGAGTTGCCGAGCTTCGTCTTGGTCTGTCCCTCGAACTGTGGCTCCTTCACCTTCACCGACAGCACGGCGGTGAGCCCTTCGCGGACGTCGTCACCCGACAGCACCGTCTCCTTGTCCTTCTTCGAGAGCGACGATTTCTGGATGTACTGGTTGATCACGCGCGTCAGTGCGCTCTTGAAGCCGGTGAGATGCGTGCCGCCCTCGTGGGTGTTGATGTTGTTCACGAACGAGAAGACGGTGTCCTGATACCCGTCGTTGTACTGCATCGCGAGCTCGATGCCGACGTCGTCCCGCGTCGTGTCGACGTAGATGACTTCGTTGTGGAGCGGCTTGCGGTTCGTGTTGAGGTGCTGCACGAACTCGCGCAGGCCGTTCTTCGCCAGAAAGGTCTCCTCCTTCTCCTGCTCCGCTCGTTCGTCCTTGAGCGTGATGGTGACGCCCTTGTTCAGGAACGACAGCTCGCGCAGCCGCGAGGCGAGCGTCGCGTACGCGTACACGAGCTCCGTGAAGATCAGGTGATCGGGCTTGAACCACACCTTCGTGCCGGTCTGCTTCTTCGGCACGTCGCCGAGCACCTTGAGCCTCGTCTGCGTGTCACCACGCACGAAGTCCATGTAATGCTCCTGGCCGCCGCGCCGCACCCACACCTTGAGCCGCTCTGACAGCGCGTTGACGACCGAGACGCCCACGCCGTGCAGGCCGCCCGACACTTTATAGCTGTCCTTGTCGAACTTGCCGCCCGCGTGCAGCACCGTCATCGCGAGTTCCACACCGGGAATCTTCTCGATCGGGTGCAGATCGACCGGGATGCCGCGCCCGTTGTCCTCTACCGTGACGGAATTGTCGGCGTGGATGATCACGCTCACGTTGTCCGCGTAGCCGGCGAGCGCCTCATCGATCGAGTTGTCCACGACCTCGTAGACGAGGTGGTGCAACCCGCGCTCCGACGTCGACCCGATGTACATGCCGGGCCGCTTGCGCACCGCCTCGAGCCCCTTGAGCACCGTGATCTGTCCCGCGCCGTACTCACTCGGCGCCTCCTGCTCGGTCGTCTTTCCCATGCACTCCGCTCGCGAAGATCGTCCAAGAAAACGGCCGCCGAATAAAAGCCGAAGAAGCCCGTTGATACAGACTTACAAAGCTAAGCCCACCATCGATTCGACGCAACCGCGAACCGACTCCTTAAGATGTTGTGAGTAAACGGTTTATGGGTTCAGTCACGTAACCTGTCGAAGTCACGGTCGACGCAGCAGCCAACGGATGCGTCGGACGGCAAGTCGCCCGTCCTTCGCGTTCAGCGCCCGCAGGAGCTCGGGCTCCATCAGCGACAGTTCGTTCATCCACGCATTCGTCGTCACGTTCACGAACAGCGTGCCGTCGGCGGCGATCGACATCGGCTCCGTGACCGCCGCGATCTGCACGCCCACGAGCGCGCTCCATTCCGGAATGATCCCTGCCTGTTCGACGCGTGCTGCGACACCCGACTTCGCGAGGACGCCCGCGAGCACGTCGCCGATCGGTGACGGCTGCTTCCTGGCGGGACTCATGCCGCACCGCGCCGCACGACACTGTCCGTGTACATGACGCCGCGGGCGATGCTCCAGCGGGGGAGTTGCGTGAGGGCCGGCGGAATGTCGGATTCGCGCGGCACCGTCAGCATCGTCTGGCCCATTCCGCGTTCGGCCAGCAATTCCAGAATGCGCGATGAGCGGCGCACATCCAGCTCGGCGAACGGATCGTCGAGGAGGTGAACCGGCGCGGCGCCGAGCCGCTCGCGCAGTGTCTCCCCCTCGAGCAGCCGAAGCGCGATCGCGGCGGTCCGCTGCTGTCCCGCCGACCCGAACGCACGCATTTCGCGTCCGTCGAGTGTCAGGGCGAGATCGTCGCGGTGTGGACCGGCGTGCGTCATCCCGCGACGGATGTCCAGTCCTCGTTTCTGTTCAAGCGCGCTCGCAATGGCATCGGCGACACCGGAAAGGTCGGGTGCGCGGGGCGCCAGTGCGGTCGCGTAGCGGATGGCGACCGGCGCCTCCTCGCCGATCGCGGCGCACATCGCGGCGAATCTCGGTGCGGCGCTCGACGCCCAGCGCACGCGCTCGCGCCACAAGACGGCACCGTGCTCGGCGAGAGGTGCTTCCCACACGGCGATACGCTGTTCCGCGACCACGCCACCACTCCGGAAGGCGTCGCGCAGGGCCGCGTTCCGTTGTGCGAGCGCATGTCGGTACCGCTGCAACGCGACGAGATACGATCGGGAGGACAATGCCAGCAGAATGTCGACGTAGCGGCGACGAGCGCTCGGCGCGCCGGCTACGAGGTCGACGTCTGCGGGCGAAAAGAGCACGCAGGGCAGGGCGCCCAGTCCATCGCTCAGCCGCGGCGGCTCCGAGCCATCGAGCTTGACGCGCTTCCGACGGCCGGCTCGCTCGAAGCCGGCCGCGACATCATGGTGCAGGCCGCCATCGACTCGGCCGGCCACGTGAAAGCCTGGAGCATCGAACCGGACGACATCCACGTCTCGCGCTCCGCGCACGGACCGAAGCAGGTGGAGATAATAGATCGCTTCAAGCAGGTTGGACTTTCCGTGCCCGTTCTCGCCGACGATCGCGACGCCCGCCGACGGAAAGGTGAGATCCAGTCGCGCCAGGTTCCGGAAGTCGCGCACGGCGAGCGTCCGCAGCACGATGCGGGAATCGCTGCCCATCAATGCCCGACGAACTGCGCCGGCCGCTTCTCGAGAAAGGCCCGCATGCCTTCCACCTTGTCCACGCTTGCGGAGAGCAGGCCGAAGTACGACGCCTCGAGCGCGATCGCATCATCAAGGGCCATGTCGAGCCCGCGATCCACCGCCTCTATGCAGTGCGCCACAGCGAGCGGACCCTGCGCCAGAATCGTCGTCAGCAGCGCCCGCGCTGCCGGCAGCAGCTCACCCGCGGGAACCACCCGATTCACGAGGCCGATCCGATAGGCCTCCGCGGCATCGATCGTTTCGCCCGTCAGCAGCAGGTGCAGTGCTCGACCCTTGCCGACCAGCCGCGGAAGCCGCTGCGAGCCGCCGAATCCGGGCACGATGCCCAGCTTCACCTCGGGCTGGCCGAACTTGGCCACGTCGGACGCGAGGCGCATATGGCACGCCATTGCGAGCTCGCAACCGCCGCCGAGCGCGAATCCGTTCACGGCGGCGAGCGTGGGCTTCGCTGACGTTTCGAATCGGCGGAACACGCGCTGTCCACGCTCGGCGCGCGCCTTTCCGTCCACCGCGCTCTGCCCCACGAGCTCCGCGATGTCCGCGCCGGCGACGAAGGCGCGGCCCGCACCCGTGAGCAGTACCGCGCCGACGTCGGTCCGTTCGCCCGCCTCGACGATCGCCAGCTGCAACTCGCCCATCAGGGCGTCGTTGAGCGCATTCAGCTTGTCGGGGCGGTTGACCGTGATCGTGGCGATCCGATCGGCGACGTCGAAGGTGAGAAGCTCGTAGGCCATGGGCGAGGAGGCAGGCCGATTCTGACAGCGCGATCCGTGAATCTACACGCACGGACCGCATTTTGCCTCGGCCCCGTTTGCCTATGGCTGAATGGATTCGACGTGAGCGCGTGAAGCGCAGATTCCGGTATCTGCGCGCCGATGGACGCATCGTGGTCGATGCGCGCACGCTGGAGCGCATTGCGTCGCTCGCCATTCCGCCGGCGTGGAGCGACGTGCATGTCGCCGCCAGCGCCAGCGCCGGCGTGCAGGCGTGGGGATTGGATGCGAAGCAGCGGAAGCAGTATCGCTACCACGAGCGGGCCGTCGCGCGCGGGCAACTCCGAAAGTACTACCGTGTGCGAGAGCTGGCGAAAGACCTGCCGGACATCCGCGAACGGGTGCGCAAGCACGCTGCGGCCCGTGTGCCGTCGCGACGTTCGGTCGCGGCCGCCGTGGTGCGCCTGATCAGCGAGAGCTTCTTCCGCGTGGGCGGGGAGCGCTATGCGGAGGAGAACAAGACGTTCGGCATCACGACGCTTCGAAAGCGGCATGTGGAGTTCGTGAAGGGGCACGCCGTGTTCACCTACATCGGCAAGACCTCCAAGCCTCAGCGGCAAGTGGTGACGAACCGCGAGCTCGCGCGCCTCGTGAAGCGACAGCTCGCGAGTCCGGGCGCGCGACTGTTCCGCTACAAGGATGGAGCGCGCTGGCACAATCTCACCGCGCGCGACGTGAACGAGTACCTACACGACACGCTCGGCTTTCCCTACAGCGCGAAGGACTTCCGCACATGGGGCGGAACGCTTCGCGCCGCGACCGTGCTTGCGGAGCTCGGGCCCGGTCGCACGCTCACCGACTCGCGTCGCAATGTCGCGACGACCATGCGGCTCGTGGCGTCCGAGCTGGGGAACACACCGGCGATCTGCCGGAAATCGTACGTGCACCCCATCGTCGTCGCGCGCTACCTCGACGAGGGAGAGACCATCCGCCTGTCCGCGCGATACCGCCAGGCGACGGACGCGTACGCGCACTCGGACGAAGAGCGCGCGCTCATCCGCTTCCTCGACAAGCATTTTCCGGATCGACGGACCAAGTCGCGCACCCGTGAGTGACACGCTCCGGCCGTCCCGTCACCGCCATTAGTTTTGGTGATGCCCCGGGCCGCGCGTTCCTCACTCGCCAGGTCACTGGATCAACACTGCGCGCTCCTGGCGTCCTGCCGCCGGTGCTCGCATGCACCGGGCATCCTGCCCATCACGTCGCGGGCCCGCGCGCCGAGGGCGATGCTGGTGGGCCAGGCGCCGGGCCAGACTGAGATCGGCGGCGGGCCGCCATTCGCCGGCCGCGCGGGCCGGACGCTGTTTTCATGGCTCTCGACGGCCGGCATCGACGAGGCGACGGCGCGCGAGTGGTTCTACATCTCGGCCATCACACGCTGCTATCCAGGGCCACATCCCGGTGGCCGGGGTGATCGCGTACCCTCGCCGCGTGAGCGCGAGCGATGCGAGGGTTGGCTCTCGAGCGAGCTACGCCTGATACGACCCGCGGTGCTCGTCCCGGTCGGTCGCCTGGCGATCGACCGATTCCTTGGAGCGAGCCCGCTGGCGGAGCTGATCGGCCGCGAGCACGAAATCGTTCACGACGGCGGACGGTCGGTCGCCATCCCCCTGCCGCATCCCAGTGGGGCCAGCAGCTGGATCCACGTGGCTGGCAATCGCGCCCTGCTCAGGCGCGCGCTGGCGCTGCTCGGTGAGCGGATGCGCTGCCCAGCGAATCGGAGCGTGGCGTGATGCGGGGATTGATGTTCGTCGTCTCGCTCACGTCGGGGTCGCGTGCATCACCGCCCGACGCCTGGTTCGGTCAGGACAAGGCTCGGCACTTTTTCCTCTCGGCGTTCGCCCAGAGCGTCACGTACGGCTCGTTGCGCGGCACGGGACTCTCGCACCGATCGGCCATCGCCGGCGCCTCGCTCACTACCGCGGCGGCGAGCGTGGGCAAGGAACTGCGCGACCGCCGCGTGACCGGAATCTTCAGCACCCGCGATCTGGTCTGGGATGCGGCTGGAGCCGGCACCATGACCCTGCTGCTCCGCCGGACCGCGCGCTGATCGCGAGCGTGGGACGCGTCGTCCCCCTCGCGTCGGACATTCCCTGATACGGGTGCGAACGTGTCGCCGGTTATATATTCCGCATCCCCTCTCCGGGTCCGACATGGCATCCGCTCGCACGAAATTCCTGATCAGTGGCGCTCTCGTGCTGGGGACCGCCGGCTACCTGATGGCGACGTCGATCAAGGACACCGGCATGTACTATCTCACGCCGACCGAGCTGTCGACCAAGCTCGATGCCGACCCGACATTTCGGAACACGGGAGTCAAGATCGGCGCGCGCGTCGTACCGGGCTCCATCCAGCGCGTCCCGGGCGGTCGTGAGTACGCCTTTCGCGTGACCGACGGCGCGAAGGTCTTTCCAGTGGTGTATCGCGGTATCGCCCCCGACACCTTCACCGACGGAGTGGACGTGGTCGTCGAAGGCCGCATGGGCGACGACGGTACGTTCCGCGCGACGACCCTCCTCGCGAAGTGCGCGTCGCGCTACGAGAGCGCCCCCGGCGACGAGAAGTACAAGCAGACACCCGGGTACAAGGCGGGAGTGCGGGCGTGATCCTGGTCGGGGAGCTGTCGCTGTGGGTTGCGCTCCTCATGGCGATCTGGTCGGCCGTGACCTCGTTCGCGGGCGGAACGATGGGGCGCGACGATCTGGTCATCAGCGGCCGGCGCGGGCTCTACGCCACGACGGCCATGATCGTGCTGGCGTCGCTCGGGCTGTGGACCGCGCTGCTCACGCATGACTTCTCGCTCCGGTACGTGGCGTCGAACACCAGCGCGAACATGCCGAAGATCTACGTCTTCGCGGCGTTCTGGGGCGGACAGGCCGGATCGATGTTGTTCTGGGCGCTGATCCTCGCCTGCTATTCAGCCATCGCCGTCTGGTCCATTCGTGGCCGAGCCCGTGAGCTGGCGCCCTGGGTCTGCGGGACGCTCGCGGCGATTCTCGTCTTCTTCATCGCGACTACCTGCTTCAAGGCGAACCCGTACGACCGGCTGGCGTTCGTGCCGGCCGACGGTCGGGGAATGAATCCGCAGCTCCAGAATCCGGGCATGGCGATTCACCCGCCCACGCTCTACCTCGGGTACGTCGCGACCTCCATCCCGTTCGCGTTCGCCATCGCCGCGCTCGTCTCCCGCAGGCTCGACGCGGAGTGGCTGAGCATCGTCAGGCGCTGGTCGCTCGTGTCGTGGTTCTTTCTCACCATCGGCATCACGCTCGGCATGTGGTGGGCATACGTCGAGCTCGGATGGAGCGGGTACTGGGCGTGGGATCCCGTGGAGAACGCCAGCCTGTTACCGTGGCTCACCGGCACCGCGTTCCTGCACTCCATCATGATTCAGGAGAAGCGCGGCATGCTCCGGAAGTGGAACGTGGTGCTCGTCGTTACCACGTTCCTGCTCGCCATCTTCGGCACCTTTCTCACGCGCAGCGGCCTCGTGGAAAGCGTGCATTCGTTCGCCCAGTCGCCGGTGGGAACCTGGTTCGCCACATTCTTCATCGGAGCCACCGGCGCGACGATCTATTTCGTCACCACGCGGCTCAAGGATCTCGAGGCGACGGCGGAACTCGAGAGCATGGTGAGCCGCGAAGCGGCGTTCCTGTACAACAACCTCGTGCTCGTCGGCATCGCGTTCTCCGTGCTCTGGGGAACGCTCTTCCCGGTGCTCAGCGAATGGGTGCGTGGCTCGAAGATCACCGTGGGTCCGCCCTTCTTCAACACGGTGAACGTGCCGCTCGGGTTGCTGCTGCTCGCGCTCACGGGCGTGGGACCACTCATCGCGTGGCGCAAGGCGTCGACGTCGAATCTGCAGCGGCAGTTCCGCTTCCCGGTGCTCTTCGGCCTGTCCACGGGCGTGCTGCTGTTCGCCCTGGGCATGCGGAATCTGCATGCGCTCGTGGCCTACACGCTCGCCGGCTTCGTTGCCGGCACGATCGGCCAGGAGTTCTACAAGGGTATCGGCGCTCGTCACTCGATGCACGACGAATCCATTCCGCTCGCCGCGCTCCGGTTGGTCGCGCGCAATCGTCGCCGGTATGGCGGCTACATCGTGCATGCGGGCATCGTCATCCTCTTCAGTGCGTTCGCCGGCCTGGCGTTCAAGAAGGATCACGATGTCCAGATGAAGGCGGGAGACACGAAGGAGCTGGTCGATCCGCTCGGTCATCGCTGGCGGTTCGTGAGTCAGGGCGTCTCCACCTCGGAAACGCTGAACCGCTTCGTCACCGCCGTGGGTCTCGAGGTGTGGCGCGATGGTGTTCGCCAGGGCATCGTGACGAGCGAGAAGCGCCAGCACTTCGACAGCAACAAGCAGCCGCAGTTCGAGCCCAGCACCGAGGTGGGCATTCGCACGTCGGCCGCGCTGGACCTGTACATCGTCCTCGCTGGTGTGCGCGATGAAACGGCCGAGCTTCGCATCAGCTTCAATCCGCTCGTCGTGTGGGTCTGGATCGGCGGAATCGTCATGGCGATCGGTGGACTGATCGTGATGTGGCCGCAGGCCGAGCGCCGGCGCCCCGGCGGATACGTCGCGACGCTGGACCCCGCGCCACGCGCCGAGCTGGCGTCGACACGCTGATGCGGAGGCGGGACTTCCTCGCGCGCACGGCGCTGGGTGGCGTGGCCATCGTCGCCGCGCCGCGGCTCGGCGGGCAGGTCGTCACGCCGCCCGCTGGTGACGCGGCGCCGGTGCAGGGGTCGACGTCCAACCTGTTCGACATGAACCAGGAGGCGGCGAAGACGGTCCGTCGCCCCGCGAAGCCGGGGGCCGTTCCCTCGATGACGGACGACGTGCGCGATGCGCTCGAGCACGACATCCGGTGCCAGTGCGGTTGCACGCTCGACGTGTATACCTGTCGCACGACCGACTTCTCCTGCCAAGTCTCCCCCGCGATGCATCGTGACGTGATGTCACTCGTCGCGGGCGGTTACTCGGCCCAGGAAATTCTCGATGCGTTCGTGCAGACGTACGGCGAGCGCGCGCTCATGTCGCCCAAGCGCGAGGGATTCAACTGGGCGGGCTACCTGGTTCCATCCGTCGCGTTGGCCGCGGGTGCGGCCGGTCTCGTCGTGGTGTTGCGCGGGATGCAGCGGAGAACCGCGGTGGTCGCCGCTGAGCGGCGCGGCCTGCAGGCGGCGAGTCCGGCGACGCCTGAGGAGCACGCCCGGCTGCAGGCGGCGATCCGCCGGGACGACTGATGCTCGCGTTGATCGTGGGATCAGTGCTCGCGGTGAGCGCGCTGGCGTTCGTCCTCTTTCCGCTGCTCGTCGGGCGAGCCCCGTCGGCGGGCGCACGCACCTCCACCGCTCGCATCGCACCGGCGGCGGTCGAGGACGAGGCGGTCGTGGCCCTGCGTGAGATCGAGTTCGACCGCGCGACGGGCAAGCTGTCCGATGCCGATTACGAGGAGCTCCGGGCGCGATATACCATGCGCGCGCTCGAGTCGTTGCGGACGCAGGCAGCCTCGCCGGGAGACGTGGCCGAGGCAGCTGTGCTCGCGTACAGGTCGCGTCTCAGGAGCTGCGCGACGTGCGGTCCGCGCTCCGAGGCCGACGCGACCTACTGCTCGACGTGCGGAACCTATCTGCCAGGTGCGTGCGGGTCCTGTGGTGCGGTCGTCACCGACTTCGGAGCCGCGTTCTGCACGGCATGCGGACGGCAGCTGGCGGCCTGATAAGGAGTCAGTCGCGCTCCCGCTCCCGCACCCGCGCTTCCCGCAGCACCTGCCAGTCCGCACCGCGCCCTACCAGCTGGTAGATCTTCTCGAAGCGCAGAGACTGCGGACGCGGTCCCGTTTCCGCCGCGTATGCTTCCGCTGCGAAGTTGACCTGGATCGTGTCGTCGGCGACGCGCACTGGAACCGAGGCCCGTACCACGTAACCAGCCTGCATCCCGGTGCAGCGGGGCGTGTCGCGTGGTGCCTCGTGCTTCGGTTCGCAGATGCCGCGAACCACGCCGCGGTCGCGCAGCGCCGTGGCTACGGGCGCCGGCAACGCGTCACCTCCGTCGTAACCCGCCGTGCGCGGCAAGCGACGTGGATGCACCATGAGCACGAGTCCGGGCTCCACGTCGAACGAGGCGCGAACCGCCGCATCGAACACGCTCGCCTCCGCCTCCGGCGGCAGCGCGACCGGTTTCAGTCCGCGGCCGCGTGCGACGTTCGCGTCGTCGGGCGCGGCATCCGAGCACGCGAGCGCGAGGCACAGCGTCGTTCCCACCATCCACGGACTGACGCGAGCCGACCGCGTCAACGTTCCACCGCCTCCAGCCGCCGCTTCGCAATGCCGATCGGAATCAGCGTCGCCGCCACGCAGAGGAGGGCCGCCATGCCGAATCCGAAGATCATCTCGCCCGGATACGTCGGCGTGCCGTAGAACCGCGACGAGAGATAGCTGTACACCGGCCGCGCTTCGAGCGTGATGACGCCGGCGATCAGGCCCACCGACGCGATCATGAACACCAGCCCGCCGAACGACGTCGGGATCTGGGCCGCGTTCTCCGTTTCGTATTGCGGAAAGAGCGTCCCGAACCCCAGTGCCATGCCGCACAGGGCGAAGGTCATCATCGTGATCGTCATCACGGACACGGCGAACATGAAGTCGCTCACCTGCAACAGCGCGTTCGTCACACCGACGATGCCGAGTGCGAGCAGCAGGAGCGGTGTCGTTCCCACCCAGAACTTCGCCCACAGCAGCTCGCGGACGGGCATGGGGCTCGAGCGCAGCAGCCAGAGCGTCCGACCTTCGAGGCTCACACTCGGGAAAATGAAGCGGGCGGCGATCGACGCGAGCACGAAGCCCGCGAGCACGAGATTCAGGAACGGAATGACGTTGACGAGGAAGAAGGTGATTCCCTCTCCGCGCAACGGCAGGTACTTGATGTTGTACACGTACACCACCACCAGCACGGCGAGCAGGATCAGTTGCGACCACTGGGTGGTGTCGCGGAAAAACAGCCGCAGCTCCTTGAGCACGAGCTCACGCTTCAGGATGCCGAGTGGCGAGAGCAGCCGGTAGCCGAACGCGCGCATCCTGCCGCCGCGCACGAAGCGCTGCGCGCTCTCCTGGGCCTTGCTGAACCCGACGCTGTAGAGCTGGCGATGCATCAGGGCGCCCATCACGAATGCCGCCGCGGCGGTGCTCCACAGCAGGTAGACCGACATCCAGTCCGGGCGATAGTTGAGCCACCCCAGCACCGCGCGCTGCACCCACTCGCTGGGCAGGAAGGGCGAAGTCGGCGTGCGCAGGATCGTCACGAATTCCACCAGCGACCGAAAACCCTCCGGACGCGCCAGGCGCTCCGGTCGGATGATCCGGAACAGCAGGACGATGCCGCCGGCCGCGAGCACGGCGATCACGCTCAGGATGTCGCGCGTGCGCCGCGCGGGAAACACGTTCACCAGCGCCAGCGTGATGGCACTGCCGATCACCGCCGGCACGATGAGGAACGGAATGAAGACCGCGAGCACGATGAGTGGAAACAGCGGGCCGCCCTGATACGCGACTCCGAACGCGGCGAACATCGGGATGGCCATCAGTACCACCATCCAGCTCGAGTTCACGCCCGTCTCGAGTAGCTTCGCCCCGTACAGCTTCAGCCAGTCCACCGGACCCGACACGAGGAGATCGAGGTCGCGCGCGAGGAAGAAGCTGGAGAGCGCCGTGATGATGTTCGAGAGCAGCAGAATGGAAAAGAAGCCCACCAGAATGATGCCGAGCAGCTTGCCGGCCAGAAACGGCCCGAGATCCGGTACGCCGCGAAAGTACACGAGCAGCTTGTAGAGGACGGTGTAGATGAACGCCCAGAACAGCAGCCCCATCACCGCCAGCAGTGTGAAGCGCGCGCCGCGTCCGCGCTCGTTCGTCATGGCACGCGCGCGCGCCGTCAGCCACTTCGGTCGCAGCAGGAGCATCAGCGATGGGTCGGGCCGCGCGAGCGCGGCCTGCGGCTCACGCATCCAGCACCTCGACGAGCTCTCGCGCCGCGTTCTCGCCGGTGAGGCGGAGAAAGATCTGCTCCAGTCCCTGCGTTCCCGCGTCGGCATGCTGGCGCAGTTCGGCCATCGTCCCGCACGCCCGGATCGTCCCCTTCGCGATGATCGCCACGCGGTCGCAGAGGGTCTCTGCAACTTCGAGCGTATGGGTGCTCATCATGATCGTGTGCCCGCGCCGCGTGTACTCGCGGAACAGATCCTTCAGGATCTTCGCCGCCTTGGGATCGAGCCCCACCATCGGCTCGTCCACGACGATGACTTCCGGCCGATGGATGAACGCGCTGGAGATGATGAGCTTTTGGCGCATGCCATGGCTGTAGCTCTCCACCAGCTCGTCCTGCCACTCCTCCAGATCGAACAGCGCGAGCAACTCGCGGCCGCGATGCTCCACCTCGGGCCCCTCCTGGTCGTACAGGCCGGCCACGAACCGCAGGAACTCCGCTCCGGTGAGCTTCTCGTAGATGAATGGGCGATCCGGGATGAATCCCAGTCGCATCTTGGCGCCGATGGGATCGGCGGCGAGGTTCACGCCCGCGATGGAAATCTCCCCGCTCGTGGGACGCAGGATGCCGGCGATCATCCGCAGCGTGGTCGTCTTGCCCGCGCCATTGGGACCGAGAAATCCGAACAGCTCCCCGCGAGGGACTTCGAGATCGATCGCGTCAACGGCCGTGAAGCCGCCGTACTGTTTGGTGAGCCGTCGCAGACTGATCATGCGGAGAGGGCAGGGGCGCGCTGGCGCCTAGTGAGCGGAGATGACGTCGATCTGCAGCGCCCCCATGAGACGCAGCAACTCGGCCTGGCGACCGAGCCCACCGACGGTGAAACGCAGGTGCGCGGCGTCGGCGGGGAACTGACCAAAGGTCGGATCCACCGCCACCCATCGCTCTAACCAGACTTCCGGCCACGCATGGTAGTAAAACTTGTCGTCCAGATAGGCGAGTCCAGCCGCCACCCGCGCCGGTACTCCCGCGGCCCGCGCCAGGGCCACATACAGTTGCGTGTGTTCGTTGCAGTCGCCGACGCGGGTTCGGAGCGTGCCGAGGGCGCTCGGCACCCCGACGGTGATCTCTTTTCGGACCGAATCGTAGACCCACCGATTGATACGCTCCGAGACGACGCGCGGATCGGTCTCTCTTCCGCGCAATCGCGCCGCGATCGCACGGATCTCGGGGCTCGTCGACTCCAGGAGAGGCTCCGCATCCAGAAAGACCGCCATCGGCGTGGCTCGCGCGCCGTTCGGGAGCGCATAGCCCGCCTTCAGCGCGGCGGCACTCTCTCTCGTGATGGTGAGCGTGTCGCCGCGCAGGCGCTGGCGATAGCCCTTCACTTCGAATCCTTCCAGGTCCACGCCGGACAGACGGACGGTCAGCTCGGCGAGGTTCGTCCGGAGCCGCTTCTTCGCACTGATCGCGGTCGACTCGAAGATGTCCTGATCCGCGGTGACCCGGGTCCCTCGCCGCAGCGCGTCCGCCTTCCAGTTCTCGTACGCCACCTCGTACGGTCGGCGTTCGAGAGTGAGGCCGAGCAGCTGATTCACCAGAACGACGCGCCCCTGCTCGTCCACCCATCCATTGAAGCCGGACGTCCCGCTGGACGCGCCGGTCGCCGGGGTGCTCAGCTTCCATGCGCGGATGGTGTCGGGACGGGCCCCGAGCCACCGCTTGGACGATGCATCGAACACGCTGCTGTCCGGCAGCACGAACACGCTCTCGGCCTCGACGTCGACCCGAACGTCGCGAGGCGACATGGACGAGGGATCGAACACGGGAAGCGTGAAGCTCGCGCCGGCCCGCGGGCGCTCGCCGAGCGCAACGGCAATCGGTAGCAACGTCGGCAGCAGGACGGGCCCGGAGAGCCGGATTCGCTGGGTATCCACCGGCTGTCCCGCAAGGCCCTTCACGGAGAGCAGCAGCACCGAGTCGCCGATCACCGTGCCAGACGCCTTCACGGGCGCGGGGCCGGCATCGATATCCAGCGAAAATGAACGCAGGCGCAGCGCACGCGTGAGGCGCACGGACGTGCGCGCGCTCGCGCGATGCAGCGTGCCGCCGATCGGCAGGTCGGCGACGAGATAGTCCTCTTGAGTGATGCCGCCGTCGGTGGTGTCCACGGTCGACGACGCAAACCCGATCTGCTCGCCGCGCTGCAGCACGGCATAGAACGTCGCGCTCGGCGTCACGCGCATGCCAGCCTCGGTGAGATGCTCCGAGTCGGGGCGGAACAACTCCCGCTGCACCAGCACTCCGAGCCCCGCCACCCAGAGCACCAGGATGCCGATCGCGATCGTCGCGCGTCTGCCAGGGCGACGCATCAGACGGGGCTCCGCGCCACGGCATGCTCCAGCGCGTGCGCTTCGTCCGGCGTTTCGGCCACGAGCGTCACATGCCTGGGAAATTCGGACGCCCGGCAATGCGCCTGCAACTCATCGGCGAGCAGCGCCGCACTTTCGTCGATGTCCAGGTTGCCGGCGCCAAGACCCAAGGGCGGGATGGCGACGTTGGCGAGCTGCCACTCGCGTGTGCGCTGGAGCGCGCTACGCAGTGCGCGTCGCACCCCGTCGCGCGTCACGCGCTCCGT
>JANLTI010000173.1:0-15531 GCA_031362845.1 Gemmatimonadaceae bacterium | reverse complement strand
CGAAAGGCGTGCGGCGCGTCGTGTGGCGAGAGGCGTACGGCGTGCGGCGTGGGATTTGGAAGGGGCGGTTGGATGACGGGCGCACGGCAGGGCAGTCAGTCGTGCCCTCAATCGCCTTGTTCCGATTCCCCCCTGTCGCCGCACGCGCCACGCCGTACGCCTCTCGCCGTACGGCCGTTACCACATCGCCCTTCTCCGAATCCCCGCCGCACGCCCTACGCCTCTCGCCGTACGGCCGCTACCACATCGCCCTTCTCCCAATCCCCGCCGCACGCCGTACGCCTCTCGCCACACGACGCGCCGTACGCCTTTCGCCGTACGGCGAGCGGCGAGCGGCGAGCGGCGTCCGGCGAGCCGTCAGTGCGCCTCGAGCGTCTCACTCTCGATATTTACGTCCTTCGTCTCCTTCACGAACAGCACACCGATCACGAGCGTCACCAGCGCGATCACGACCGGATACCACAGCCCCGAATAGATGTCGCCCGTTCGCGCGACGATCGCGAAGGCGATGGGCGGGAGAAAGCCGCCGAACCACCCGTTCCCGATGTGATACGGCAGCGACATCGACGTGTAGCGAATCTTCGTCGGAAACAGTTCCACCAGCATCGCCGCGATGGGGCCGTACACCATCGTCACGTAGAGCACGAGGATGAACAGCAGCAGGGTGACCATCGGCGTGTTCACCCGCGCCGCGTCTGCCTTGGCCGGGTACTTCGCCGCACTCAATGCCTGCTCGAGCGCGCGCTCGAAGGCGAGACCCTCCGCTTTCGCCGACGGTGACAGCGCGTCGTACGACGCAATCACCGTCGTCCCGACGCGGATCTGCGCCGCGCGGTCCTGCGGGCCCGACGCGTTCGTGTAGGGCACTCCCTTCCGGACCAACGCCGACTTCGCCACGTCGCACGGCGAGGTGAATTTCGAGGTGCCCACCGGATTGAACTGCACCGAGCAGGATGCCGCATTCGCGATCACTGTCACGGGCGACGCATTCTCCGCTGCCTCGAGCGCCGGATTCGCGTAGTGCGTGATCGCGCGGAAGATCGGGAAGTAGGTGAGCGCCGCAAGCAGCAGGCCGGTCATGATGATGGGCTTGCGACCGATCCGGTCCGATAGCCAACCGAAGAGCAGGAAGAATGGGGTGGCGATGAGCAACGACGCGGCGATCATCAGGTTCGCGGGCTGCGGATCCACCTTCAGGATCTGGGTCAGGAAGAACAGGGTGTAGAACTGACCGGTGTACCACACCACCGCCTGCCCCGCCGTGAGGCCGAAGAGCGCCAGCAGCACGACCTTCAGGTTCTCGCGGTTCCCGAACGAATCCCTCAGCGGATTCGTCGACCCCTTGCCCTCGGCCTTCATCTGCCGGAAGAGCGGCGACTCGTTGAGCGTGAGCCGGATCCACACCGACACGCCGAGCAGGATCAGCGACACGAGAAAGGGAATCCGCCATCCCCAGGCCTCGAACGCTTCCGTCCCCAGCCAGACGCGACAGCCCAGGATCACGAGCAACGACAGGAACAGCCCGAGCGTGGCCGTCGTCTGGATCCACGAGGTGTACGCACCACGCTTTCCGCGCGGCGAGTGCTCGGCGACGTACGTGGCCGCGCCGCCGTACTCACCCCCGAGCGCGAGACCCTGCAACAGGCGCAGCAGGATGAGTATCACCGGAGCGGCGACGCCGATCGTGGCGTAGTTGGGCAGCACGCCGACGATGAACGTCGACAGGCCCATGATCAGGATCGTGACGAGAAAGGTGTACTTCCTCCCCACGAGATCGCCGAGGCGCCCGAAGAAGATCGCACCGAACGGGCGGACGGCGAAACCGGCGGCGAACGCGAGCAGGGCGAAGATGAAGCCCGCCGTGGGATTGACGCCCGAGAAGAACTGCTTGCTGATGATCGCCGCGAGCGAGCCATACAGGTAGAAGTCGTACCACTCGAACACGGTGCCCAGCGACGACGCGAAGATCACGCTGCGCACCTGACTCGGACTCAGCTCCGTCACGGCTCCCACGGTCGTCAGTTCGCCTGATCCGGATACGTTGGCGGACATTGCCCCTCGGGAAAACGGTGGAGTCCATGTTGGGTCGCGAAGTTCGCGTAGCCTATCGCCTGCCCTCCGTTCGTCAATAGCGCGCATTGCGGATCGCGCGGCGCGGGTTGCATCCGTTGCAGCCCGGTGTCAGGATACGACGACTTCCTCACCAGCCACGGCCGCGCACATGTCCGACGAGCTCGACGTCCTCCTCACGGAATCCCGGAAGTTCGCGCCCACACCGGAATTCAGCGCCAACGCGTCCGTCCCGTCGTCGGAGATCTACGACGTCGCCGCCGCGGACATGGAGCGGTACTGGTCCGCCGAGGCCGACAAGCTCGAATGGAGCACGCCGTACACGACGGTACTCGACTGGAAACCCCCGCACGCGAAGTGGTTCGTCGGCGGCAAGCTCAATGTGTCGGTGAACTGCCTCGATCGACACGTGCGATCCGGACGGCGCAACACGGCGGCGCTCGTGTTCGAGGGCGAGCCGGGCGATCGACGCACGCTCACCTACTGGGACCTCTACGTCGCCGTCAATCAGTTCGCGAACGTGCTCAAGTCGCTCGGCGTCACCAAGGGTGACCGTGTGGCCATCTACCTGCCGCTCATTCCCGAGGCGGCCATCGCCATGCTGGCGTGCGCACGAATCGGCGCCATCCACTCGGTCGTGTTCGGCGGCTTCGCGCCCGAATCGCTGCGCGACCGCATCAATGATTCCCGGTGCAAGGTGCTCGTCACCGCCGACGGCGGCTATCGGCGCGGCTCCATCGTGCCGCTCAAGCGCAACGCCGACAAGGCGCTCGAGGAGACGCCGTCGATCGAACACGTCATCGTCGTGCGTCGACGGCCGGGTGCCGTCAGCGAGGAGGCCTTCGCCGAAATGACCGAAGGGCGCGACCTCTGGTACCATCGCCTCATGCGTACCGCGCCGATGTGGTGCGAGCCGGAGCCGATGGACTCCGAAGACGTCCTCTTCATCCTCTACACGTCGGGCACCACCGGCAAGCCGAAGGGCATCGTCCACACCACCGCCGGTTATCTCGTCGGAGCGCACACCTCCACCGCCCAGGTGTTCGATCTCAAGGACGACGACGTGTTCTGGTGCACGGCTGACATCGGCTGGGTGACGGGACACACCTACCTCGTGTACGGGCCGCTCGCCAACGGCGCCACCTGCGCGATGTACGAGGGAGCGCCCGACTGGCCCGAAAAGGACCGGTTCTGGGAGATCTGCGAACGGCTCGGCGTCACCATCCTCTACACCGCGCCCACGGCCATCCGCGCCTTCATGAAGTGGGGCGATCGCTGGCCGGCAAAGCACGACCTCTCGCGACTGAGACTGCTCGGATCGGTGGGCGAGCCGATCAATCCGGAAGCCTGGATGTGGTATCGCGAACATATCGGCGGCAACCGCTGCCCCATCGTGGACACATGGTGGCAGACCGAAACCGGAGGGATCGTCATTTCACCCCTGCCCGGCCTCACCTCCACCAAGCCGGGCAGCGCGACGACTCCGCTGCCCGGCTACGCCGCCGCGATTCTCGACGTGACGGGCAAGGAGATCGCCGTAGGCGGCGGCCTGCTCGCGCTCACCAAGCCCTGGCCTTCCATGCTGCGCACCATCTGGGGCGACGAGGCCCGCTACGTCGACACCTATTTCTCCAAGTGGCCGGGCCGCCCCGATCTGTACTTCCCCGGCGACGGCGCCAAGCGTGACGACGACGGATACTTCTGGATCCTCGGCCGCGTCGACGACGTGCTCAATGTCGCGGGACACCGCATCGGCACGATGGAGGTCGAGAGTGCACTCGTCGAGCATCCCGCCGTCGCCGAAGCCGCCGTGGTCGGCAAGGCACACGAGCTGAAGGGCCAGGCGATCGCCGCGTTCGTGACGCTTCGCGAAGGATTCCACCAGTCGTCGTCGCTGCGCGACGAGTTGCGCGAGTTCGTCGGGCAGAAGATCGGGGCGATCGCGAAGCCGGACGATGTGCTATTCAGCGCGGACCTCCCCAAGACGCGATCGGGGAAGATCATGCGCCGCCTCCTGCGCGACATCGCGGAGGGCCGGGCGCTCGGCGACACCACGACGCTCGCCGATCCCAACGTCGTGAACTCGCTCAAGGATCTGTACGAGGCGCAGGAGAGCTGAGGCCGGTAGACGAGAGCCTGGTCACGCTCGCGCCACGGCGTGATTCCCCCGATTGACGCCGTTCGGACCACTGAATAGAGTTCGCGTTCAATCCCGATAGAAGTTGTCGGAATTGCCCGCGAACCCTCTATCTCCGCCTCCCCGTGCGACACGCCGCTCTCGTCACCGCGCTCCTCGTCCTCTGCACTGGAACCCTCGTCTCGCAGGAGCCGGTCCCCGCCCAGGCGGCCGCCGTCGAGCACGATACTGTCGACCTCCGCTCCGCCCCCAGGCCGCGAGAGCTGGAAACGGTTCGGGTGGAAGCGGAGCGTTCTCGCCGAAGCTATCGCGCATCGACGACGCGCTCCGCGACGAGGACCGAGACCCCGCTTCGCGACACGCCGCAGTCCGCCACCGTCCTCACGAGGGCGCTCATCGCTGATCAGGCCATGCAGAGCATGGCGGACGTCGTGCGGTACATCCCCGGCGTGACGATGGGCCAGGGTGAGGGACATCGCGATGCGCCGACGATTCGTGGCAACAGCTCCACGGCGGATTTCTTCGTCGACGGTGTGCGCGACGACGCGCAGTACCTGCGTGACGTGTACAACGTCGAGCGCGTGGAGGCACTGAAGGGCCCCAACGCCATGGTGTTCGGACGCGGTGGCGGTGGCGGCGTGCTCAATCGGGTGAGCAAGGAAGCGACGTGGGCGCGGGCCGGCACGCTCTCACTGGAAGGCGGCTCCTTCGATCACAACCGCGCCACGATCGACGTCGGTGATGCCGTCGGTGGACGGTCCGCCGTCCGGTTCAACGGGATCTACGAAAAATCCGATGGCTTTCGCGACGGCTTCTCGTTGAAGCGCCATGGTCTGAATCCCACGGCGAGCCTGCTGCTCGGCGCAGGCACCCTGCTCAAGCTCGACTACGAGCGGTTCGTCGATGATCGCACCGTGGACCGTGGCATCCCCTCGGCGCGAGGCGTGCCATCGCCCGCGGCAATCACGACCTTTTTCGGTGATCGCGACGCCAGCTACTCGCACACCAACGTCGACGCCGCCGGTGTCGCGATGGAACGTGCGCTCGGCAACGGCGTCACGCTCCGCAACCGGTCGAGGTGGGTACAGTACGACAAATTCTACCAGAACGTGTATCCCGACAGCGCCGTGACCGCCGACGGCACGCAGATCAGGATCGCGGCGTACAACAGCGCGACGCCACGTACGAACCTCTTCAACCAGACCGATCTCGTGTCCACCTTCGGCACGGGGTCGGTGCGGCACTCGCTCGTGGCCGGTGCGGAGCTGTCACGACAGGTAACCCGGAACTTCCGGCAGACGGGCTACTTCGACAACGGCACCGTGACGAAGAAGCTCGTTCCGTTCGACCAGCCTTCGGTGTCGGCCGGTGCGACGTACCGCCAGAGCGCGTCCGATGGCGACAACCGCGTCGTCGCCAACGTCGCCGCAGTCTACGTGCAGGATCAGGTCACGCTGTCGCCCATGTTCCAGGCGATCGTGGGTGTGCGCATCGATCGCTTCGCTCTTCGCTTTCACGACAATCGCAAGAGCACCGACCTTCAGCGCGACGACCAGCTCGTGTCGCCACGCGCCGGCCTGGTATTCAAGCCGGTGTCCGCGCTGTCGCTGTACGGCAGCTACGGCGTCTCGCACCTTCCGAGCGCCGGCGACCAGTTCTCGTCGCTCACCGCCACCACGCGGTCGCTCGCGCCCGAGCGCTTCCGGAACTACGAGGTCGGGGCGAAGTGGGACGTGCTTCCCCAGTTGATGTTCACGTCGGCACTGTTCCGGCTCGACCGGACCAACAGCTCCGCGCCGGATCCCTTGAACACCGGTGTGATCGTCCAGACGGGAGCCCAGCGCTCCACGGGCGCCGAGTTCGGCCTCACGGGTGACGTCACGAGTGCGTGGCAGATCGCGGGCGGATTCGCGACACAGCGTGCCAAAATCACGAGCACCACGAGCGCGGCGCCCGCGGGCCGGTCCGTCCCCCTGGTGCCGCGTCACACCCTCTCGCTCTGGAATCGCTACCAGGTCACGTCGGCCGCCGGCGCAGGACTCGGTATCGTGCGACAGGCCTCGATGTTTGCCTCGATCGACAACTCGGTGACGCTGCCAGCCTTCACCCGCGTGGACGGCGCGCTCTTCCTGACGGCGACACCGAACGTGCGACTGCAGCTCAACATGGAGAACCTCCTCAATCGGCGTTACTACGCCACATCGCACGGCAACAACAACATCCTGCCGGGCGTGCCGCGCTCGCTGAAGCTGTCCGTCACCACTGGTTTGTGACCATGGGTCGTGACCAGAAGCGGCCGCAGCCCGTGTCACGGCTCGCGGCCGCGGCTGGTATGCTACGTGCGCTAGCGGCCTGCGCCCCTGACTGGATGAGCGAGCCATGTGGAGTTTCCTGAAGCGCCTGTTTCCCGAGAATATTTTCTCCCGCAAGATCGATCCCGGCGCGGAGCGCCGTCTTCGGCTCGCGCAGGCGCGGGCCGAGGAGTCGATCATCCGCTCGCACGTCGACAACGCGCTCATGTTCGTCGACACGCTCGCGGAGGACATGAGCTTCGACCGGGCGATCGACTCGTACATCAGGCAGATGTCCATCCCCGAGCCGTTGGCGAGCACGGTGGCGACTCGCACGCTGGTCATCCTTGGTCAGGACCTCGTGCCCTACCGTCGACGCTCGCGGGAAGAGGCGGGGGCGCCCGATACGGACGAGGCGTCGCGTCCGCCCCTCCGGCTCGGCGAGTCGGCCGATGCGCGGGCGCGCGGAGCGAAGCGCGCCTGATCGTCGCCCAATCCTGAGCACACGAACGGGCGAGCCTCGCGGCTCGCCCGTTTTGTATCGATGCCTTCACGCGCTACGGATCGTGCCGGCTTCCGGTGTCGGCCCCTGGACGGCTCAGGCGCGCGCGCTCCTGCTGCACGTACCACTCCGCCTCACGTACCAGCGCCTGCGCATCGAAGACGATGCCATCCTTGATCGTCCACGCCACGCCACCGCGCTTCTCCCTCTCGGCTTTCGACAGGATTCCGTAGTAGCCGTATCCGCGGCCGTACATGACCTTGAAATTGTCGAGCGGATTGCCGTTCACCACGGCGAGGTCAGCGATGCAGCCCACGCGTACGCCGCAGTGCTCAGTCCAGCCGAGCGTCTGATACGCGTTGGTCGTGGCAGCCTTGATGACGTCGAGCGGATGGAGCCCCGCCTCCTGCAACAGCTCCAGCTCGCGGATCAGGAAGATGCCGCCTGCGTCACCGACGTCGCTGCCAGCGGTGAGGAGACCACCCTTGTCGTGGAACAGCTTCAGGTACTTGAACCAGATCTGGTAGAACTCCCTCCAGTTCAACTCATCGGAGAGCTTCCAGTCGCGATGATAGCTCCCGTGCTGCGTGGAGTCGGGGAGCTTGTCGACCTGGCTGGGATGAAAGAGGGTCTCCCGGAACGGCAGGGTGCGGCCGCGAAAGAGGTCCCGGTTGTCCTCGTATGCAGCGAGCGTGGGGTTCCAGTTCGTCCCGTTCTTCACCAGCAGGTCCAGCAGCTCGATGATCTTCTCGGGATGCTGGTCGCCCTCCTTCCACAGCTTGCCCGCCCACCGGAAGCGATCGCTCTCGTCCCAATAGTTGTAGTCGGGTGGAAAGCTCTGTGAGCCCGTGAGACCGGCCTCAGGAAATCCATAGAAATGCTCGATGCTGCGCACGCCGGCATTCGAGGCGACGCGTGCATCGGTCTCGGACACCTTGAGGTCGACCATTGTGTGCAGTCCGAGCTTCTTCCCTTCGTCCACGGCGGCCTCGAGGACGTCGGGATACTGGCCGGGGCTCTTGCTGATCTTGATGCAGTCGGCGCCGATCTCCTTGAACATCCGCACCATGGTGCGCGCCTTGGCGGCGGTATTTCCGTCCTTCCATGAGCGCAGCGGCAGAGGCCACCGCTGGCAGAGTATCAGTCGCGGTGCGACCACCTGGTTGAGGGAGCTCAGGCGCCGTTGCTCCGCCAGGAACTTCATGCCCGCCCCGCTTCCCGCGTCGCGCACTGCGGTGACGCCGTGCCCGAGGTAGAGGCGGAACGCGTATTCATGGCCGCGTGACCCCAACTCCCCACGATCCCCGGGCAGATGCGCGTGCATCTCCACCAGGCCGGGAATGACGAACATCCCCTTCACGTCGATCACCCGGTCGCCCGTGGGGCGGAACGATTCGCCGCCCGCACTCGCGACGTTCACTGGATCGGCCAGCAGGATGTCCGCGATGCGGCCGCCTTCGATCACGATGTCCACCGGCCCCTCCGGCGGCATCGCGCGGTTGGTACCCGGCGAGCCGCGGCCGCTGACGATGGTGGCGTTGCGCAGCACGAGGCGCCCGTACGATGTGCCCTTCGTCGTTCCCATCGGGAGCGGCGCCTGTTCCACCGATGGCGCGCGTTGCGCGGGGAGCGCGGCAGCGCAAACGGTGAGCGCCATGCCGACCGCGGCGGCGACACACGGACGCGCCGGTATCTTCTCGCCAGAACTCATCGTCGTCTCGGAGGTGCGGGTGGTGCCATGCGTCCTGCACGGCACGGAGGTGGGGGAGCAGCGTTGCGCTACGAGTCCTTGGGGTCGCGCACGGCGCGAATGGCCACCTCGGACGTGTTGCGGATGGTCTGCCCGTATCCCGTCACCTTGAGCTGGGCCATCGCCTCTGCCATGCGCTCGTCGAGCAGCGCGCGCACGTCTCGCAGGTCCAGTACCGCGATCACGAACAGCAGCGTCGCGAGCACGGCCGAGACGACGCACCACTGGCAGATCGCATCGATGACGAACAACTCGAGATACGTGAGCCACAGCGAGAACAGCACGCCCGTCGCCGTCATTGACGCGAGCAGTCGCGAGAGGCCAAGACTGTCGGCGAATCGCGGCCCGAGCCCGAGGAGCGACACGGCGAGCACCGCGAGATAGTACGCCACGCCCCACGTCGCGACGGGGAATCCCAGGAGGGTCGCCCACTTCGACGTCTGCACGACTTCGCACGACCCCACGGAGCACACGAGCGTGCCGATGTAGCCGAGCTTGTACAACATGAGGTACAGCGCGACGAACAGACCGGCGAGCGACACCAGCGCTGCCAGCATGCGCTTGTTCACCGCGTGGCGCCGGCGGCCGAGTCGGTCCGAGCGGGCGCCGTCTTGAGCGCACCGTCGACGTACTTCTTGAACGCGTCGTACGGAATGGCGCTCGGTACCACGAGCCCGTTGAACACGAACGTGGGCGTGGATTGCACCCCTCGCTTCTCACCCTCCGTCAGATGCGACTGCACCTTGGCGCGGTGCGTGTCGGCATCCATGCAGGCGTTGTACTTCGTCATGTCCAGGCCGAGGCCCTTCGCCAGGTCAGCGATGGGTCCGCGCGGCCGGCCGGTCGTCTCGCCGTTCCACCGATCCTGATTGGCGAACAGCGCGTCATGCATCTCCCAGAACTTTCCCTGGTCGTTCGCGCATGCCGCGGCGAGCGAAGCGTCCCAGGTGTTCTTGTGCATGGACAGCGGAAAATCCATGAAGCGAAACCGCACCTGCCCCGTGTTCACGAGTCGCGTGCGCACGTCCGGCTCGGTGAGCGTGGCGAACTGTCCGCAGGCGGGACACTCGAAATCGGCGAACTCGATGACCTCCACCGGTGCCGACGCCGAGCCGATGACGTACCCCTCCGACTTGATGGCCGGCAGGGAGGGATCGAGCCGCGTCGCGACGGCCCTGGGCCTCGAGGCCATCCAGCTGAGCCCCGTGATGCCGACCAGCGCGAGCACTCCAAGGGCAATCCAGAATCCGCGCCCCGGTCCGCCGCGCTTGGCCGCCCCTACCACTCCGGGCCGTCCTCCCCGTCCTGCGTCCCGCCCTTGCTTTGCCATTGATTTCCGTGCTCCGCCTGCTTGAGTGCGTCGGTGACGATGCGGCGACTGTCCGCCACTTCCGGTGTGTCGTACGTCGCGCGGACTTCGTAATGGAACAGCTCGCTCTTCACGTCGCCAACGAGCCGAGTGAGTTCGGCGGGATTGGCCAGGAGATTCCCAGCCGCGTCGAGTTCACGGATTCGTTCCGCGAGCGCGCGGAGCATGACTTCGAGTTGCCGGGCTCGCCCGTCGTCGTAGGTCTGATCCGACATGCTGCCGTCTGGTCGGGGAGAATGACGGCACGGGCGGCGACGCTGGTTTCGCGAGTCGCCCGCGCCGGCGCGGGGAAAACTAGGGATGATCCGGCGTCACGCAAGCAACCGACGGGCCCGATGCACGGAGCCGGGCGCAACGGCGCGAGAGGTGCAATGGGCACGGATGACCTGACCGGCGCCGTTGCATGCGAGTACTATCGCCGCTCGGCATGCCACATCTGCCGCACTACCCCTGTACGAGGAGGAGGGTTCCCATCGACGCCGATCTGCTGCGCATCCCGGTCGGGCCGGGCTCGATTCATGTCGAGCGCTACGGCCACGGTGGCGCGCCCATCGTCCTGCTCCACGGCTTCGGGACGTCGAGCTTCGTCTGGCGCGACATCGCGCCGGAGATCGCCCTCGCCAACCGCACCGCGTTCGCCATCGACCTCTTCGGCCACGGCGAATCCGACCGCCCGTTCGACGCCGATTTCGGCATCGCCTCGCAGGCGGAGCTGGTCGATCGCGCCCTCACCGCACTGCGACTGCCCAAGGCGACCGTGGTCGGGCTGGATCTCGGCGGGGCGGTGGCGCTCCGGCTCGCGGCGAGCCGCCCGGAACGGGTCGAGCGGCTGATGCTCATCAATCCGCTCGCGCTCGACGAGGTGCCGGCCGGCGACGTGACCAGCCTCCAGCGCAACACCGCGCGCTTCGCGTTCCGGTCGTCGCGCGGCATCCTCGGCGCCGCCCCGATTCTCGGTGAGGTGCTTCGTCGTAGCGTGGCGGACGAAGCGTCGATGCCGGACAAGCTCGTGGCGCGCTATCTGGCGCCGTACGTGGGCGCGGAAGGGCTGAATCATCTCCTGTTGCTCGCCCGCTCGATCGATGACGAGGACATGGAGGACTGCGAACTGGGCGCCCTGCCCCAGCCCACGCTCATCGTCTGGGGCGACAAGGATCCCTGGGCGCCGGCCGATTTTCCGCAGCGGCTCACCGATACGATTCCCGGCAGCAGGCTGGTTCGTCTCCCGTCCTCGGGGCGGCTGGTGCCGGAGGAAGCGCCGCAGGAGCTCGTGAACCTCCTCCTGGAATTCATCGGAGCGGCTGTCCTCCAGGACTGATTCTTGACACTGACAACTGCGTGAACGTGCTCGTGCAGGTTATATTGATTCGGTACTCTTTCACACCTCATCCCAATACATGGCCAAGCCGCAGAGAAATACAGCGACGCGTCGATATGCAGGTCCCGCGGAGCCGTCCCCGTTCGAGCAGGCGCGCGATGAACTGTTCCAGCACATCATGCGTTGTGGCGTCGTCGGTGCCGAGCCCGGGCACGTCGAAGAATGGTTCGCCGAGACCATCACGTACATGACCGACCGGTTCCCCGAGCTGAGCGAGACGCAGATCGGCGACCTGAAGACCCTGGGCCTGCGCTTCGCGCAACCGCCCAAGACGCGTACGGAAGCGGACGCAGCATCCGCCGCTTGACCCGCCCGCACGCGATGTAGCACACGACACGCCCCCGGAATCCGGGGGCGTTTCTGTATTTGTCGGCGCTGCTCGCCTGGTCGCTGCCCGTGGCGAGACGTCGAGGCGACGGCGCGTTACCGGGCGCCCGGCACGCCGCGCCGCAGGATGAGCCCGAGCCGGACGCCGTCGCCGAGCCCTGCCTGAAACGCGGGCACCAGACCACCCTTGGACCGTCGCCCCTCGAGGTCCACGGCCACCAGCAGCACCGGCCGGACGCGCTCGCCCGACTCGGCCCGAATGCCCAGTCCGCCGCCTACTGACAGTCCGTACGCCGTCTGGCGAAACGGATCGAGGAGAAATCGGGCGAGCACGTCGATGCGGCCGCTTGCGGCCGAACGGCCCGGCGGCCGTGCCGCACCGCCCTCGAGGCGCCGTCCCGCGGCGCCGGAGAGCCCAAGGCGCGCGTAGGTGCCGAGCGGAATCTGGACGCCAGCGCCAAGGTGCACGGCGGCTCGGTCGCCCAGGATCACGTCGGCGCGTAGCTCGGGCGACACGCGCGCGGCCGGCCGCTGCGCGGCCGCATGTCGTGGCTGTCCCGCGATCGCCACCACGATCGCGAGACAGATGATGCACCGGCTCATACGCGGCGGGCGCGCCAGAGTGCGACGGTATAATCCGCGATCGAGAGCACCGACGCCACCCCGACGCACGCAATGAGGAGCGGCGCCCAGCGAGGACGGATCAGTACCGCGGCCAGCGCCAGCATCTGGAGCACCGTGACGAACTTGCCCAGGAATCGCGCCTTGAACTCGACCGGCCGCAGGCGGGGAATGCTGCGCGCGACCACGAAGCCAACCGCCGTGGCGATGTCGCGCAGAAGGAGCACGAAATAATCACTCGTGCTCAGCGTTCCCGTGATGAGCAGCGTGCCCACGGCCGTGAGGACGAAGACGCGGTCCGCGATGGGGTCGAGCAGCGCACCCCACCGCGACGTCGCGCGGACCCGTCGCGCCACCCACCCATCCAGAAAGTCGGTGGCCGCGGCCACGCCGATCAGCCCCACCCGCGCTTCCGTCGCGCCGGCGGCAACGAAGCCCGCGGCGAGCACCAGCCGGGAACACGAGAGCAGGTTGGGAATGGTGCCGATGGCCCGGCGCGGTGTCGTCACGCCGTATCATAACCGCACCCTCACACCCTCGCACCGCGCGCGGACGTGCGCGGACGTGCGCGGACGTGCGCGCACCGCGCGCGACCGTGCTGCCTTGCCCGCGTATCCCACCACCCCTAGCTTGGCGCACCGACCCCTCCTCCAGCCACTCACCCGATGACCACTGGCGCCGCCGCGCTGCTCAAGAAGGTGCCGCTGTTCAAGGATCTCGATGATGCCGAGCTGTCGGAGGTGGCCGACGTCTGTCACGAGGAGACGTTCGTGAGCGGCACATACATCTTCCGCGAGGGAGAGGCGGGCAATCGCCTGTATCTCATCACCGAGGGCGAGGTGCGGATCAGCCGCGACGTCCCCGGCAGCGGCGAGGAGGCGTTGGCCATCCTCAAGCCGGGCGCCCTGTTCGGGGAGATGGCGGTGTTCGACCGGAGCGAACGGTCCACCCACGCGATCTCGAATGGCGGCACCACCGCGCTTACCATCTCGCGCGCCGAATTCGAGATCCTGCTCGACCTGAATCGCGAACTGGCGTACAAGGTGCTGTGGGCGGTGACGCGACTGCTGTCCACCCGCCTGCGCAGTACGAATGATTCCCTCCGGTCGTTCCTCGCCATGTCGATGTTCTGACCGGCTCGCTGGCCCGTGGCACGCTGGACTGGCCCGGTCCTCGCTTCAGGGAAGGGCTCGCGCATCATCAGCCGCCGCACATTCGACCGACGATCAGATCACGTGACAATCGGTAGCACGCCGCCCGCCCCGTGACCGAATTCGAGACCCTCGCGCACGTCAGCGCCGACCTCAGCGGCATCGGCTCCGGACCCTTGCGCGACGCAGCGCTCCTGAGCGGGCTGCTCATCGCGGCCGCGGGAGCGGCCGGGCTGAACACCGCCGGCTCGCCCATCGTGCGCACCGCGCCCTCTGGCCGTATTTCCGCCGTGCTCCTTCTCGATCCCTGCCACGTGAGCATTCACTCTCTGCCCGATCGCGGTCTCGCGCTCGTCGACGTGCTCGCACTCGATGCCGCCCTCGCCACCAAGGCGCTGGATGTCTTCGTCCGGCGGCTCGTTCCCACGGCGGTGACCAGCGACACCCGGATCAGGGGCTGACATGAGTTCGCTCCTTCCCCTGGTGCTCTTTCTCCTCACCGCGCTGATCCTCGTCTGGAACATCGTGCTCGCGGGACGCATCGCGCAGGTTCGCACGCTGCCGCGCGCGTTCGTCACGCTGTCCGCCCTGGCGGGGTTTCTCGTGGTCCCCGCGCTGGTGATCCATCTCGCGACCACCAGCAGCATCACGGGCCGCGCGATCCTCGCGGTGGATTGGCTCTGGCCAGTGACACTGGTGCTGTTCGCGCTGCAAGCGCTGTACGCCGCATCGCGACGGCTCGTCAATCCGTTTCTCGGCTTCTTCTTCGCCGCCTACGACATCCTCATCGCGTCGGATGCCGTGTTGCGGTTCGTGGCGTCGACGGGCCGGCCGCTCCCCGGTTTCGCGCTCGTGTTCCTGGCCGCCACCACGGCCACGTTCGCGGTCGCCACGCAGTCGCCCCTCATCATCGGGTCTCCGTTCTTCTTCTTCACGCCGATGATCGCACCCGCGTTCCCCGCGCTGCGACGCTGGGCCGCGACGCTCCGCATTGGTCTCGCGCTCGTGGGTGGCGCATGGGTCGTGATCTTTCTTTCCAGTCTCACCGCCGCCGATCAGGCGGTGAACTCGTACGAGCCACACGACCCCGCCGTCGAACGGCTCCAGGAACGGCCGAAGGGAGACTTCCAGATCGGCCTCAAGATCCTCGAGGATCTCGACGGCCCGCCGGCGACGCTGGCCGTGAAGAACGACCTGCTCCTCGCCGACACGATGAGCGTGGACGCCGTGAACGTCGTCATGGTGCCGGAGCAGATGGACCGCGCGTCGCTCGACTCGCTCGCTCGCATCATCGACGCGGTGCGCGTAGACAGCACGCTCATCATCATCACGCTCGGATACCCGAGCAGCCTCCTCCCGCTGCCCGGTCGCACATTCAACGAGGCGGCGCGCCTGAAGACGATCGATCCCATCGTGCGACGCCTGCGTCCCGATGTGCTCATTCCGGCGCAGGATCCGTTCGGCGCGGGCACGCGCGCCGCCGGCGCGCGGCCCGTGGAGTACTGGCAGCGCTTCCTCACGGAGGCGTCGGTCATCGCGAAGCGCGTGCGACCGCGCACGAAGATCGGTGTGTCCGCCTCGGTCTACGACCGGCGCGACAGTACACTCTACGCCTGGGCCGCAGCGCCGGGCTCACCGGTGGACGTCATGGGCTTCACGCTCTACCCGTCGCCGAGCGGCATGCGGACGCTCGACGCGGCGCGCGGTGCGGCGGATCGCTGGATGCAGGCCTCACGCTCGCCGAAGGACCACTGGGTGTTCGCGGCGGGCGGCTATCCCGAAGCGCACGGCGAAGTGAGCCAGACCCGTGCGGTCTGGGCAGCCCTCGCCTGGGCGACGAGCCGCCCCGTCATCAAGGGGCTGATCGTGAGCGAAGCGGGAGACTACGGCGTCGTGCGCGGCCTCCGCGCGGCGGACGGCCATCTTCGCGGCGTC
>JANLTI010000140.1:0-1953 GCA_031362845.1 Gemmatimonadaceae bacterium | reverse complement strand
GTCACATTGAAGCGCTGTGCGTCTGGTACTGGCGTATCTCGCGTGAACCAGAGGGCGCCGACAGCTGCTCCCGCGAATACGCGTGCCCCGCCGATCTCGGCCAGGTAAAGCTGCAAGCCCAGGGGCGAGATACCAGTCCCGTAGACCAATGCTTCACCCGTTTCCGTCTTCACTCGGAGCACACTACCATCTTGCTGCAGGGCTCCCTCGCCCTGATACGTCGGATTATGCGTAAGGAGGACGAGCGGGAGAATATCCGCGGTTGCCGCAAGTGCGAGCGGCCCAACCGCTTCCAGGATCCATTCCGCTCGCAAGCCGCCAAGCAGGAGTTGGCGTCCCGGAGTTTGGCCGAGACTTGTGCCGACCGGCGAGGAAGGCGACAGCCCTATCCATGCACCTACGAATCTGTCACCCACAGCCAAGTGGCGATTCGATTGGGCGCTGAGCGGCTGGAGAACGGTGAGGGTGAGGCTCGCAAAGGCGAAGTAGCGGATCAGTCGTACTCTCCCTCGATGAGATTCCTATGTGATACCTAGAAGTTATGACTGGGCTGGCCTCCGATCTGAGCGTGGATTAGGTCCTCACGCGTTGAGACGGAGTTCCCAGAGCCACCTGCGACGATGCGATCTGTCGCACACGGAGACCAACCCATGTCATCACTTGCTGTGGTACCGGTTGTTCGCTCTATCATTCATCTCGGGATGGATGTGCACAAGGACTCGATCACCATCGCCGTCTTGCCGGCGGGGGCCAAGGCGCCGACGCGCCTCGAGCGCCTGGCGCACGACCTCCCGAAACTCAAGAAGTGGCTCGATCGTGTTGCCCGCGAGGGCGAGCTGCACGCGTGCTACGAGGCGAGTGGCGCCGGGTACGTGCTCCATCGTGCGCTCCGCGACTGGGGGTACGCGTGCGAGGTCATCGCGCCCTCACTCATCCCGAAGCGCTCTGGCGTGCACCGCAAGCACGACACGCGGGATGCCGCCGATCTCGCGCGGCTCTATCGGGCGGGCGAGCTGGTGCCGGTCCGCATCCCGAGCGAGGCAGACGAGCGCGTCCGCGACGTCGTGCGCTGCCGGGAGACCTTCCAGCGGGAGATCCTCAAGTCGCGGCACTACATCCTCAAGTTCCTGGCGACCCGCGGCTTCGTCTACCGCGAGGGCACGAACTGGTGCACGCCGCACCTCAAGTGGCTGCACCATTTGACCACCGACAACTCGCCGCTCGCCCGCGAGGATCGCCTGGTCTATCGCGAGTACCATGCGCTGTTGATGTACAAGCTGCAGCGGCGTGAGGAGCTCGATCGCCAGATTGAACAGCTCGCCGAGCTGCCGACGCTCAAGCCCATGGTCCAGACGCTCCAATGCTTTCGCGGGATCTCGCTGCACTCCGCGATGGTGCTGGCGACGGAGCTCGTCGACTGGCGCCGCTTCGAGCGGCCCGGGCAACTCGCCTGCTATCTCGGGCTCATCTCCCGCGAAGACTCGAGCGGCACGCGGCAGCGCCTCGGCTCAATCACCAAGGCGGGCAACAGTCACTGCCGGCACGTGTTCGTGCAGGCGGCGTGGAGCTACCGGCATCGCCCGCAAACGAGTGTGGACCTCACGCGCCGGCAGCAGGGCCAACCGCCGGCGGTGATCACGCATGCCTGGAGGCGCAGCAGCGGTTGCATGCACGCTTCAACCACTTGTCGTATTGGAAGCGGCCGCAGATCGCGGTCGCGCGCGAGCTCGTCGGATTTCTCTGGGCGGTCGCTCGGGAGGTGGAGCCCGTAAGCACGAACTAATCGAGCGCGTGGCCGACGTGTGGCGCCGAGGTGCGATGTGCGAGCACGCTCGACGGCGTTATGCGGGCCGGGCAGGACGCAACACCGGCATCCCCGATCCTAGAATGAGCGAGCTCCCGACGCATCCGCTTCTTGCCGCACTGCTCCTACAACGGAGTAATCGGCGTATA
>JANLTI010000124.1:0-11886 GCA_031362845.1 Gemmatimonadaceae bacterium | reverse complement strand
TATGTGGAGCGAGGGATCGCGCGTGGACTCGAGGTCGACGACTTCGCCCCGAGGCTGTCCTTCTTCTGGGACATCCACAACGATTTCTTCGAGGAGATCGCCAAGCTCCGAGCGGCGCGCCGAATCTGGGCCCGGCACATGAAGCAGCGGTATGGCGCGCGCAGCGCGAAGTCGCTGCTCATGCGATTTCACTCGCAGACCGCGGGCGTGACGCTCACCGCCCAGCAGCCGATGAACAACGTCGTGCGCGTCGCCTATCAGGCGCTGGCGGCGGTCCTCGGCGGCACGCAATCGCTGCACACGAACTCGATGGATGAGACGCTGGCACTGCCCACCGAGGCGGCAGTCCAGGTCGCCCTGCGCACCCAGCAGGTGCTGGCCTACGAGACGGGCATCCCCAATGTCGCCGATCCCCTCGGCGGCTCCTACTACGTTGAGGCGCTCACCGATCAGCTCGAGCGCGAGGCGGAAGCGCTGTTCGGGGAGATCGACAGCGTGGGTGGCGTCGTGGCCGGGCTCGAGCAGGGGTGGTTCCAGCGCAAGATCCACGAATCGGCGGCGCGCCAGCAGTGGGAGATCGAGCAGCGTCGTCAGGTCATCGTCGGGGTGAACGAGTTCGTCACCGAGGAGGATGCGCTCGGCATTCCGCTGCTGCGGATCGGCGAGCAGGTAGACCGCGAGCAGCGCGAGCGGCTCGCCGCCGTGCGCGCGTCACGTGACAATGCGCTCTGCACCGCGCGGCTCGACGCGCTGCGGGAGGCAGCGCGCGGAACGGAGAACGTCTTTCCGCACATCCTCGACTGCGCGCGGGCGTACTGCACGCTGTTCGAGATCCGGCGCGCACTGGAAGATGTCTTCGGCGCCTATAAAGAGCCGGTGTTCTTCTGACGGCAGAACTGAGAGCACGGCAGTGGTTAGTATCACTTCCGAGCTGACAGCTCCAAGCTGTCAGCTGACAGCAACACTCGTAGTTGGTACGAGTAGAATCCATTCGGGTACGGAGCCATTCCGGATCGAACTGCGGAACTGCAGTACCGTCACGCCGTTCGATCCATTCGCGCCCCGACTCGCGAGAGCGTGGTCTCACACGAAGCTACGATAGACTCTGTCAACTCACAGCTTGAAGCTGTGAGCTCGGCCGTGACCACTCCCGACTGTCAGGAAGTTCACTGTTAACTGCCTCATGTGACGCCAAAAGCGCGAGCGACTGACTGGTGGGCCACCTACTTCGACGCTCACTACCTGCTCGAGTACGAGCCCATCTTCACACCCGTGCGCGACCGAACGGAAGTCGCGCGACTGATCGACGTCCTCGCGCTCCCGAGCGGCGCTCGGGTGCTCGATGTTCCGTGCGGGCAGGGCCGGCACGCGCATCTGCTCGCGGAAGCGGGCTTTCGGGTCGATGGTCTGGATTATTCGTCGCACCTGATCGATCTGGCGCGAGCGCGTGGCACGGGACCCACACTGCGCTACACTCGCGGCGACATGCGTGTGCTCCCGGCTCGCTGGACGGGGAGATTCGATGCAGTGCTCAATCTCTTCACGAGCTTCGGATTCTTCACCGACCCGGCGGACGATCGCCGAGTGATGCGGGAGTTCGCCCGCGTCCTGGCACCGGGCGGTACGCTCGTCTGGCATGGCGGCAGCCGTGACGGCGTGATGGCGAAGTTCCTGAGCCGTGACTGGTGGAAGGCCGATGACGGGACGATGATCGGGCACGAGCGCGCCTTTGATCCGTTGTCCGGCGTGCTCACCATCCGCACGGCGTGGGAGGGGAAGTCGGGCCGCGGCACGCGAGAACACCGCATTCGATTGTACTCCGCCACCCATCTGGCTGAGCTCTGCCTCGAAGCAGGGCTGGTGGTGGAGGAATGCTACGACGGGTTCAGGGATCGAGCACTCACGAGGCGGTCGGGCGAGATGCTCCTCGTCGCTCGCAAACGCGAGTTGCCGCGCCGCCGGCGCGCGCGCTAGCTTTCGCGGCTATGCGACCGATCCGTGTTCTGGTAGCCAAGCCCGGTCTCGACGGACACGATCGCGGGGCGAAGGTCGTCGCCGCTGCGCTTCGCGACGCCGGCATGGAGGTCATCTATACCGGCCTCCACCAGACGCCCGAGATGATCGCCACCGCCGCGATTCAGGAGGACGTTGACGTCGTGGGCCTGTCGATCCTCAGCGGTGCGCACATGACCCTCTTCCCGCGCGTGCTCGCGCTCCTCAAGGAAGAAGGGCGCGATGACATCCTGATCACCGGGGGCGGCATCATCCCGAAGGAAGACATGGACGCGCTGCACGCGATGGGAACCGGCAGGCTGTTCGGCCCAGGCACGCCCACCACCGAGCTGATCGAGTACATCAAGCACTGGTTCGCCGAGCAGTCGCATCAGGAGGCGTGAGCGCGTCGTGCAAAGCTGGCTTCGTGCGCTGAGCGTGTCGTGAAGAGCCGGCTTCGTGAGCTGAGCGCCGAGATCCGTGTACTCGAGGAGCGGCTCCGCCAGGGCGGCGGTCGCGACAAGATCGAGAGGCAGCATGCGCAGGGAAAGCTGACGGCCCGCGAACGTGTCGCCGGGCTGTGCGACCCCGGCGCCCGCTTCATCGAGCTGGGCTTGCTCGTCGCCTACGATCAGTACGACGGCCAGGCGCCCGCGGCCGGCGTGGTCACCGGCCTGGGACTCGTGCACGGCGCACCGGTGGTGATCGTGGCGAACGACGCGACGGTCAAGGCCGGCTCCTGGTGGCCGGAAACGATTCGCAAGATCCTCCGCGCGCAGGAAGTCGCGATGCGCTGCCGAGTGCCCATCGTGTACCTCGTCGATTCGGCTGGCGTCAATCTGCCATATCAGGGCGGTGTCTTCCCGGGCCAGTACGGGGCGAGCCGCATCTTCTACTACAACTCCATCATGCGCCGCTATCTGCGCATTCCGCAGCTCGCCGCGGTGATGGGACAGTGCATTGCCGGCGGAGCGTATCTGCCGGCGCTCTCCGACCTCATCGTCATGGTGAAGGGCTCGTCGTTCATGGGACTCGGCGGGCCGAATCTCGTGAAGGGCGCCACCGGGCAGTCGATCGATGGCGAGACGCTCGGTGGCGCGATCACGCACACCGAGGTGAGTGGCGTCGCGCACTACACGGCCGAGACCGACCACGATTGCCTCGCGAAGCTGCGCGACCTGCTCGCGATGCTGCCGCATGTCGCCCGCGCCGCGGCACGACGCGAAGCCGGTGCACCCGTCCCAAGAAATTCCCCGTCCGCCGATCTCCATGATCTTCTGCCCGGTGACCACCGCATGTCGTACGACATGCATCAGGTCCTTCGCGCAATCGTGGACGACGGGCGACTGTCGGAGTTCCAGGAGCATCTCGCGAAGGAGATGATCTGCGGCGACGCGCGTATCGAGGGCATCCCGGTCGGCGTCATCGCCAACCAGCGAGGGCTCGTGAAGGGTAGGGCAGGCGAGAAGCCACGCTTCGGGGGCATCGTCTACGCCGAGAGCGCCGAGAAGGTGGCGTTCTTCATCGATCGGTGCGACCGCGAGGGAATTCCCCTGCTGTTCGTGCAGGACGTCTCCGGCTTCATGGTGGGGCCCGAGTCCGAGCACGAGGGCGTGATTCGCGCCGGCGCCCGCTTCGTCGAAGCCATGGCCACGGCGCGCGTGCCGAAGGTGGTGCTGACGGTCAATCACGCGTCAGGTGCTGGATACTACGCCATGGCGGGGCAGGGGTTCGACCCCGACTTCATCTTCTCGTGGCCCACGGGCCGCATGGCGGTGATGGAGGGGGAAAGTGCGGTCCAGGCCGTGCACGGCCCCACCATCGCGCGCGCCGCGTCGGAAAAGCGTCCGCTCGATGCAGACACGCAGCGCGCCGTGGACGAGATGCGCGCCGACTACGAGCTTCAGCTCGACGCACGCTACGCCGCCGCGCGCGGCTACGTGGACGCCATCGTCTATCCCGACGAGACGCGCGATGTGCTGGCGCATGCGCTGCGAGCCTCGCTCTCCAATCCTGGCCCACATCTGGGCCCCTTCGTCCTTCCCGCCCTCTCCGTCGGATGAGCAAGACACCAGATCCGAATCGCATCGTCCGCGTCGCCTCCGGCCAGGGATTCTGGGGCGATTGGCTCGATGCCCCCCGTCGCCAGGTCGAGGGCGGTCCGGTCGACTACCTGATGCTCGACTATCTGGCCGAAGTCACGATGTCCATTCTGCAGAAGCAGAAGGAGCGTGATCCCGCGATGGGGTACGCGCGTGACTTCCTCGGGGCGATGGAGAGCGTCCTCCCCGCGGTGGTAGAACGCGGCGTGAAAGTGATCGCGAATGCCGGGGGCGTGAACCCGGTCGCGTGCGCCCGCGCCGTGCTCGAGGTGGCGCGCACCGCCGGCGCCGCGGGCAAGCTGCGGATTGGCGTCGTCACGGGCGACGATCTGCTCCCCCGGATCGACGAGTTGATCGGCGCGGGACACAGTCTCACGCACATGGACACTGGCGCGCCGCTCAGCACCGTGCGCGATCGTGTGCTGTCGGCCAACGCCTACATCGGCTCGACGCCCATCGTCGAAGCGCTGGCGAAGGGTGCCAACGTCGTCATCACGGGACGCTCCACCGACACCGCGCTCACGATGGCGCCGCTCCGGCACGAGTTCGGTTGGGGAGCGTCCGATTGGGACAAACTCGCGGCGGGCATCATCGCGGGACACATCATCGAGTGCGGGGCACAGTGCTCCGGCGGCAATTGTCTCCACGACTGGCGCAACATCCCCGATCTCGCCAACATCGGGTATCCCATCGTCGAGGCACGCGCTGACGGCACCTTCGTCATCGTGAAGCATCCCGGTACCGGCGGTCGGATCAGCGTGCCGTCGGTCACCGAACAGTGCGTGTACGAGATGGGCGATCCGCACAGCTACATCACGCCCGACGTCGTGGCCGACTTCACGACGATTCACCTGGCCGATGACGGTCCGGATCGCGTGCGGGTGCACGGCATCAAGGGCCGTCCGGCGACGGACAAGCTCAAGGTGTCCATCGCGTACCGTGCCGGATTCAAGGCAGTCGGCACGCTCGTCTACTCGTGGCCCGACGCCATGGACAAGGCTCGTCTCGCCGACCGCGTCCTGCACGAGCGCCTCGACCGGATGGGGCTTCGATTCGATCAGTCACTCACCGAATACGTGGGGGTCAGCTCGACACATGGACCGCTCAGTGTCGCGAGCGGTGAGGCGCAGGAGGTGCAACTCCGCGTCGGGGTGCGAGCGGACGATCGAAAGATGGTAGAGCGCTTCACCCGGGAAATCGCGCCGCTCGTCCTCAATGGTCCGCCGAGTGTGACGGGGTTCGCCGGCGGTCGCCCGAAGGTTGAGGAGATCGTCGCCTACTGGCCTGCCCTCGTCGACAAGACCGTCGTCCAGACCAGCGTCGAGGTGCTGTCATGAAGGTGCGACTCGTGGACATTGCGCACGCCCGCTCAGGCGACAAGGGCGATACGGCCAACGTCGGTGTGATCGCGCTCAAGCCGAACTGGTATCCGCTCATCGACGCGCATCTCACGCGGGATCGGGTGCGCACCCACTTCACCGGCGTCATCACCGGCGACGTGGAGCGATATGCGCTGCCGAACCTCAACGCGCTCAACTTCCTGCTGCATGGCGCGCTGGATGGCGGCGGCACCCTGTCGTTGAAGACGGATGCCCAGGGCAAGGTGTTCTCCACCGCGATGCTGCGCATGGTGCTCGACGTCCCCGACGACGAGGCACGAAGACTCGGGCTTCCTCCCGCGCCTGCATGACGCGGCTTCGACTGCTGCGCGACGGGGCCGTGGGACGCATCATCCTCGCGCGGCCGCAGCACCAGAATGCACTCGACCGCCTCATGGCCGACGACCTGTTCGCCGCACTGGCGCAGTTCGAATCCGATGGGGCGTGCCGCGTCGTCCACCTCGGCGCCGAGGGCGACGACTTCAGTATCGGCGCCGACGTCGAAGCGTGGGCGCGCACCCCCGACGCCGACAGCGAGTCCTTCCGCGCTGACGCCGAAGCGTTCGGGCGCGTGCTCCTGGCGATACGGGCGTTGATGAAGCCGGTCGTCTGCACGGTGCGCGGGCGCGCGCTCGGTGATGGAGCCGCGCTGGCGTCGGCCTGCGACATCGTCCTCGCACATCAGGAAGCCGAGTTCGGGTATCCCGACGTGCGGTCGGGTTTCGTGCCCGCGCTCGTCATGACGATGCTGCGGCGGTCGGTTGGCGAGAAGCACGCGGCGGATCTCGTGTTGACGGGCCGAATCATCAGCGCCGACGAAGCGGAGCGGATCGGGCTCGTCAGCCGCGTCGTGCCCGTGGCCACGTTCGACGAGGACATCGACGCCACGCTCGCGCAGGTCAGTCAGTCACCGACCACCACCCTCGCGCTCACGAAGTGGCTGCTGTACAAGCTCGACGCCCTCTCGTTCGAGGACGGAATCGCGGCGGGCGTCGTGACCACCGTGGAGGCGCGAGGCACCGACGATTTCAGGGCGGGCATCCGCAAGGTGCAGGAATGGAAGCGCAACACAGAGTGAAAGGGCTGCTGCTCGCACGCATCGTGATCGCCGCCCTCGGCGTTGTCGTGTGGGGCTACGGCTATCGCGTCGACGATTCCCGCATTCGCCTCGTCGGCATCATTGGTCTGGCGATCTCCCTGGTGCTGCGGTTCGTGCCCCGTCGTTGGCTCGAGTCCAGGGACGAGCGTCTGCACTAGGCGCGCAGCAGCCGTTATCTTGAAACGGTCATGATGCGCCTTCCCACACCCGAGCTGCTCGCGCCGGCCGGTTCGCTCGAGGCCGTGCGGGCTGCGCTCGCGAATGGCGCCGACTCCGTGTACCTGGGTGCCGAGCGGTTCAACGCGCGGGATGAAGGTGCGCAGCTGACGCTCGACGAAGTCGCCGAGGCCTGTCGGCTCGCGCACGAACGCGGAAGGCGCATCTACCTCACCCTGAACATCCTCGTGAAGCCGGCGGAGCTCGTCGACGCGCTGGTGTTTCTGGGCGAGGCCATCGATCGCGGGGTCGATGCCGCAATCGTGCAGGATATCGGGCTCGTGCGCCTCATTCAGCGCACGTATCCCGGGTTCGAGATTCACGGTTCCACCCAGATGACCGTACACGACGAGAGTGGCGCGCGCGTCATGCGGGCGCTCGGCATCGAACGCGTCGTGCTGGCGCGCGAGAACACGCTCGACGACATCCGCGCCATCCATGCCGCCGTGCCGGAGCTCGGGCTTGAGACCTTCGTTCATGGCGCGCTCTGCATCGCCTACAGCGGGCAGTGCTACATGTCGGGCATGATCTCCGAGCGGAGCGCCAATCGCGGCTCGTGCGCGCAGTCGTGCCGCAAGGATTACGTGCTCGACGACGTGACCAATCAGGTGGAACTCGACCGTGGCTTTCTCATCTCGGCCAAGGATCTCGCCGCGACGGATCATCTGGCCGATATTGCCGACGCGGGCGTGGCCTGTCTCAAGGTGGAGGGGCGAAAGAAGCGTCCCGAGTACGTCGCGACCGTGACCCACGGGTATCGGACCTTTCTCGACCGACTCGCCGCGGGCGACCGCAGCGCACCGCCCGCCGTCGACGTCGAACCGCTCGCGCAGATCTACAGTCGTGGTTTTACGGGCGGCATGTACGGCGGGCGCGAGGGACGCGGCTATGTGACGCGGACGCATCCGGACAATCGAGGTCGGGAGCTCGGCACCGTGATCCGGCACGAAGGCCGCGAGCTCGTCGTCGACGTGAGCTCGGCACTCATGACCGGCGACGGCGTCGGCTTCGAAGCGGCTGACGCGCACGGCGGCACGACGGTCGGCTTCACCATCACCGACATTCGAACGGTCTCGCGCTCCGGCGGCCGCATCATGCAGGCCATGCTCCTCCCGCCGCGCATCACCGTCGGTGATGGGTGGCGCGTCGTGCGATCGGCCGAGGCGGCGCTCCTCGCCCGCGCGCGCGAGAGCTACTCGGCGTTCCCCACCGATCGCCGCGCGACAAAGGTCGCGGTGAACGTTCGCCTGTTCGGCCACGCCGGAAGCCCGCTCAAGGCAGTGTTCGTCGCAGAGGGAGAGGCCGTCACCGTCCGCAGCGACGTCGTCCTTGCGGTCGCATCCAGGCGTTCCCTCGATACCGCGACGCTGCGCGAGCAGTTCGGACGATTGGGCGAAACGCCATTCGCGCTCGGCGCCCTCGCGAATGAGGGACTCGCACCTGGCCTCTTTCTGCCGATCAGCGAACTGAATCACCTCCGGCAACAGGCGGTCGACGAACTGCTCGAGCGCCGCGATTGGGCGACTCAGGCGGCAGTTGCCGATCGACGCGCCCGGATCGATGCAGCGCTGACCGTGGACCGCACCGAGCGCACCCCGGTGGCCGTTGATGTCTCGGGCGCACCGCCCTTCGATCTGGTGGCCTCCGTCTTCTCCCTCGACGACGCGCGCACCGCCGCGTCGGCCGGAGCGACGACCATCGTGCTCGATCCGTTCCTTCGGCACCCCACGCCGCCCGTCACGCGTGTCCTGGCGCTCGCGGCGGAGCTGCACGAGCAGGGAATCGTCCTTCGGCTTCGCACCCCCACCATCGTGCGGCCCACCGAGAGGAGAGCGATCCGCAAGTGGCTCGAGCTGAATCTCCCCATGACGAGCGGGCACCTGGGACTCGTCGCGGAGCTCGCCGGCGCGGGGCGGGACGTGGTGGCGGACTATGCGGTGAACTGCTTCAACCAGCACACCGCGGCCGAACTGTTCCAGCTCGGTGCGCAACGGATCGTGCTCTCCCTTGAGCTCACCACGGACGAAATGCTCGCAGTTTCGGCACCCTGGAGTGGCGCTGGCTTCGACGTCTTCCTGTATGGTCGTCCCGAGGGCATGACGATCGAGCATTGCGTCCTGTCGGCGGCGTTCGATCGCACGCCCACCACATGCCGCGATCTCTGCGTCCAGAAGCATGTGAACGTGCAGCTCACCGATCCCGCGGGGTACTCGTTCGCGGTCGCGACGGATTCAGCGTGTCGCAACCGGCTCTTGCATTCGCGCCCCGTGGAAGGCGGCGAGTTCCTGCCGCGACTGTGGCAGGGGGGGCTCCGCAATTTTCACCTCGTCTTCAACGTGGTGGGTGACCCCATCGCCCAGGTCGTGTCGGGGTACCGCGCCATGCTCGAGTCGCACAGCGCGGGCGCACGTCCGGCCGCCAATCCCGTACGCGCCGTGCTCGGTGGTGCATTCACCCGTGGACACTTCGCGCGCGCGGTGTGACGACGCTTCTCCGGAACCACTGTGACGAGGGCCGCCGCGATTCGATGACGCATCATCGGCCGGTGCGCCGCAGGCTGTCGCCATGACCGCCGTCGCCCTGCCACGACCGACACTGGATGCCGCGCGCGCGGTACTTCGCGCACGATTCGGCTTCGATGATTTTCGACCGGGGCAGGAGCGGGCCGTCAGCAGCGTGCTCGCTGGTCGAGACACCCTGGTCGTGCTGCCTACCGGTGGCGGAAAGTCCGTGTGCTATCAGGTACCGGCCCTGTTGTTACCCGGCCTCACGGTCGTGGTCAGTCCCCTGATCTCCTTGATGAAGGACCAGGTCGACGCGCTCACGACGCGCGGGATCCCGGCCACGTTCATCAACAGCACGCTCGGTCCGGGAGAAGTTGCCGAGCGCATGGCGCGCGTCTCGCGCGGCGAGGTGAAGCTCCTCTACGTGGCGCCCGAGCGCTTCGATGTCGGCACGGCGGCCGAGCGACTGCGCAGCGTGGGCGTGTCGCTCCTGGCGGTGGACGAAGCGCACTGCATCAGTGAATGGGGCCACGACTTCCGGCCGAGCTACCTGCGAGTGGCGCAGGTCCGGGAAAAGCTGGGGTGGCCACCCGCCGTTGCGCTCACGGCAACCGCCACACCGCATGTACGGCAGGACATCGTCCGTCAGCTCCGCCTGGAAGATGCCGATACCATCATCACGGGCTTCGATCGCACGAATCTGCGCTATCATGTCGTGCCGACGCGCAGCGACGCCGAGAAGGACGATGCGCTGATCGAGGTACTGCGACGTCACGACGGGGTGGCGATCGTGTACGCGTCCACCCGTCGAAACGTGGAAAAGGTGACGGCCGCGCTCGAGCGCGCACGCATTTCGGCGGCGGCCTATCACGCTGGTCTCGATGACGCGCATCGCCACGACGTGCAGGAAGCGTTCATGCAGGAGTCGGTGCGCGCCATCGTGGCCACCAATGCCTTCGGCATGGGCATCGACAAGCCGAACGTCCGGGTGGTCATCCACCACGCCATGCCCGGGACGATCGAGGCCTACTACCAGGAGGCCGGACGCGCCGGCCGTGACGGGAAGCTGTCCGACGTCTACCTCCTGCATGCCTTCCCCGATCGGTTCACGCACGAGTTCTTCATCAAGGGCGCGCACCCTGATCGTGCCACGATCGAGCGCGTGTACGAACGCGTGTTGCGGTCGGCGGACGCGACCGGCGCCGTCCAGGTCGATGCCGGAGCCATCGCCGGCGGACTGCCGGGCAAGGTCAGCGATCGCGAGGTCGAGTCCGCGTTGCGGATCCTCTCGAGGGCCGGAGCCCTCGCGTCCGATCCGCCCAATGGCAACCGTGCCTACGTCAGGCTGCTCGCCACCGCCGAGCGAGTGAAGCGTGAGTTGGGCGCGGGCGCCGAACGCGAGCTCGCACTTCTGCGTGCGCTCTGGCGCATCGCGGGCGACCGGCTCTACGACGGCGTCACCGTGGATCTGGATACGGTGCCGTCCGTATCGGGCGGCGGTGCTCGCGTGAGTGACATGCTCGATACCCTGGAGGGCAGCCAATTCGTCGAGTGGCGCCGCGTTGGCGGTGGTGATCGCGTCACCAATGCGAAGCGACCGCTCTCCGCATATCCGATCGACTGGGCGGCACTCGATCGTCGGCGGTCAGCCGAGCTGGCGAAGCTCGAAGCGGTGCAGCAATACGCGTATGCCAGTGGCTGCCGCCGCGGCTTCGTGCTGCGATACTTCGGCGATCCCGCCGCCGGGCGCGATTGTGGCGGGTGTGACAATTGCCTCGGGACCCACGATGCCTCTCGTCGCGACCGCACGGCGTCCACGCCGCGCGGAGCTGCCGGAAAGCCGCGACCGAAATCGAGGGCGGCCGCACGCGTATCGCCGGACGCGGAAGAGTTCACCGCGAGTGCCGGCGACGCCCGCCTGCTCGAGCGACTTCGGGCGCTCCGCACCGGCATCGCACGGGAAGAGAAGGTGCCGGCGTACGTCGTCTTTGCCGATCGAACACTGCTCGAAATGGCCGTGCGCCGTCCCAGATCGCCGTATGCGCTCGGCGAAATCCGGGGCGTCGGCCCAATGAAGATCGAGAAGTACGGCGAGCGGTTTCTCGCGCTGCTCAGCGCCGCCGCTGATGACACCGAAGCAGCATGACCGCACCTACCGCGAACTCATATGGATGATTCCCTGTATTTCTCCGAGCAGCATCTCGCCGTGCGAGAGATGGTCCGTCAGTTCGCCCGCGACGAAGTGGCCCCGGTCGCGGCGAAGTTCGACGCCGATTCGATCTTTCCGTGGGAGAACGTGAAGAAGATGGGCGAGCTGGGCCTGCTCGGCGTGCCGTGGCCGGAGGAGATGGGCGGCGCCGGACTCGACCTGCTGAGCTACATGATCACCATCGAGGAGCTCGCCAAGGTGGACGCGTCCACCGGACTCACCGTCTCCGCGCACACGACGCTCGGCACGTCGCCCATCGTGCACTTCGGGAACGACGAACAGAAGCGGCGCTATGTGCCGCTCCTCGCCAGCGGTCGCGTCCTGGGCGGATTCGGACTCACCGAGCCGGATGCGGGCTCGGATGCCGGTGGCACGCGAACCACGG
>JANLTI010000101.1:0-4982 GCA_031362845.1 Gemmatimonadaceae bacterium | reverse complement strand
ATGCGCCGTTCGAGCAGGTGCGGCTGGTGCACGAGGCACGTGATCGGCGTGTATTCGCCGAAGGCGCGCTCGCGGCTGCACGGTGGATCATCGGGCGCCACGGAGTCTTCACCATGCAGGACGTGCTTCTCACTCCAGTATCCACGACTTCGGCCCGGCAGACATGACTCACGCTCTCCTGACGGGCTGCGGCACTGCCCTCGCGACTCCGTTCACGGCGAGTGGTGCGCTCGACGAGCGTGCGCTCCGTGGCTTCGTCGATTGGCAGATCGACGAGGGGATCGACTTCGTCGTTCCGTGCGGATCCACCGGCGAGGCGGCGACGATGACGTCCGCCGAGCACTACCGTGTCGTCGAGATCACCGTGGAGCAGGCGCGCGGTCGCGTGCCGGTGATGGCGGGCGCGGGATCGAACGACACCGCCAAGGCCATCGAGACGTCCCGGCGGATGCAGGAGGCTGGCGCCACGCACCTGCTGCACGTGTCGCCGATGTACAACAAGCCGCCGCAACGTGGCATCGTGGCACACTTCACGGCGATCGCCGATGCCACGACGCTACCAATCGTCGTGTACAACGTGCCCGGTCGCACGGGCAGCAACATCGAGGCGTCGACGACGCTCGAGTTGGCAAAGCATCCGCGCATCATCGCGGTGAAGGAGGCGTCGGCGAACCTTCCACAGATCACCGATTGCATCGCCGGGAAGCCGCGCGACTTCGCTGTGCTGTCGGGCGACGACGAGCTCACGGTGCCGATTCTCGCGCTCGGCGGGGACGGGCTGATCTCCGTGATCTCCAATGCGGTGCCCGCGCTGATGACGAAACTCGTCCGCGTCGCTCGTGCCGGCGATTTCGCCGCCGCCCGCGAGTTGCACATGCAGCTCCTGCCATGGATGCGCGCAGCGTTCATCGAATCCAATCCGGTGCCCGTGAAAGCGGCACTGGCGATGATGGGGAAGATGGAGAACGTGCTCCGGCTGCCGCTCATGCCGCTCGCTGACGGCAAGGTGGCCGCGGTGCGGGCTGCACTAGTAGCAGCGCAGGCGCTGCGATGACAAACGCAGAGGGCCGAGCACTCGACGACGATTTCATCGCGCAGCTGCTCGCGTACGCCGACACCCCCGCCGGCACGTCGTTGCCATCCGATGCCGAGCATGCCGTGGACGCGTTGCTCGGTGCGCTGGAGCGCGGCGCCGTGCGCGCCGCCGTTCGCGAGGCGGACGGATCCTGGCGTGCAGTGCCATGGGTCAAGCGTGGCATCCTGCTCGGGTTCCGCGTCGGGCGGATCACCGAGATGTCCATCGGGGGCCACCATGGCGAGCCGCGCTTCGCCTTCTTCGACAAGCACACCTATCCGCCGCAGGCGCTCGCCGTCTCCAGTGGCGTGCGCATCGTGCCCGGTGGGTCTGCCGTGCGACGCGGCGCGTACCTCGCACCAGGCGTGGTGTGCATGCCGCCGATGTACGTCAACGTCGGCGCCTGGGTGGGCGCCGGCACGATGGTCGATTCTCACGCTCTCGTCGGTTCCTGCGCGCAGATCGGCGAGCGTGTCCACCTGAGCGCGGCGGCGCAGATCGGTGGCGTGCTCGAGCCGGTGAACGCGGCGCCCGTGGTGATCGAGGACGACGTCCTCGTCGGCGGCAACTGCGGCGTGTACGAGGGCACGATCGTCCGCGAGCGCGCGGTGCTGGCGGCGGGCGTCGTGCTCACGCGTGGCACGCCCGTCTACGACCTGGTGCACGAGCGCATCTATCGGGGTGATGCCGAACGCGCGCTCGAGATTCCTGCGGGCGCCGTGGTGGTGCCGGGAGCACGGCGGGTGGGCAGTGGCTGGGGATCGGAGCAGGGACTGTCGCTCCAGACGCCGGTCATCGTGAAGTATCGGGACGAGCGTACCGACCTCGCGACGGCGCTCGAGGGATGGCTCCGCTGACCCGCGAACGGTTGCGCGTTGCCGGTGAGCTCACCGTGCCGGGCGACAAGTCCATCTCGCATCGTGCGCTCATCTGCGCGGCGCTCGCCGACGGTACGTCCCACATTCGCGATATCCTCCCCTCAGCCGACGTGCAGTCCACGGCTGGTGTGCTGCGCGCGCTCGGCGTCTCCATTCCGGCGCTCGGGCCCGTCATGCAGGTGACGGGCGCGGGACGTCGCTCGCTGACGGCACCGGCGATCGATCTCGATTGCGGCAACAGCGGCACGACCGCTCGCCTGATGGCCGGCGTGGTCGCCGGTGCTGGCGTGACCGCGCGATTCGTCGGCGACTCGAGTCTCAGCCGGCGTCCGATGCGGCGCGTCCAGCGTCCGCTCGCGGCCATGGGCGCCGTCGTCGAACTCCCCGACCATGGCGGATTGCCCATGCTCGTGCGCGGTGGCGCGCTCGGGAGCGTGGAGTGGGCGAGCGACACGCCCAGCGCGCAGGTCAAGAGCTGCGTGCTGCTCGCGGCCCTCACGGCCGGCGTCGAGTCCACCGTGCGCGAACCGAGTCGCTCGCGCGACCATACCGAGCGCATGCTGGCGTCCATGGGCGCCGAAGTGTGGGTGAACGACGACGCGGTCATGCTCTTCGCCGAGCAGACGCTGTCGCCGCTCGACCTCACCGTGCCGGGCGATCCCTCGTCCGCGTCGTTCTTCGCCGCGCTCGCGGCGCTGGCGTCGGACGGCGAGCTCCTGGCGACGCGAGTTGGCCTGAACGAGACGCGCAGCGGATTCTTCGCCGTGTTGCGAGAGATGGGCGCGTCGATCGATCTCGAGAATGCGATGCTCTCGAGCGGTGAGCACGTCGCGGATCTTCGTATCGCGACGGGCCGCGGACTGGTGGGTGTCACGGTGGGCGGCGCGGCGATTCCCACCCTGATCGACGAGCTGCCCCTGCTCGCCTGCGTCGCCGCGTACGCGAGTGGTGAAACCCGCGTCACCGGCGCAGCGGAACTGCGCGTGAAGGAGAGCGACCGGATCGCCGCGGTGGTGAGCAACCTGCGCCTGCTCGGCGCCGAGGCCGACGAACTGCCGGACGGTTTCGTCGTGCGCGGCACCCAGCCGAGGCTGCGCGGAAGGGTCGTCACGCATGGTGACCACCGGCTCGCCATGGCCTTCGGCGTGTTGTCCGCCCTCCCGGGCAACGAGATTCTGATCGACGATCGCGACTGTGTCGCGGTGTCCTATCCGGATTTCTGGGCCGACCTCGCGCGAGTGACCGGCGCGTGAACGACGTGTCGCGCGTCGTGATCGCCATCGACGGGCCGGCCGCCTCGGGAAAATCGTCGACGTCGCAGTGGGTCGCCGAACGGCTCGGGTTTCTTCACGTCGACAGCGGCTCGCTCTATCGCGCCCTCACGGCGGCGCTCCTGCGGCAGGGAGCGCCGCCGGAACGATGGACATCGCCCGTGATGGTGGCACAGGCCTCCCACATCACCCTTCGGGCGGGAGCGACATCGTTCTCGGCGCTGATCGACGGCGCGCCGGCGGAAGAGGAAATTCGTGGCGGCCTCGTCACGGCGCACGTGTCACTCGTGGCGCGCGTGGCCGAGGTGCGCGCGTGGGTGAATGCGACGGTGCGCCTGGCGGCGCGCGAATACGATGTGGTCGTGGATGGCCGAGACATGGGCACCGCTGTGTTTCCCGAGGCGACGCTCAAGATCTTTCTCATCGCCGATCCATGGGAGCGGGCGCGGCGTCGGCTCGTGCAACGGCTCGAGCGCTCGCCCACGGAGGAGGAGATCGCCGCCGAGACGGATCTCCTGGTGCAACGGGACGCGAAGGACGCGACGCAGACGGTGCAGGCAAAGGATGCAGTCGTCCTCGACACGACGTACCTCACCCAGTCCCAGCAGGTGGAGCGGATCGTCGCCCTGGCTCGCGCCGTAAGTCACCGTCCGCCCGTCACTTAAAGTTGACGCGCTGGCCGTTCCGCTCTATACTTTCGGGTTCGGTTCCATCGGTCGTTTCCCCCCTGACTCGCCGCGGCGAGCGAAAACATCCGCGATCCAGGAGATTCTACTCCCCGTATGACTGAACTCGACACCCTTACCGGCTCGGCGGCGCTGACCGCACGCGAGAAGCGCGATGCACAGCGCGCGATTCTCCGCCCCCTTGCCAACCTGCGCCCGGAACTCGTCGACGATGAGGGCTACTCGCCCGACGAGCTCGAGTCCATGATGGCCATGTACAACGGCACCATGGCGTCCATCGACGAAGGCGAGATCGTCAAGGCTCGCGTCCTCGAGATTCGCGACAACATGGTCGTGCTGGACATCGGCTTCAAGTCCGAGGGCAGCGTCCCGCTCGAGGAATTCAAGGACTTCCCCGACCTCAAGATCGGGGACGAGGTCGAAGTCCTGCTCGAGCATCTGGAGGACCAGGAGGGTTCGGTCGTCCTGTCGAAGAAGAAGGCGGACTTCATGCGCGTGTGGGAGCGCATTCGCCTGGCCTACGAGAACGAGCAGCCGGTGGAAGGCACGCTCGTCAAGAAGATCAAGGGTGGCGTCGTCGTCGACCTCATGGGCGTCGACGCGTTCCTCCCCGGCTCGCAGATCGCCCTGCGGCGCGTGCCGAACATCGACGAGCTCCTCGGCCAGAAGTTCGAGTTCAAGATCATCAAGCTGAACAAGCGTCGCCGGAACATCGTCGTCTCCCGCCGCGTCATCCTGGAGAACGAACGTGCCGGGAAGCGCGAGAAGCTCATGAAAGAGCTGGAGAAGGACCAGATCCGGAAGGGCGTCGTCAAGAACATCACCGATTTCGGGGCGTTCATCGACCTCGGCGGCGTCGACGGCCTGCTGCACATCACGGACATGTCGTGGGGCAGGATCTCCCACCCGTCGGAGCTCGTGGCCATCGGGGCGGAACTGGAAGTGAAGGTCCTCGACATCGACTGGCAGCGTGAGCGCATCTCGCTCGGCCTGAAGCAGCTCCAGAGCTACCCGTGGAAGGACGTCGCCGAGAAGTATCCGGTGGGCACGCGGGTGCAGGGGAAGGTCGTCA
>JANLTI010000091.1:0-17179 GCA_031362845.1 Gemmatimonadaceae bacterium | reverse complement strand
CGGGACATGATCATCGCCGACGTACCCGCCCTCGCCACGCACCCGCTGATCGCCGCCCGAGCAAAAGGCCAGTGGCCCCTCGCCGGTGAGGAGCACGACACCGGTCGACAGATCGTCTCGCACATGATTGAACGCATCGATAAGCTCGGCCACGGTCTGCGGCCGAAAGGCGTTCCGCACCTCGGGCCGGTTGATCGTGATCTTCGCGATTCCTTCGCTACCGGCCCGCTCGTAGCGAATGTCCGTGTAGCTCTTGATCGTCTTCCACTCGACGTTCATGCATCTCCTCGAAATCGGGCCGCGGGTGCGTACACGCCCCGCAACCTAAATGGTTCGGCACTGAATCCTGAGGCTCGAAGACTCACCGCCAGCGGCCGTCCACCGACGGTACGCCGCCGAGGAATTCGAGCACCGACTCGGCGAGTGCATCGGGACGCTCGAGGTGCACCGCATGTCCCGCCTCGGCCACGACAGCCAGGCGCGCACGGGGAGCCACCTGCTGCATCGAACGGCCGAGCGCGACATACGGTTCGTCCAGCGCCCCGACGACGATGAGCGTCGGCACCACCAGCTCGGCCAGTCGATGCAACACGCTCGCCTCCACGCCAGCACCAGCGCCACGGAGACTGTTCGCCAGACCCACGGCATCGCTCGCCCGCCGCTGCGCACGTTGTGTCACCCGCACCGCATCCGGAAGCCGACGCTGGCTCGCCCACATCGGCAGCGCCTCCCATCGAGACACGAACGCATCGACTCCGTCGCGCTCGATCGACACTGCCAGCGCCAGATCCGCCGCGACCCGTGCGGTGCGCTGACTCGGATCCTCGATCCCCGGCGATGCACTCTCGAGCACCAGCGCTGCCACGCGCGCGGGATGTGCGAGTGCCACGCGGAGCGCGGCGCGACCTCCCATGGAGTACCCCAGCAGCGCGACACGCTCGAGATCGAGCGCGTCGAGCACGCGCACGACGTCGTCCGCGAATCTCGGGAGTGCATACCGCAACGGGTTGCCGGGCGCAGACGACCGACCGTGGCCCGGCAGGTCGACGGTGATCGTCGTGTGCGCCGCGTCGAGCGCCGCGCGCACCGGCGTCCAGCTGGCGGACGAGCCGGTGAAGCCATGCAGCATCACGATCGGCGGGCCGTTGCCCGTCGCGTGAACGTGAAGCACCAGTCCATCACCGGCATCCACGTTCATGGGACGATCAGGTGTCGCCGAGCGCGCTGGCGACGGCCGACCATGCCTCGCGATGCAGCGCGACATTGCGCAGGCGGTCGGTCCGAAACTCCACGATCTGGAGTCCGTGCGCCTTCACCCCCGCTGCGACGCCGAGCCGGAGCGCACCGCTGTCGGCCGCAAGCGCATACCGGGCACCGTACGTCTCGGCCACCGGTGCGAAGTCGAGACCATGCGGCGTGCCGAACAGCTCCTCGAAATGCAGGGGCTCAGCCGCTTGTGGAAGGAACGAGAAAATCCCGCCGCCGTCGTTGTTGAGCACGACCACGGTCATGTTCAGCCCGTGTCGTTTCGCGGCCAGCAGGCCGTTCATGTCGTGATACATCGCGATGTCACCGATCACGAGCACCAGCGGACCCGTCGCCGCATCTCCGGTGGCCGCCGCGCCGAGCGCCGTGGAGACGACGCCGTCGATGCCATTGGCGCCGCGATTCGCGAGCACGCGAATCCGGCGTTCGTCGCCAGCGCCGAACGCATCGAGATCGCGAATGGGCATGCTGCTGCTCACGAAGAGCGTCGCGGTCGACGGCAGGCTCGCGACGACGTCGGCGAGCGCTCGACCCTCGAACGGCTCCGTGAGTGTCGCGGTGAACCGGTCGAGCGCGACGGCGGTGACGTCGTTCACGCGTCGCCAGTCGGCAAGCCACCCATCATCGGCGCGCAGAGCCTGGCCATCGACTCCAAGTTCGGTGAGCAGCTGCGCGCACACCTCGCGTGGGTCGGCATGCACGACTTCGGTGGCGAGATGAGTCGGCTCGGGCCAGCGTGCCGCGTCCACGATCACGAGCGGTGCCGCGGAGTGCCGACGCAGGAAATCCATCAGGGGTCGCGACGTGGTCACGCCACCGATGCGCAACACGAAGTCGGGCGCGAGCGCTGCCGCCGTCCCCTCGTGTCGCAGCGCCGCATCATACCTGTCGATCAGCGCGCGCCTGTCGTGCGTGCCCCAGCGAAGCTGCGACACCGGATCGGCGATCAATGGAGCGCCCACGGCCAGCGCCAGCGCCGAGAGCGGTTCGGCCAGTGCGGCGTCCGCCTGGGGACCGCACACGATGAGCGGTCGCCTCGCGTCGCGGAGCTGCGTGGCGATGCGTCGCGCATCAGGGGCCGACATGCGGGTCGGCGCCGTCGTCACGCGGACCCACGGCTCGCCGTTCGCGCGGCCGCGCCACGCGAGCAGATCGGCCGCTGTGGCGTCCTCCGCCGGCAATGCCGGCACGGGTACGAGCGGCTCGCGGAAGGGAAAGTTGAGGTGCACCGGTCCGGCCGGGGTCGTCGCGGCCACGGCCACCGCGCGTGCCGCGAGGGTGCGCGCGTAGCGCAGCAGTTCGGGAGCGGTGTCCGGCAGCGCCACTTCCACGAACCACTTGGCGTGCACGCCGTACAGATGCTGCTGGTCGATCGTTTGCGCCGCGCCGGCGTCGCGCAGCTCGGGCGGCCGGTCGGCCGTGAACACGAGCAGCGGAATGCCCGCGCTGCGCGCCTCGACGACCGCGGGAAAAAAGTTCGCCGCTGCGGTGCCGGAGGTGCAGAGCAGGGCGACCGGCTCTCCGAGCCCGCGGGCCATGCCCAGCGCGAAGAACGCTGCGGACCGCTCGTCCAGATGCATCCAGGTCCGAAGCGAGGGGTGTCGGGCGATGGTCAGCGCGAGCGGCGTGGAGCGCGAGCCGGGCGCGATGCACACGTGGCGCACGCGCGCGCGCGCGAGCTCGTCGACGAACGCACCGATGTACGCGTACGCCGCGCGATCAGGCGTCGAGGTCACGACGCGCGCGCCGCGCCGATGGGAACACTCGACGCCGGTGCCGAATTCGCGAGCGCCGCGGCGAGCGCCGCCTTCATCGGCTGCAGCTTGAGCTGCGATTCGGCCAGCTCCAGCTCGGACCGGGAATCGGCCACGATGCCGCATCCGGCGTACATGACGGCCCGCGATCCATCGATGACGGCGGAACGCAGGGCGACGGCGAACTCCCCACCCTGTCGTCCCATCCAGCCGATCGGTCCCGCATACCAGCCGCGATCCAGTCGCTCGTGATCCCGAATGAACTGCAGCGCCTCCGCGCGCGGGGCACCGCCCACGGCCGGTGTCGGATGCAGGCGCGCCACGAGATCGAGCAGCGAGTGCCCCGGGCGCAACGTCGCGCGAACGGCGGTGTGCAGGTGATGCACGTGCCGGAGCGTGAGGAGCGACGGAGCCTCAGCCGCGGTCACGTCGTCGCACAACTCCGCGAGACCGTCGCGCAGTGCATCGCGCACTGCGGCATGCTCGGCGCGCTCCTTCGCACTCGCCATCAATGCGGCGGTGAGCGCGGCGTCTTCCTGCGGCGATGCCCCCCGTGTCGCCGAGCCGGCGAGACTGCTCGCGCGGACGTCGCGCCCATCCAGACGAACGAGACGCTCCGGGCTCGCGCCCACGAACGCATGATCGCCGCGCCAATACCCGAAAACGAAACACTCTTCGTGCGCGGCCCGCAGGTGACGCAGCAGTGCCGAAACGTCCATATCCCGCGGCGCGTCAGCCTGCACCTCTCGTGCGAGCACCACTTTCTGGAACGATCCGCGACGGATTGACGACACCGCCGCATCCACCATCGCGCACCACTCGGTATCGTCGAGCGGGGCGGAATAGGCCAGGCCGCGCGCGCTCGTCGCACGCTCCGTCGCGAGTTCGAGCGCCGGCGCCGCCGCTCCGCACGCGGCCTCGAACAATGCCGCGAGCTCCTCAGGTGCAACGTCCACCTGCCCGTCGTCGTTCACGAGCGCCGACGTCCTGATCAGGCACTCGCCGTCCGTGCAGACGATCTGCAGGCGCGGCACGAAGAGCCGCGTGCTGGGAAAGCCGCGCCAGGTGTCGCTGCGCGGCCCTTCGGGGCGAAACGCGAACCCTCCCATCATCACCGGTCCCACGTCGCTGTCGCCACTCGTCGCGTGATCGAGAATCGCACGATCGAGCAGGGCGGTCCACGCCCGGTCCACGGAGGCGAACCGCTCGGCTCCCTCAGGAGCGAACGTGGCCACGGCGCCGATACCGGCGAGCGCGAACCCGTCGCGTCCTCGTGTCCAGTACATGCGGCCGGCGGACAGATGCGTGGCCAACCGCACGTCCGACTCCGCCGCGCGGGCGACATGCTCGATCGCGAGCAGCGGGTCCAGTCTCGGCAGCCGCATGCCCATGCTCACCAGCACCGAGCGCCCGTCAGCGCGCGCGCGCGTGCCCGCAGCGTCGAGCAGTCCCGAGAAGCGACCGACGTCGAACGACGGGAATGGGGTGCTCATCGTGGGAAAGATAATGCCGCGACCAGGCGCGCCGAGTCCTTGCCACGTACGCCGCTCGCCGGACGTGACCCAACCGCGTGCGGCGAAAGGCGTACGTGACCCGCGCAAGGCAATCGACTGCGGGTCAGAGGAACGAGGTGCCGTCCATCACCGGCGGCGCGGGCGCGCCAAGCGCGGCGAGCGCACTGGCGAAGACATCAGTGGTCCGACGCGGCGTACGCGCCGTCGGGCGGTTCGTGAGTAGCGGAACCAGCATGTGGTCCCGATGGAGCGCGCCGTGCGCGCTGCGATGGGGAATCGGCTCGTACCGATCGCGAAAGTCGTGGCCGGGCGAGGCGGAGAGAATCAGGTCGCCGGAACGCGATGATCCCGCCAGCGTCACGATCTGCACGATGGCATCCGGGTACACGCCGCCACGCGTCGCGTCGTAGACCTCGTTCGCCGTGCCGGCGATGTCGCCCTGGATGTCGAGCGGATCGCCGTCGCCCATGCGTCGGTAGGTAAAGCGTGTGCCCACGCGTTCGACCAGCGCGCGGCCTCGCGCGGCGCTGCGCACCTCACAGCGATCGCTGGAATGAGGGAGCAGCAGGAGATCCACGGGGGGGCGAGCCAGCAGCGCATCGGCGAGTCCGGTCCATCGCGCCGCAAGCCGCGGCCATCCCGGACGTTGGCGTTCGGCGAGTTCCACGTACACATGCGCCATCGCGTTTCCGCTCACCATCACGGCGGCGTCGGCGCCGGGCCGCGCGGACCAGGGATGTGCGACGGTGCGCAATCCGGTCGACGCCACGATGCCGGCGAGATCCTCGTGCGCATGGACGGGCGCATGCCCATGATCGCTCACGACCCAGAGGTGCGTGTCGTCCCACCAGCCGCCCCGCTCCGCGTCCTCGCGGAGTCGCGCGACGGTGTCGTCCACGATGACCAGCGCTTCGTGTACGAGCGGATCATCGTGTCCCCGCGCGTGCGACGCCTTGTCGACGCCGGTGAGTGCGGCGAACAGGAAGTCCGGTCGCTCAGCGCGCATGCGCCGCACGATTTCGGCACTCACCTCGCGATCGACGTCGAGCCACCCTTCGGCCCGTCCACGGAAATGCGTCACGGTGGCGCGCAGGGCCGATCGCGGCGACAGTCCGCCGATCGCTCCGCTTCGCGACAGTCCACGGGTCACGACGCTCATGGCGGCGAGGCTCCGCGGCACGCGCTCGAAGATGGTCGGCGCGCCGGGATCGAGGTCGCCGTTGATCCGCCCCATCTCGTAACCCACGTAGCTGCGGGCGTAATCGGGCCAGCCGCAGGCCGTGCGCGCGCGATCGTACCATCGAAGACCGGGCAGCCCGATCGGACCGGGAAACCGACCCATCAGGAACGGAGTGTACGCCGGCCCGGTGACCGACGGAAACACCGATGTCACCTCGTGACAGCTGCCCTCCTCTCGCAGGCGCCGCAGCGCCGGCAGCCCGTTCATCTCGCCGGCGAAGGCATCGGGGCGAGCGCCGTCGGCAACGAGGACGATTACGGGCATGCGGTCGGGAATGGCGGCATGCAGCGAAGACAAGCGGAGCCCTCGCGCTCGGGCAAGCGGCGCGCGCGGCTCCCTGCTACATGCCGAGTCGCGCCAGCGCAAAGGCCACGGCGAGGTCCGACGTACTCCACAGCTGCACATCGGAGCCGGTGCCGTATCGCACGGGAACGATGCGTCCATTCCGCAGCTCGTAGCTCCACAGTTCGCTGTGGAATCCCGATCGCTGCACCGCGGATCGCACCTGCTGCAGGGCGCCGCGAAGCTCCGCTTCATGCGGCGCAAGCACGGAGTCGCGCGCGAGGGTCGAGATCCGGTTCGCCATGCCGAGCAGGAACAGGTTCACCTCGCGTCCCCAGACGACGCGCGGGCCATGATACGGATCGCGCGCGAACCAGCGCCACGCGAAGGCCGGCGCGAACGCATCGTTCGCCGTCGCCGGACCGACGCCATCGACGAGCAACCCTACCGGGTACGGCCGCACGAACAGCCGCACATCACGCAGCACCTGCTCGGATGCGGCAGAATCCGTCTCGGCCGACGAGCCCTCGCCCACCCCGAGAAACAGCTCGGTGGCCGCATCGGTGTTGGCGACGCCGATCGGGCGGCCCTCGGAATCGAGCGCGATGGCGAGGAAGACGAGCGAGTCCCGGTCCGCACTCGCGGACGCCACGACGCGCGCCCAGTGCGCCCGCTCGGCCAGCGGCATCGCGGCGAGCCGGGCGGTGACGCGCGTGCGGATCTCCTCCGGGCCCAAGCGCACGACGAAGTGCTGCGCTGCCACCTCGCGCCATCGGTCGATTGCGGTTTGTAGCGCTACCGTATCGCGCGCGTAGCGCGTGAGCGGGGTACCGCGCACGCCGCGGACACTCGCCGCGACATCGTGCACGTTGATGCCGATGGAGCGGAGCGCGATGAAGATGCGCTCCATCGCCTCGAGCGCTTGCGGCGCCCAGATGGCATTGACATCCATGGCGTAGCGACCGCCGGCGTACCCGGCGCCGCTGTCGCGCCAGCTCGCCGACGCCCAGCCCGTGTCGCGCGGCGGGAAGGAAATCAGGTTGGCGGCGACCGGATCCGCTGCGTACGCCGCCGTGAGCCGCGACACGAGCGCCAACTCGCGAAGCAACCGGTGCAACCGTGGCTCGCCGTCGGTCGCGTCGGCGAGGAAGGCGCGTTTGCGTGCCGCGGTCACCGCGGGGTCCGAGAGCCAGCGCGACGCGAGCACGGGCAACTGCAACTCGTCGTCGATCATGTTGTAGTTCTCCCGCACGCGCCGCATGTCGCGGAGCACCACGGCGGCTCGGGCCAGCGCCGCGGCCGCGTCGGCGCGCCGGTCCTCGTCCACAGCGCGAAAGTGCGTGTCCACCAGCACGGCATATTCAGCCGCCGCTTCGCGTACGGCCTGGCCGCCCATCGCTTCCTCGTGGCTCACCTGCCCGAGCGGCGAGAGCTTGCGCAGTGCGCTGGCAATGGCGAACTCCGACATGGCGTCACGCCACACGGGTCGCATCATGAGGGCGGTGAGGAGCATGTCGCGGCCGAAGTACGTCGCGTAGTTGGGCAGGCCGGCCATGAGCTTCTCGCGTGAGGCGAGCAGTTCGAAGCCGCGCACCTGTCGTTCGAGCCGCCGCGCGCGGCGCGAGGCCGAGTCGCTGGCCGATGCCGATGCACCCGCGGCGCGCGACGAATCCAGGAAAGTCAGGAAGGCTGGATTGAAGATCTCGCTCCTGGCGAGTGGCGTCAGCGCCTTTCCCGTGGTGGAGATGCGAACGGTGAAGGAAATTCCGGCGCCGGCCCGCCCCCGAAACGACAACGAATCCCCCGCTCGCACGGCCGAGACCCGGCGCGGATCGGTGCGGAGTTCCAGCAGCAGTGTGTCCCGTCCATCGAGCGACGGCTGGAGAATGCGGGCGGCCCAGCCCGACGCGGAGGCGCGGGTCGTTACGGTTGGACGGGTGCGGGCGCGCAGGAGCTCAAGGTCACGGGCACCGAGCAGCGCGACGTGACGTCGCCGGTCGGCCGGTCCCAATCGCGTCAGCGCGTCGAGCAGTCGCTCGATTTCCGGAAGCGCGAACGCCGGGGAATCGAACGGCGCGCGGTGGCGTTTCTCGTACTGGAAATCACGCTCCACGCGCATCGAACCCAGGAGGAACCAGCCCAGGTGCAGCGATGGGACATCGGCGCCGAGCTGGAATTCGAGCGTCCGCGTGCGCCCGGCACGCGTGACCACGGCGCCGCTACTGCCCCATTGCAGCGCGGCGGGGCGGCCCTGGGCATCGCGGGCGGAAAACCCCAGGCTGGCGTTCTCCGCGTCGGCGAGCAGGGCGACCACTCGTCCTTCGCGCCCGTCCAGGTAGATCTGGACGGTGTTGCCGGCGGCATCGCGATGGAAGCGCGTCTGATAACCCTGATAGGCGGCACTATCGTCCAGTCCGGCCTCGGGAAAGGCGAGCACGGGAGCGATCTGGCGGGAAGGCGCTGCAAGCTGCGCGAGGAGCGCGATGGCGAGAAGGTTCATCCCGGCAGATTGTTTCCGCGTCAGTGTGACGTCAAGCCGCAAGGCAGGGTGCACCTCCTGTCGAATCGCATCTTCTTCTTGACAGTCACCGCCACGGACGGTAATTCTGGCCCCGCGCGCTCTCGCTTCTCGTCAAGCGGCGATCGGGCGTGTCCATAGGTTCCTCCTTCCTCTTCAGCTTCCGCTTCGCGCTCGTGCAGTGTGGCCGACGGGTCGGCCGATGGACGCACTTCTCCCCTACCGTATTGACTGCGCGACCGACGCGGTGCGCAGTTCGAGTCAACTCCGTTCCCCCCTGGAGGGTTGTCGTATGGCGATGGTTCGCTGTCTCTCTCGTGTGTTCGCGCTCGGCCTGCTGTGGGTCGGGCAGCTAGGGGCCCAGGCGTCCACTGGTACCATCACGGGACGCGTGGTCGATTCCGCGTCCCGTCAGCCGCTGTCCGCCGTCAGCATTCGCATCGTGGGCACCCAGCGCGGCGCCCTGACTCGTGACGACGGCGCGTTCACCATCGCCGCTGTGCCAGCGGGAACTGTGCGACTGCGCGCGAGCCGGATCGGATTCGCGCCCCAGGTGAGAGACGTGACCGTTGCGGCCGGTTCATCCGTCGCCGCACAGTTCGCGATGCCGGCGCAGGCGGCCGTGCTCGGCGAGCTGGTGGTCACGGGCTACGGCACGCAGCGTCGCCAGTCGATCACCGGGTCGGTCGCCCAGGTCGATGCCGAGGCGGCGAACGTGGGCGTGATCAACAACGCGAACCAGATGCTCCAGGGCCGAGTGGCCGGCGTGCAGATGGTGACGAACAACGGTGAGCCGGGCGGCGGTGCACAGATCCGCATCCGCGGCGGCACCTCCATCAGCGGCAGCAACGATCCGCTCTACGTGGTGGACGGCGTGCCGCTCCAGAACGAGGACATATCGGCTGGCGCGTACGGCGTGGCCGACATCAACCCGGCACTCCCGCGCAGCTCGCTCAACTCGATCAACCCGAACGACATCGAGTCCATCACCGTTCTGAAGGACGCATCGGCGACGGCGATCTACGGCAGCCGCGGCGCCAACGGCGTGGTACTCATCCAGACGAAGCGTGGTTCGGGGACGCGCGCCGCAATCGATTACGACACCTATTTCGCCGCGTCGACCCCCTCGCAGAAACTCGATTTCCTGAACGGCGACCAGTACCGCTCCTTCATCCAGTCGCAGGTCACGGCCGGTACCCTGCCGGCGAGCCGGCTCACCATTCTCGGCACGGCGAACACGAACTGGGAAGACGAGCTCACGAAGACCGGATACGCCTCGAGCCACAACGTCGCCTTCTCGGGCGGCTCGCAGCAGACGCAGTACCGCGCTTCGTTGAACTACTTCGATCAGAAAGGCGTGGTGATCTCCAACGGCCTCAAGCGCTACCAGGGCCGCCTCAACGCGAATCACACCGCACTCGACGGGCGACTCGGGCTCGGGTTGAATCTGACGGCCTCGCAGGTGAACAACGATTACGTCGCGAATGAGAACGGCGGCGGGTTCCAGGGTGGTCTGTTCACGAACATGGCCATCTTCAATCCCACCCAGCCGGTGCAGGTCACCAACGCGACCACCGGCGTCACGTCGTATTACGAGATCGGCCCCGGCTCGCAGGGCGTGCGAAATCCGGTGGCGCTCGCGGAGCAGATCCAGGACAACTCGCCCGAGCGGCGCATCCTGGGCAATCTGACCGGTACGGTGACGCTGATGCCCGAGCTCACGGCGCAGACCACCATGGGCGTGGATTACACCGACGCGGTGCGCCAGACCTACCTCCCGCGCGCCAGCGCAGCCGGCGCCTCGTTCAGCGGCCTGGCCCGTCAGGCGCAGAGAAGCCTTCAGAACCTCAACTTCCAGCAGCTTCTCACCTACGTACCCAAGTTTGCCGACAAGCATGACATCGACATCGTCGGCGGCTACGAGTACAGCACGTTCAACAACTCGGGCTTCGAAGTCGTGTCGCAGGGCTTCATCACCGACGCGTTCGGCTCGGACAACCTCGGCGCCGGCACGCAGGCCTCCTCGCCGCCTCCGAACTCCTATCGGCAGGAGAGCAAGCTCGTCTCCTTCTTCTCGCGCGCCAACTACGGGTACGCCGACAAGTACTTCATCACGGGTGTCATCCGGCGCGACGGATCGTCGCGACTGTCGCCAGGCAACCAGTGGGCCGTCTTCCCCGCCATCTCCGGTTCATGGCGCGTGAGCCAGGAAGACTTCATGCGCAATCGCGGCTTCTCCACGCTGGCCATCCGCGCGGGCTACGGCCGTCAGGGCAATCAGGCGGTGCAGCCGTACGCCACGCAGCTCTTGCTCAAGGCGAACAGCGGCGCTCGCTATCCGTTCGGCACCACCATCACCACCGGTCTGGTCGCCACGCAGGTGGCAAATCCGAACCTGAAGTGGGAGACCGCCGAGCAGACGAATGTCGGTGTCGACTTCGGTGTCCGGAACGACCAGATCACCGGCGGAATCGATGTCTACGTGAAGAACACGAAGGACCTGCTCCTGAGCGTACCCGTGCCGCAGCCGGCCGTCGTGTCGGAGCAGATCCAGAACATCGGGTCGGTGCAGAATCGCGGTATCGAAGCGACCGTGGACGCAAAGCTCATCGAGCGCTCCGATCGCAGCTTCTCGTCGGGCCTCGTGCTCTCCGTGGAGCGCAACAAGGTGGAGAACCTCGGCGAAGACCGTGAGTTCATCATCACGGGTGGCGTGTTCGGACAGGGCCAGTCGGGTCGCTTTTCCCAGCGCATCATCAAGGGTGAGCCGCTGGGCACCTTCTACGGCCCGACGTTCGTCGGCGTCAATGCGCAGGGCAAGCAGTTGTTCGCGTGCAATCGCACCGCAACGGATTGCGTGAGCGGCCAGACGTTCTCGCCCACCGGAAACGACGAATCGATCATCGGGAACGCCAATCCCAAGTTCAGCGTGGGCCTGCGCAGCAACGGCAACTTCAGGAAGTTCGATGCGAGCTGGCTGTGGCGCGCCGAGGTGGGCCGCGACGTGTTCAACAACACGGCGCTCGTCTACTCCACCAAGGGCAATGCGCTGTCCGATCGCAACTTCCTCGTCTCGGCGCTGAGCGATCCGATCGGGATCACCGAGCCCGCCATCTTCTCGTCGCGCTGGATCGAGAGCGGCACGTTCACGCGACTCCAGAACGTGACGGTCGGCTATACTTTCGACCTGCCCTCCAAGCTCGGCGGCGGCAAGAACACCCGCGTCTATCTCTCGGGTGACAACCTGCTCCTCTTCACGCCGTACAGCGGCTATGACCCGGAAGTGTTCGTGGCATCCGGGTTGGCGTCGCGCGGCATCGATTACCTGACCTATCCCCGCGCCCGCACGTTCACGACCGGGGCACGAATTCAGTTCTGAGTCCGTTCAATCATCGCAACGAAGCGTCGCTTCCCCTCTATTAGGTAACGGAACGAACATGCCGACTTTCATGACGAAGTCGATCCGCCGAGCCATGGTCACCGTGCTACTGACGGTACCAGCGCTCACATTTGCCTGCACGAATCTCACGGAAGTCCCGCGAGACGCGCTGACCCCCGCCAACGCGTTCAAGACCGACGCGGAAGTGCTCGCCGGCGTGGCGTCGGTGTACGCCGGACTGCGCGGCACCATGTGGGGCTATTACAACCTCAGCGAGATCTCCACGGACGAGATGATCGTCCCCACTCGCGGACAGGACTGGTTCGACAACGGTCGCTGGCTCGAGATCTACAAGCAGACCTGGTCCGCGAACAGCGGATCGGCGCTCGACGACATGAATGGTGTCTGGAACGACATGTTCAGCGGCGTTGCCCGCGCGAACCTGCTGATCGAAGTCATCAACACGGCCGGCGGCGCCAACAAGGACGAGACCCTGGCCGAGCTGCGTACGCTGCGCGCGTGGTACTACTACGTGCTCCAGGATTTCTTCGGCGGAGTGCCGCTCGTGACGGATACCAAGGTGGAGAAGCGCGCGCGGGTGTCGCGTGATTCCATCTATCGCTTCCTCGTCACGGAGCTCAACGCTGCGCGCGTCGCACTGCCCGAGACCCGTCCTGCGAGCGACTACGGTCGTCTCACGCGCGGCGCGGCGAACGCGATCCTGGCGAATCTCTACGTGAATGCGCAGGTGTTCGGCGGCACGGTCACCGCTTCCGGCCTCACGAAGGGTCCGGCACGGTGGCAGGATGCCATCGATGCGGCGGATCGGGTAATCAACTCCGGGAAGTACACGTTGAATCCGAACTGGAGGAAGAACTTCACGCCGGACAACGAGAGCTCGCCGGAGAACATCTTCGTCATCGCCCACTCAGCCACGGCGGGACTGGGCATGAGCCTGCCGATGCGCACGCTGCACTACAATCAGCTCACGGTGCAGGGCGGACCGTGGAACGGATTCGCGACGATCGCCGATACCTATCGCGCGTTCGATCCGAACGACCAGCGCCGCGGCATCTTCCTCGTCGGCCCGCAGAGCAGCTTCGACACCAACCTGCCGGTCAAGGATCGCGCGGGCAATCCGCTCGTCTTTACGGAGACGATCGGCCTCGAGACGGCGGCAAACGAAGCCGAGGGTCCGCGCTTCAACAAGTTCGTGCCGCTGCCCACTGCGCCCTCGGGCGACGGGCACCCGAACGACTATCCGTTCTTCAGGCTCGCCGAGATGTACCTGATCAAGGCGGAAGCGCTGAATGAGCTCGGCAACTTCTCCGGAGCGGCAGCGCAGGTGAACATCGTTCGCAGCCGTCAGTTCGCAACACCGAATCCGGTTGTCGGCACGTCGCAGGCCCAGATGCGTCAGGTGATCCTCCAGGAGCGCCTGTTCGAGTTCGTCGCCGAGGGCAAGCGGCGCCAGGACCTGATCAGGAACGGGAGCTTCACCGATGCGCGCCGCTTCAAGGTCGCGCAGCAGGGCTACAAGGTGCTCTTCCCCATTCCGCTGACGCAGATCCAGACCAACCCGCTGCTGCAGCAGAACGCGGGGTACTGATCGCAGGCGTAGTGACCTGCCCAGCATAGCCTGCTCCTCACGGGGCAGGCTATGTTGCGTGGGGGCAGTCCTCCGCGCGCGCACTCCCCGCGCGCCGTAACGGTCCGTCGTCGCGGCATTGCGTTCCGACGGCCTCCGACCAGCAAGTCCTCTCGTCGCTCCCTCCCCGTCCCCATGATCCGCTCTGCCAGCCTGCGCCTCAGGCGCCTCGTTCCCTCCCTCGGTCTTGCCGCGGCAGTGGGTGCCGTGAGCATCACGGCGTGCAGGAGCGACCGGAAGGGTGGCGAGGTCATCCAGGCCGGGGAAGTGCCCACCGTCGGTACGACGCTGTTCACCCGGTTGCCAGCTAGCCTCACCGGCGTGCAGTTCGCCAACCGGCTCACCGACACGAAGGCGCTGAACGTCTTCACCTATCGCAACTACTACAACGGCGGCGGCGTGGCGATCGGCGATCTCTCGGGCGATGGTCGTCCGGAGATCGTGCTCACGAGCAATACGGGTGGCCCGCGAGTCTACCTGAATGCCGGGTCGTTCCGCTTTCGGGAGATTACCGACGACGCCGGGCTCGAGTCACCGCGCGATGCGTGGACCACGGGCGTCACCCTCGCCGACGTGAATGGCGATGGGCGGCTGGACATGTACATCTGCCGGGCTGGTGGCGGTACGCCGGCACAGCGTGCGAACGCCCTCTGGATCAACCAGGGCACCGACGCCGACGGCGTTCCCACCTTCAAGGAGATGGCGAAGCAGTACGGCGTGGCCGATGAAGGCTATTCGACCCAGGCGGCCTTCCTGGACTACGATCGCGACGGCGACCTGGACCTGTTCGTCGTGAACAACTCGCCGCAGCCGGCGAGCAGCTTCGGCATGCGCAACATGCGCCACGTGCGAGATCGGTTCGGCGGCGCCAAGCTGTTCCGCCACGACGGCGAGAAGTTCACCGACGTGAGCGAGGCTGCCGGCATCCACAGTCCGGAAGTCGCGTTCGGGCTCGGCATCGCCGTCGCGGACGTGAACCGCGACGGATGGCCGGACGTCTACGTCTCGAACGACTTCTTCGAGCGAGACTATCTGTACGTGAACAAGGGCGACGGCACATTCAGCGAAACGCTCGACCAGCAGATGCCCGTGGTGAGCTACTTCTCGATGGGGCTCGACGTCGCCGATCTCGACAACGACCTGTGGCCCGACGTGTACACCACGGACATGCTGCCGGACGATGACGTGCGTCTCAAGACGACCAGCATGTCGGAGGGATGGGACGTGTACCGGGCGCGGATCCGGAACGGCTACCATCACCAGTTCATGCGCAACATGCTCCAGCGGAACAATCGTGACGGCACGTTCAGCGACGTCGGCCAGCAGGCCGGCGTGTCGCGCACCGACTGGAGCTGGAGTGCGCTGATCGCCGACCTCGACCTCGATGGCCTGAAGGACATCTTCGTCACCAACGGACTCGCGAAGGACGTCACGTCCCAGGATTACGTGGCGTTCCTCGCCAACGAGGAGACGATGAAGGCGGCGACGAACGGTGGAAAGTCGCGGGTCGATTTTCAGCAGCTCGTGAAGGCGATGAGCTCCACGCCGCTGTCGAACTACGCGTTTCACAACACGGGAGACCTGCGCTTCGTGAACGAAGCCGCGTCGTGGGGACTCGACACACCGACGTTCTCCAACGGCGCGGCGTACGGTGACCTGGACGGGGACGGCGCACCGGACCTCGTGGTCAACAACGTGGACCAGGAGGCGTTCGTCTACCGGAACAACGCCCGCACGCTGCGCCCGGGCAATCACTACCTGCGAGTGAAGCTGGAGGGCGTGGGCGGCAACCGGTTCGGTGTGGGCGCGCGCGTCACGGCGTGGGCGGGCGACGCCGCCTTCATGCTCGAGCAGGCGCCGACGCGCGGGTTCCAGTCCAGCATGGATCCAGTGCTCGACTTCGGGCTTGGCCCGCGCGCCACCGTGGACACGCTGCGCGTGGACTGGCCGGATGGCCGAACCAGTATCATGAAACAGGTCGGGGCGAACCGGATGGTGACGGTGCGGCAGGGTGACGCCGCCGCGGGTGGAAAGCAGCCGGCGGCGCCCTGGAGCATGCCGGCGCGCGCGGACGCTCCGCTCGCCGACATCTCGGCCCAGTCCACGCTCGACGTGATGCACCGCGAGAACGACTTCGTGGACTTCGACCGGGAGCGGCTGATTCCGAAGCTCGTGTCCACGGAAGGACCGGCGATGGCCGTGGGCGACGTGAACGGCGATCGGCTGGACGACGTGTACCTCGGCGGCGCGAAGGATCAGGCGGGCTCGCTGATGATCCAGCAGCGCGGCGGGCGATTCGTCCGAAGCGATGAGGCGCTGTTCGCGCGCGACGCGGTCTCGGAGGACGTGGGCGCCACGTTCGTCGATGTCGACCGCGACGGCGACCTGGACCTGTATGTCGTGAGCGGCGGGAACGAGTTCTCGGAAGGCGCACCGGCGCTCCAGGACCGACTCTACCTTAACGATGGCCGCGGCCGGTTCAGGAAGTCCGTTGGACAGCTTCCGGAAGAGACCGCGAGCGGGTCGCACGTCGTGGCGGCAGACTACGACGGCGATGGCGCGATGGACCTGTTCGTCGGCGGGCGCGTGGTGCCATGGCAGTACGGCATCGCACCGCGCAGCATGCTCCTGCACAATGACGGGCGCGGACGGTTCACGGACGTCACGGCGAAGTCCGCCCCCGGACTCGATCACATCGGCATGGTGACGGATGCGGTGTGGCGCGACGTGGACAAGGACGGGCGACAGGATCTTGTCGTCGTCGGTGACTGGATGCCCATCGTGATCTTCCGCAACGTGGGCGGCGGCAGACTGGAGCGATTGGCGGTGCGCGGGCTGGAGAAGAGCGATGGCTGGTGGAATCGCATCGTCGCCGGTGACTTCGATGGCGATGGCAGGGTGGACTTCGTGGTCGGCAACCTTGGCCTCAACGGCCGGATGCAGGCGTCGGCGCGGGAGCCTGTCACCATGTACGTGAAGGACTTCGACGCGAATGGATCGGTGGAGCAGGTCATCTCCCGGTTCCAGAATGGCGTGGAGTCGCCGCTTCCGCTGCGAGATGATCTGATCCGGACACTGCCCTATCTGAAGGCGCGCTATCTCAACTACAAGGATTACGCGCGTCAGTCGGTGCGCGACATCTTTTCCGCACGCGAGCTCGGTGATGCCGTGTTGCGACAGGCGCACACGTTCGCGACGTCGATGGCGCGCAACAACGGCGACGGAAGCTTCACGCTCGTCCCGCTGCCGTCGGAGGCGCAACTCGCCCCCGTGTGCGGCGTCCTCGCGAGCGACGTCGACCAGGATGGCCATACCGACCTGCTGCTCGCGGGCAACTTCGACGGCTTCAAGCCGGAGCTTGGGCGGATGAGCTCCAGCGAAGGCCTCCTTCTGCGTGGCAACGGGAAGGGAGCGTTCACCCCGATGCGTGCTCCGGAGAGCGGGTTTAAGGTGCCGGGGCAGGCGCGCGACATCCAGCGGGTGCGCACCGAGAATGGTGCACTCATCGTCGTGGCTCGGAACAACGATCGGCCGCTGGTGTTCCGCACCGCGCGCGCGACGCGTGTAGCTCGAGGGAG
>JANLTI010000087.1:0-2231 GCA_031362845.1 Gemmatimonadaceae bacterium | reverse complement strand
CCGGCCTGCTTCTGGAAATATTTGAAGAACCAGCCCTTGATCCCCTTGTTGTCATCGGGCTTGGGCGGTGCGTTCGTCTCGGCCACGAGTACGTCGCCATTGGGCAGCACGTACAGCCAGCGTGGGTGATCGAGACCGGTGGCGAACGCGTTCACGGCGGTGCCCGGTGCGGAGACCGGCGTGACGCCGGCGGGCCACCGTCTGGCAGGCGCGATGTTGACGGTTGGAATCAGGGCCGAGCTGGGCGGCGGCAGGGCAGGCGAGGGGCCGGTGCCGGCGGAGACGGGCAGGCGCGCGTTATTGCCGCAGCCCACGAGTGCGAGCACGGCGACAGCGACGCCGGTGCGGCACAGGACGATCGATGTTGGACGAGAAATGACGGGCATGCTGTTCCAGAGAGGCGCCGGTCGGAATCGAACCGACGAATAGCAGATTTGCAGTCTGCCGCCTTACCACTTGGCCACGGCGCCGTACCCGCAAGCTAACCGTCCGCCACCCCTCCCCTCAACCCGCCGCGCACCTCCCGCGCCCTTCACACGCACACCCCATCGCCTCGGCGCGGCTCTTGATAGCATCTTGACTCCATGACCGACGTCGAATCGCGCCCCGCGCGCGACAGCAGCCCCGTTCCTTCACTCGCCGGCGACCGGCGAGAGGAGCGACGCGGGCGCCACCACCTGCTCCTCGACCTCGCCTTTCGCGGACTCCGGGCAGCCGGCCTCCGCGCGGGCAGCCTCTACACGACGGTCGGCATCTTTCTCGTCGCCGGCGTCGTCATCGCCATCGCCGGCACCATGGCCTTCGCCGGCATCGGGGAATGGGTGCGCGAAGGCGCCACCCAGCAGTACGATGTCGCCGTGCTCCAGTGGATGAACCGTCAGCACACGCCACTGCTCACCCAGATCGCCACCGAGCTCACCTACCTCGGCACGGGCAGCGTCGTGCTCATGATCGTCGCCGTGGCCGCGCTCTTTCTCTGGCACACGGAACACAAGCACTCGGCACGATTGCTCCTCGCTTCCGTCGCCGGCAACATCCTGCTCAACGGGATGCTCAAGCTGTACTTCGCACGACCGCGGCCCGCGGTGTTCGAATGGCAGACCCACGCCGCCAGCTCGTCGTTCCCGTCCGGCCACGCCATGAGCGCGACGGTTACCTACGCCACCGTGGCGTATCTCGTCATGCGCCTCCAGAAACATCACTGGTCCCGCGTGCTCACTGGCACCGCCGCGGTGATTCTCATCGTCCTCGTCTGCACGACGCGGCTCTACCTGGGCGTGCATTATCCGTCCGACGTCATCGCCGGCATGCTCATCGGTCTCGCCTGGGCCGCGTTCTGCATGGCGACGCTCGAGGCGTCACTGGTGCTGGCGCGCCGTCGAGCGCCGCGCGAGGTCGTGGAAGAACGACGCGCCCCGAACGAGGCGGCGTAACCGGTTGGTCGCGTGAGGGCCACGACGAACGCGGCGCGACTACTGCTCGCCGCTCGTCGCCACGAGAAAGGGCTGCGTGGTCGGCTGGGCGCTGCCAGCGCTGGGCTCGTCGGTCACCGCGATGGCGGCCAGTCCATTCTTCGGCAATACGTACGACGCGCGCACGATCGCGTGGCCGGCCGCATCGGGTGAGAATGTGCCGGCGCTGATCTTCGCCGTCGGCGTCACCAGCCAGAGCTGATACGTGCGGCCGGACTTCGGCGCGGGCAGGTGATGTCCCACGAAGGTCCAGGCGCCGTGCTGCTGATCCCAGAACATCCGACCCGACGGCGACCGAATGTCGGACGACCCCACGTTCATCACCGCCACCTGCTCGCCGGTGAGATTGGTGATGAGCCGCTCCCGATCGGTCAGCACTCGCCGCAGCGAGTCGAGCGCCACCGCCCGCGCGCCACGCTCGGCCGCCGCGGTCTGCAACACGCCGCGCAAGTCGTCACGCTCACGCCGCACCTGCATCAGCGCGCCCACGCTCACCACCGCGATCACGCTCGCCGCAATCGCGAGCCAGCGACTGCCGCTCACGCCTCGCGACGCCACCGACCGCGCACTGCCGATCGATCGCACGGCGCTCGATGACGACGATGCAGGCGCGGTCGGCGGCGACGACGCGACGGCGTGCGCATCCAGGCCGGACACGGCGCTCGCGACGCCTCGATCGGCGGCCGCCCGCGCGAGCAGCCGCGCCCGCAGGCGGCCGCGCTGCGCAGGCGACATCGGCACAGGCGCCACCGCCCACGC
>JANLTI010000038.1:0-27085 GCA_031362845.1 Gemmatimonadaceae bacterium | reverse complement strand
CTCTCGAACCAAACCGTCGCGGAGCGCGGGATCCGTTTTGATTACGAGCGAACGATGGCCGCATTCGGGTATGCGAATGTTCCAGGCACTCGTGCGCGGCTTGGCCTGAAGCGCGCTGTCACCGCAGGCTCGGATTCGCTCCTCGTGGACTGTGATCAGCGGGGGACGAAAGTGTGTTCGCGACTGGGACGGTCTGCTTACGTGCAAGTGGAGCCAATCTCCGTCTCGCGCTCCAACGCTGTTGTCTGGATTCACGTGGCATGGGTCACCACCCCGACGAAGCGGAGCTTCTTATCCGGATCCTCTACGGAAGTCATCCTCTCACGATCCGGTAGGGGACGCTGGACGTTTGTCAGGACTGGACGAGGCGTGATCTCCTAGTTGCCACGTGTTCCGAGCTCGTGCTCGGCGATAGACGCTGCGATCCAGTACCCGCAGTGTACGTCTACCGACATCGTCAGTCAGCTACCACCGATTCGTGAGTCGCCAACATGTCTGCGCGACTGGGACACCGCGACGACACTCGCTGCGCGCCGCCGCAGGCGCTGACCCGCCGAAAACCTCACGTCAGAAACTCGTGCAACAGCGAATGAAAGTGATGCACGCCATTCTCGCGCGCTGCCGAGTACCGCCCGCGATCGTACACGCGTGACCGCAGGTTGCGCTGCACGACCTCGCAGATCTCGATGTCTTCGTCCTGAATCTCGTCGCTGAACGCGAGCAGCGCGGACCACTCTGTATCGTGCGCCGGCTCGACGGGCGGTTTGGTGGAATACCACTCGAACACCACGCGGCATCGGTCGTGGCCGAGCGGGATGACGACGTTCGTCTGCATCTGGCCCATGTAGACGTTGAGCATGATGTTCGGAAAGAGCCACACGTACACGGCCTCGCCCACGTCCGTCTTCGCGGGGTCGTACTTGCGATCGGGATTTCCGCCGTGCACCGCGCGCAATGGCGCGTGCTGAATGGAGAAGTATCGATGCGGCTCCACCGTGTAGTTGTCGTAGTCGAGCTCCTTGTGCAGGCCCGGGTGCACGACCGGCAGGTGATAGCCCTCGAGATAGTTGTCGACGTAGACTTTCCAGTTGCAGGCGATCTCCCACTCCTTGCGCATCACGTACGTCATCTCCGCGCAACGGAAGGGCTCGACGCGGCGCGGGATATCCTCGAGCACGTCGATCAGTGGCGGAGCCTTGCCGTCGAGGTTCGCGAACACCAGCGGGCCCCACGATTCCACGCGAACGGGGACGAGGTGCATGTCCGCCATGTCGAACCGTTCGACGCCCTGCATCTCGGGCGCACGGACGAGCGTGCCATCCAGGCCGTAGGTCCAGCCGTGATATCGGCACTGGAGCGTGTTGCGCTTGCCGCACCCCTGTGCCACCGGTCCGGCACGATGCAGGCAAACGTTGTGGAATCCGCGTAGCACCTCGCGATCGCGCAGCACGACGATGGCGTCATTGCCGACGTCGGCCGTGAAGAACTGTCCATGTTCGCGGACCTGGTCCACTCGGCCGACCAACTGCCAGGTATGCGCGAAGATGCGCTCGCGCTCCAGCTCGAGATACACCGGATCGTTGTACAGCCGCGCCGGGATCGTCGCGGCGCGCGCGATGTTGGGGTCGAAGGGGAAGACGAGGGCCATGCGGGGACCGATGACGTGTGGGAGACGCAGGCAATCAACTGGTCGGCATCGCGTGGCGGAAGCAGGTACGCGTGACGCCCCACGTACGGCGAAAGGCGTACGGTGCGTCGTGTGGCGAGAGACGTACGGCGTGCGGCGGGAATTCGGATAGAGCGGTTGGATGCCGGCCTTCCGGAGCGTGCGATTGACCGTGGCTGTAGTGGCGCCGAGTGCCTTGCCTTCGCGTGCCCTCACCTCATGCAGCTTTCCGAATCCCCCGCCGAACGCCGCACGCCGTACGCTCGACGACGCGCCGTACGCCTTTCGCCGTACGGAAAGCGGCGTGCGGCGTACGGCGAGCGGCGTTGGCTATGGCGCTCCCGACGTCGCGATTGCGTCGCGCAACGCGGGCGTCGTCTCGTTCCAGATGTACTTCGAGAACCATTCCCAGTTGTGCCAGCTGGCGGCGAGCTGCTCACGCGGTTTCGTGATGCCGTGGCCGAATCCCTTGTACACGACGAGCCGCGTGGGCACGCCGACGTCCTGGAGCGCCTGGTACAGTTGGTACGCATTCGCGATCGGCACGCGCCGATCGAGCTCGCCGTGCTGAATCAGCGTCGGCGTGCGCGCCTGCTTCACGTAGGTGATAGGGGACGTCTTTGCGTAGATCTCCGGATCGCTCCACGGCGTGGCCTGGAGATACTGGCGCGTGAAGGGATGGATGTCGGTGCTCACGTAGTACGTCGTCCAGTCGGAAATGCCGGCGCCCACCGACACGGCCTTGAATCGGGTGGACGTGGTGGTGAGAAAGGCGGAGATATAGCCGCCCTGGCTCCATCCCATGCTGCCCATGCGCGTGGAGTCGGCGATGCCGCGCGCGATCATCGAGTCGACACCCGACAGCACGTCCCACGCGTCGCCCACGCCGAGGTTGCGCACGTTGAGCGACCGGAACTTCTCGCCGTATCCCGCGCTGCCGCGGTAGTTCGGCATCAGCACCACGGCGCCCTTCGCGAGGAACTGCGTGATGGGATACACCGATCCGTAGCCGAGCACGGGGCGCGAGATGCCGGTGGGGCCGCCATGAATGGCCACGAGCAGCGGGTGGCGGCGCGCGGGATCGTAGTTGGCGGGCTTGTACAACACGCCTTCGATGCGCGCGCCATCCTTGCTCGCCCACGACACGACTTCACGAGTGCCGAGCGCCCAGCCGGTCGTCTGCGCGGTCATGCTGGTGAGCTTCACGGGCGCGGCCGCTGCGGTGAGCGTCGTGCGATAGATCTCCGGTAGTGTCGTCGCATCCTCGCCGATGTAGGCGACGGAGGTTCCGTCGCGCGAGAAGCTCGTCGACCGCACGACAGCGGGAGAGGAGAGCACGGCGCGGGTCGCGCCCGTCGCGGCATCGAGCGAGAACAGCCGCTGCACAGTGCCCTGCGCCGCGAGGAACCTGATCCCGCTCGGCAGCCACACCGTGCTTCCCGGATTCTCGTCGAAGGTATTCGTGAGAATCGTCGTCGCCCCGCCGTTCGCGCTCACGACGGCGAGGCGCGAGTTCCGGTAGTAGCTGGACGCGGTGTCGCCGGCCGCGGTGGAGAAGAGCACGCGCGTGCCGTCCGGCGACCATACCGGGTCGGAGTCGGCGCCGGGTCCGGCGACCAATGGCCGAACCGTCCGCGACGCCACATCGACCACCGAGATGTCGGCGAGCCCACCGAAGCTGAGCAGGGGATTGGGCGTGTGCGTGAAGGCGATGCGACGGCTGTCGGGTGACCAGGCGAAGCTGCCGACGTTCGCGTCGATGGGCAGCGCGGCGGGCACGGCGACCGGGACGCACGCTGCGGCGGCGGAATCCGCTCCGCGGGTCGCGGGGGGGCGAACGCAACTCGCTGCGGTAAAACGCTGACTCCCGGTGTCGGCCGAGATGATAAAGAGACGGGTAAGGCGAAAGTCTTCGTTCTCCACCGTGTATTCGCCGAATACTTTCCGTCGCGCGACGATCTCGTCGCCCTCCGGGCCGGCCGACGTGAACGCCATGCGCGAGCCATCGGGCGCCCACGCGAAATCGGTGATGCCGCCCTTCACGTTCGTCAGTCGCCGCGCTTCACCACCGGCGGCGCGAATGAGAAAGAGCTGGCGTCCGTCGCCGCGATCGGCGAGGAAGGCGATCCAGCGGCTGTCGGGCGACCAGCGCGGCGAGGTGCTGCTTTCCTTTTCGGTGGCAGTGATCTGGAATGGCGCCGAACCGGGCCGCGCGAGCCAGATCTCCGTGTCGTAGCGGTTGTTCTCCCAGTCCGCAGTCGTCACTGGATATGCGACGCCGGCGCCATCGGGGGCCATGACGGGCGCGCCGACGGACTGCATGCTCAGCCAGTCCTTCATGGAGGGCACAGCGTCGGACGGACGCTGCGCGAACGACCATTGCGCGAGGAGCAGCGAGGCCGCGACGATGCGGCCGATGGCGCGAGAGTGAGCCGGCATGAACGAGTGTCGTTGACGGTGAGGCGACGACGCATCACGCGCCGCCGCATCGGAATGCTCGCTCGCGCCGCTCCTGCGCGGAAGGCCGGCGCCGGTGACTATTTCGTGCCGCTCAACAGCGACGCGACGTCCGGCACCTGCCCCGCCGGCAACCAACCCGACATCCCCTCGCGCCACACCAGGGTATCCGCGCGCAGCACGCCATCCCGCACGCGTTGCGCAACCGCGGCCGCGTCGAGCGGTCCCTGCGGCTTGCCGTCGACACCGATGAATAGGCCGGCGCTCACGGGTAGCGGTGGCGGCGATGCTCCCGCCGCGGGCGACGCCGACGACGCCGGAGCGCGCATCCCCTGCGCGCTCGCACCGGCCAGTTGCTGCGCCACGCCCAGCCCCACGCCGATGGCCGCACCGGCGCCACCGGCGCCCTGATTGCGCGCCGCGTCGCGCACTGCGTCCGCGGTGAGGAGCTGCGCGTATGCGTTCATGTCCCCGCCGATCAGGCCGATGCGCGTACGCTGGTCGAGCGTCGCCGCCACTTCATCCGGCAGCGCGATGCTCTCCACGACGAGCTTCGTCAGCTCTACGCCGAACTTTTCCAGCTCGGGCACGAGCCGCGTCGCCGCCTGGTCGCCCAGGTCCTTGTAGTTGGCCGCGAGCTGGAGCACCGGTACCGTGTTCTCGCCAAGGAGCTCGCTGAACCGCGCGACGACGAGGTCGCGAAGCTGATCGCTGATCTGTCCGATCGTGAACGACGAGTTGGCGCCGACGAGCTCGCGCACGAACGATTCGGCGTCCGTCACGCGCACGACGTAGGTGCCGAACACGCGCAGCCTCACCGGTCCAAGCTCGGGATCGCGCGTCATCACCGGCTGCTTGGTGCCCCACTTGTTGCTGACGAACTGCCGCGTGCTGACGAACACCACTTCAGCCTTGAACGGACTGTCGAAGCCATACTTCCAGCCACGCAGCGTCGAGAGCAGCGGGAGATTCTGCGTGCTCAGGACATGTCGGCCCGGCTCGAAAATGTCGGCGACGGTGCCCTGGTCGACGAACACGGCGACCTGACCTGGTCGCACGATGAGCTGTGCGCCGTTCCTGATCTCGTTGTCCGGGCGGTCGAACCGCCACACCATCGCGTCGGTCGAGCTCTCGAGCCATTCGACGATGTCGATCAGCTCGCCCTTGATGAAGTCGCGCAGGCTCATGATGGTGTCCGATGGATGAAAGTGATCGTGCTCAATCGCGGAGGGCAGCCTTGAACACGTCGAAGAGAAAGCCGCCGATGGAGTCGGTGGAAATCACGTCGTCGGTCTGGTGCCGCACCTGGAACATGAACTCACTGTTCGTCGGTGCGGACACTCCGGAAGGCGCGCCGTGTCGCGCGGTCATGTACCGCTGTTCCTCGACGAGCCGCTCGCGTTCACGGGCCCGCGCATTCGCCAGTCCGCCCTTCTCCACGAACGCGAGCAGGCGTTCCAGCTCGCCTCGGTCGAGCCAGATGCCGTGCTTCGAGCAGACGTCGAGCACCACACCCGAGCCCTGCGCGAAGTTCTTGCGGTTCATCAAACGCGGGCAGCGTGGGCACGGGATGTAGCGGACGGTGTCCGGCGGCGTCGCGAGCATGGGCACTCGCCCCGCGAGCACGACCGCCACCATCGAGCGATCTTCGCTGGCGTTCGAGAGCCGCTGCAGCGATTCGGGATCGAGCCAGAGGCCGCCACATTGCGCGCACTCGTGCGCGGTGGTCGTGCCGAGCCTGAGCGCCTGCATCGTCTCCCGGCAACGCGGACACGCCAGCGGCGTTTCGTCCGCCAGCAGTTCCCGCGTGGCCTCGGCCCCGCAACGGGCGCAGAACCGGCTGCCCGCGAACATCGATGCGAAGCACGACGCGCACGTGACCGTGGCCAGGGCGGAGCCACAGTACGCACACGACGCGTCCTCCGCCGTGGCGGGCGCTCCGCAGCCAGGACACCGGAGGGCAGGCTCGGACATCGTGAGAACGGTCGCCGCAAGACGGCCAACAGGAGGTCGCCGCACGTCGGAGCGACGGGCGGACTTCCTAGTTGGAGGACGACACGCCGGTGACCGGGTCACTACGACGGCGCGCGACAACGCGACGGGGACGCCACGATGATCGTGGCGTCCCCGTCGGCCCTGCGAACAGCGACTGACTACTTCATCACGTGCGCGGCGAATGCCTATCTCGTCGTTCCGCGGATCACCGGCTTGAAGATCAACCCGCTCTCGGCAATCGTGTTGCCGCGCTGCACGAAGCTCTGCGAGACATCGAAGTCGACCACGGCCAGCGTGGTTCCGTCGGTCGCGATGGTGATGGGGCGATCGAGCTTGACCTTGATGCCCGAGCGCGCCGCGCTGGGGAACGACACGTTTGGCGTCGAGCTCGACGTGAGCACGGTGCCGTTCTTCAGCGTCACGCTGGACTTCGACGGATCGATCACCAGGCGGAACGACCGATAGCTCCCCGCGGCGATTTTCGTTTCGCCCAGGGTGGTGGTGATGCCGTTGCGCAGCGCGAGCAGCTCGATGAGGCGGTTCGGCGTGGCGACGGTGGTCCACTCGCGGGTCATCGCCTCGGCGTCCGACGTGCCGTCTGCCATTTCCGCCGACTCGGTCTCCGCAACCTTTGCATCGACGCGCACGACGTAGACGTCGACACGGCTCACGGAATCCGACGAGAATGGCGCGTCGGTGAGCTGGAGCTGGAGGGTGCCGGTGCCCTGGGCGGTCGTATCGGAACACGCGACGAGCGCGGTGGCTGAAACGAGAGCGACGCCGAGTGCGGCGAGGCGCATGGTCTGGAATGACTTCAAGCGATCTCTCCTGAGAAGGGATCGCGCGGGCCCTGCCGCCATCAGCGGCGTGCGGCGGGAGCCAGCGCGAGGTGCCCCACAAGAGACTACATGGACCGGAGGAGGACCGTGAGCCGCGTCACGGGGAGTGCGTGCGGTGAACCGCGGGCTGTGAACCGTGAACCGAGAACCGAGAATGACAAGGCGGAGAGCGGAGAGCTTGCGGCGAGGAGCCTTAAGCGGGGAGCGGTGAGCGGTGAGACAACCTCATTCCATCAGCGGTTCGGGTTCTGATGCGCGGGCGCGAGGCACCTTATTCACCACGAAGATGCCAGCGAGCACCAGCGCGCCACCGACGAGCTGCAACAGCGTCAGTCGCTCGCCCAGCAACGGAACGGCGAGGACGGCCGTGAGCGGCGCCTGGCCGAGCAGCGCAATCGACGTGCGCGAGACGGGGAGTCGGCCGAGCGCGTACGCCACCGAGAGGTGACCGACGACCTGCGTCACGAGTGCAAGCCCGATCAGTGCCCACCAGCTCTGCGTCGCGTAGCCACTCAGCGGCGTGCCGATGACCATGCAGATGACGAGGAGGGTCGCCGCGGCGGCCACACCCGAGATCGCGCTGAAGGTGAGTGCGTCGATCGATTGACGACTGCGCCGCACGTAGAGCAGGTAGCCGGCGTAACAGGCCGCGCCGCCCACGGCGAATGCGTCGCCCACGCCAAGCTGTGGATGACGCAGCACGTCGGTGCCCACGATGGCGACCATGCCGGCGAAGCTGAGCGCGAATCCCATCCAGAAGCGGCGCGTAGGCTGGTCGCGATACAGCAGCCATGCGCCGAGCGCCACGAAGATGGGGGCATTGGTGCCGAGGAGCGTGGCGTTGGCGGCGGAGCTCATCATCACTGCGCTGTTGAACAGCGCGAGGTCGGCGGCGAAGAAGACGCCGGCGATGACCGCGTCCCGCACGGCGGACCGATTCAGCCGAGCAGCTCCGGTGGGTCGCGACGCGAGCGCCCACGGCACGAACACGAGTTGCGCGATCGCCATGCGCCAGAACGCCGACGTCCATCCCGGCAACTCCGACCAGCGCACGAAGAGCGCGGACCAGCCGATGGCGAACACGCCGAGCGCGAGCACGGCGTACGCTTTCTTCTGTCCGGGATGCGGCATGGGTGCGGAGGCGTGCGACATCGCTCATACTAATCGCCTGGGCCGGCCGATCGAGCTCGTGGTTCTTGCGCCGGCGTCCTGCGCGCGCCTCTGGTCACGAGGAACAGTCATGCGAATGTCGTTCGCTGCACCGTACCGTGTCGGTCTTTTGATGATCGTGCCAGCCCTGCTCTCATCCATTCTGGCATGTACGACGTCCACCGTTCCGCCCGCCGAAGTTCTACTGACACTTCAGCCGGTCGTCGCCGGGCTCGCGAGTCCGGTGCATCTCTCCGCTCCAGCCGGTGACGAGCGCCTGTTCATCGTGGAGCAGCCGGGACGCATCCGCATCGTGAAGAATGGGCAGTTGCTCGCCACGCCATTTCTGGACATCACGAGCCGTGTGAAGTTTGGTGGCGAGCAGGGACTGCTCAGCGTGGCGTTCGATCCGCAGTACGTCACGAATGGCTACTTCTATGTCTATTACACAAGTCAGCCCAACGGCGACATCGTGGTGGAGCGGTTCCGGAACGGACCGCGGGTTGGCGGACTTCCCGACCCCGATGTCGCAAACTCGACTCCGACGGCGGTCATCGCCATTCCACATCCCGGCGCGAGTAACCACAACGGCGGCCTCGTCGCGTTCGGCCCCGATGGCATGCTCTACCTGGGTACGGGCGACGGCGGAGGTGGAGGCGATCCGTCAGGCAATGGGCAGAACCTCAACGTCCTGCTCGGCAAGCTGCTGCGACTCGACGTGCGCACGTTGCCGTACACCATTCCGTCGGGCAATCCGTACATCGGACAGGCGGGACGTCGCGGTGAGATCTGGGCGTCCGGCCTGCGCAATCCGTGGCGGTTCGCCTTCGATCGTTCCGCGCTGCCCGCGACGCTTCATGTCGCCGACGTCGGACAGAACCGGTACGAAGAGGTGCACGTCGCACTCGCCTCGGCGGCCGGGCTGAACTACGGCTGGAACCGGATGGAGGGGCTGCACTGCTATCCCTCGGGTGATACGTGCAGCAAGACTGGTCTGGAGGCGCCGACGGTGGAGTACGATCACTCGACCGGCGCGTGCTCCATCACCGGTGGCTACGTGTATCGCGGCAGCGCGATTCCCGAGTTGGCCGGCCTGTACTTCTACTCGGACTATTGCGCCGGCTTTCTCGCGAGCATCGCCGGTGGAATGGGCGCTGGCGCGCCCCCGCGCATGTGGAGCATCCCCAACGTTGGCAACGTGACGTCGTTCGGGGAGGATGGCGCCCGTGAGTTGTACATGCTGAACGCGAGTGGATCCGTGTATCGCATCGTGAAGGGCTGACGAGCGGCACGACGCAGCGAGTCCAACGCTGCGTCGTGCCGGTTCGTAGTCTCCGCAGGTCATGCTCCCTCCCGCCCGTATCCCCCCACAGATGCCCTTTCGCACTCACAGGCTTCGCGCCGCGGTCATCGCGAGCTGCGTCGCCGCACTGGCGGCACCAGTCGCTGCTGCCCAGCAGCCCGCGCCCGTTCCGTCCACTGTCGCGGGGGCGCCCGCTACGGGCGCCGGGCAGGGAACGCCGCCGACGCCGCGACGTCCACGTCCCTATGCGCAGGTCGTCACCGATCGCGCGCGCACGGACAAGGGAGGCATCACGGTGCATCGCGTCGACGACCGATGGCTGCTGGAGGTGCCCGACTCGCTGGTCCGTCGCGACTTCCTGTTCGTGACTCGTATCGCCGGAGTGCCGAGCGGTCTCACCGGCTTCACCTTCGCCGGCACGTCGGTGGAAGAGCGCCTCGTGCGCTGGGAGCGATTGAGCGACAGGATGCTGCTGCGCGTCATCCAGACGAGCGCGTACTCGGACGACTCACTGCCGATCGCCATTTCGGTGGCCAGCAACAACGTCGGGGCAATTCTCGCCGCATTCCCGATGCTCGCCTATACGTCGGACAGTGCGAGCACGGTCGTGGACGTCACGGATTTCTTTGCCGGCGACACTCCCGGCATCAGCGGACTCGGCTCGGCGCAGCGGCGGTTGTATCAGGTACGCCGCCTCGATCCATCGCGAAGCTTCGTGAGCGCGATGCGATCCTTTCCGGCGAACCTGGAAGTTCGCCACACGCAGACGTTCGAGGCGGGCGAGCCGCCAGGCGGCGATCAGGGCAGCGGCACGATCACGCTCGACATGCGCCAGTCCATCGTGCTCCTCCCGAAAGTGCCCATGCGTCCGCGCTATGCGGACGAACGCGTCGGGTTCCTCAGCGTGTCCCGCGTGAATTACGGGCTCGATGAGCAGAAGGCCGCGACACAGCGATTCATTCGCCGGTGGCGCCTGGAGCCGAAGGATTCCGCCGCGTATGCGCGGGGCGAGCTCGTGGAGCCCGTCAAGCCGATCGTGTATTACATCGACCCGGCGACTCCCGCGAAGTGGCGACCGTATGTGCGCTCGGGCATCAACAGCTGGGCAAAGGTGTTCGAGTCGGCCGGGTTCCGGAACGCCGTGCAGGCGAAAGACGCCCCGACCGCGGCAGACGATCCGGAATGGGACGCGGAGGATATCCGCTACTCCGTGGTGCGCTGGACGGCCAGTCTCGTGCGCAACGCGGTGGGGCCGAGCACGTCCGACCCACGCACCGGCGAGATCATCGAAAGCGACATCAACTGGTATCACAACCACATGCGGTCGTATCGCAACCGGCTGCTCACGGAGACCGGCGCGGCGAATCCCAGCGCACGGACGCTCGACATTCCCGAGTCGCTGATGGGCGAGACGATGCACCAGGTGATCGCCCACGAAGTCGGGCACGCACTCGGCCTGCCACACAACATGGTGGCGTCGAGCTCCTACCCCGTGGATTCGCTGCGCAGCCCGTCGTTCACCAGCGTGTACGGTGTGTCGCCGTCCATCATGGATTATGCGCGACAGAACTACGTCGCGCAGCCGGGTGACGGGTTGGCGCCAAAGGATTTCATCCGTCGCCTCGGACCGTTCGACCGGTTCGTCATCAACTGGGGCTACCGCGTTCTACCGGTCGCGACGCCGGAAGCCGAGCGTCCCATTTTGAGCCGACTGGTAGCACAACAAGACGGGCCGATGCCGTATCGCTACGTCGGCGAAGGCATCACCGGCATCGATCCGCGCTCGCAGACCGAGGACATCGGCGACGATCCACTGCGCGCCACGGCGTACGCCGTGGCGAACATGAAGCGCATGGTGCCCAACCTCATCGCCTGGACGACGACGCCGGGAGAGGATTACGACGATCTCGCCGAGCTGTATGGCGAGAGCCTGGCGAACTGGGGGCGGTACATGAATCACGTGACATCGCTCATTGGCGGCGTGACGGTGAACAGCAAGACCTCTGATCAGGCGGGCAGCGTGTACGCCGTGGTGCCGCGCGCGCGGCAGCAGGCCGCGCTCCGCTACATCGCCGACGAAGTGTTCCGCACACCGGGCTGGCTGGCGCCCGACGCGGTGCTCTCGCGCATCGGGCCGCAGGCGCCCAACGCCACGCTCGTGGGCGTGCAGGGCGCGGTGCTGAATCAGATGCTCGACGTGCGCCGACTGGCTCGCCTTTCGGAGTCCGAGGCGATGGATCCGGTGAACGCGTATCCGGCCAGCGCATACATGTCGGAGCTACGTGTGGCGCTCTGGGGCGCGGGGCTCACGCCGGACGCCAACCGTCGCGCGCTGCAGCGCCTGCACCTTCAGCGGTTAACGACGCTGATCACGCCACCTGCGCCGGCCGCGCCGGGCGCGGGTGGACCAGGCGGTGGTGGCGGCGGCGGCGGTCAGCAGACGCAAACAGGCTTCCAGATTTCCCCGGACGTACCGCGCGGCGATCTCCCGGCGCTCGCCCGTGGTGAGCTGCGCGCCATTCGCGCGCAGGCGCGTGCCGCAGCCGCGTCCGCGCCGACGTCGATGGCCCGCGCGCACTGGGCAGACGTCGTGGACCGGATCGAGATGGCACTCGACACCGGACGGAGGTGATCGCCCGGAGCGCAGACCGCTCGGCGTCAGCGAGCCACGAGATCCCGCCGAATCCCGTCGCCGCGCGCAAAGAATCCTGGCAGTGATACCGGCACCGTTCCCGTAATCGGGGCACGACCGAGCACTGCCGCCGCACCGGCGCGCTCCAGCACGTCCGCCACGCCGTACGTAACGAGGTACGAGCCGACGCGCGGAAACTGCCGGATGAGATACGGATTGCCGAGCGAGACGACGACGACTCGCTCGTGCGTGGACAGCGTATCGATCCAGGCCGCGATGTGAGCCGGCATCGCGAATCGTCCCTCACCCTCGATGCGACGCACGTAGGTCGCGACGATGACGCGATCGGCGCCGCGCACGTCGCGCGCGATGGAGTCCAGCGTTGCCATCGGCACGGCCGGCCCGATCTTGAACGCCCGCGATTGCGGAAGCGCCTGGCGGATCGTGGCGGCAAACGCGCGGCCGGCGCGCAGTTCCGTCTCCGGCATGTACTGCACGAGCACGGTGCGCGCGCCATTTGGCGCCGGCACCAGTGCGTCGCGGTCGCGCAGGAGCGTCACGGCGCGACCCGCGATGTCCGCCGCGAGTGCACGGTGCGCCGGTGCGCCGACGATGTCGCGCAGCGAATCGAGCGGTGTCATGGGCCGGAACGCCACACCCGTTCGTGCCTTGAGCTCGAGTACGCGCCGCACTGACGAATCGATGCGCGCTCGAGTGATGACGCCCCGCTCCACCGCCTGCACCAGAGCATCGACCGCCTTCGTGGGGTCGGTCGGCTTGAGCAGCACGTCGGCGCCCGACTGCACGGCGAGCACCGAGCTCTCCTCCGTCGAGTAGCCCTTGCCGATGCCGCCCATCGTCATCGCGTCGGTGATGGCGAGCCCCGTGAAGTGCAGGCGATCGCGCAGCAGACCGGTGATGATCTTCGGCGCCAGCGTCGCCGGCGTCGTGCTGTCGCCCTGCACCGCCGGGAGCGCGATGTGCGCCGTCATCACCATGCCGGCGCCCGCGTCGATTCCCGCGGCGAACGGCACGAGCTCCACGGAATCCAGACGCGCCAGCGACGCGCTCACCATGGGGAGCCCGATGTGCGAGTCGACGTCGGTATCGCCATGTCCCGGAAAGTGCTTGATCGTCGCCACGACGCTGGCGTCCTGCGAGCCGTTCACGAAGGCGGCCGATAGAGTCGCGACGCGACGTGCGTCCTCGCCGAACGACCGGGTGTTGATCACCGGGTTCGCGGGATTGTTGTTCACGTCCACCGTGGGCGCGAAGTTCATCTGCATGCCCACCGCCTTCGCCTCGCGACCGATCGCGCGGCCGACGTCATACGCATCCCGGTCGCGACCCGTCGCGGCGATGGCCATCGCATTGGGAAACACGGTCGCGCCACCGGCATCCATCAGGTAGTGCGTGAACACCCCGCCCTCGAGCCGTCCCAGATTCGGCTCGAGGTCGGCGCCAACCATGAGCGGCACGCGCGCCGCGCGCTGCATGGCGTTGATCTTCTCCGCCACCTCGATCGGTGAGCCGAGCGACATCGTCACGCCGCCCACCTTGTCGAGCTGGATCCAGCGCAGCACCTCGGCAAAACTCGAGTCGCTCGTGTTGGTGTAGTCGCCCAGCACCCAGATGTTGACCATCTGGCCGGCCCGTTCGCGCAGCGTGAGCGACGCCAGCGTTCGCTCCACCCATTCGTGCTGCGCCGCGGAGAGTGGCGTTCGCGGGTCGAGATTGCCGCTGGCGACGATCGCCGCAGGCTGACCGGGCGACACGTGCTCCGCGCCGACGGCTGACGCGGGTGTCGGCGAGCCGGAGGTGGAAACGGTGGCGGGCGCACAACTCGAGAGCGTGGCGGCGACGAGCACGGACGACAGGATGCGCATCAGGAGTGGCGGCGGAAAGAGTGTGGAGTGGGGCGTCGGACGGTGTCAGGTCGGCGGCCAGCCCGCGCGCGCAAGCACGTCGCGCGCGATGTCGTCGGGTGCGCGACCGTCGTTCTCGATCGAGAAGTCATCCACCGCGGCGCGGTCGAGAATGGTCTCGAGTTCGACGGAGCGCGCGAGGTGCCAGTCGCGGCTGACACCATACTCTCGTGCCCGAAGACGCAACTCGCGCACCGCTCACAAGCACGCGGTCGTCGTCCACCTCGCCGCGAGATCGCAGCGCAGCGGGGCGCAGTCGTGACGACGGGCGGAACCTCACCCGCCGTGACACAGTGCTCACGTCTGACGCTCACAGCTTGAAGCTGTCAGCTCGGCCGTGAACGTTGACTCGCTCTGTCTCCGCAACTCCCTTTTTCTGGACACCCGTTGTCCGACCTCGTGGACGGCTTCTCCCAACGTGACACCTGTCACACTGTCGCAACCGTATTGCTTGCAGCGCATTACGGCGGCGCGCCTGCATGCGCGCCGTGGCCTCCACCGTGCCATGCAATGGGTATCCATCCTCGAGGAGCCCGCTGCATGTCACGACTCAGATCACTTCTCTTCCTCGCGTTCACCGTCCTTGCCATTGATGTGCTCGCTGCTGCACCCGCCGACGCGCAGGTTCGGCGAGATCGCGGTGCGCAGTCATCGCGACGCAGCGATGGCGTGCTGACATCGGGTCGCTCGGACCGGAACCGCAACGATCGCGACGGTCGCTACGACAGACGTCGTGGCTCGCACGAGGATTCCGACGAAGACTCCGAGGACAGCGACGACGATCGTGGTCGCCGCGGGCGGGGTAATCGCGACCGGCGTGATCGCCGCGATGCGTGTATCGACGTGAATCAGGATGGCCGTTGCGACTACCGCCAGGCGGGACGCGACCGGAACCGGCGGGTGCCGGACGTGAACTATCCGACGCGATGGCCGGTCTCACAGGTGCTCGGTGCCGTGCTCGGCGGACGATAGCCTCACCTGACTGGACGACTGCGGCTCAGCGACCTATCGTGCCGGCATGACGCTCGTCGCACACGATGAACGTGATTCAATGAATGCGGGTGGTCTCGGTGCATCGAGGCCACCCGTGTCGTTCGTGGTACACCTCGTTGCGTTCGGCTGGATCGCGGCGATGCTGGTGTTCGCTGACCGCGCGCCGGATCGGTACGCGGCGGCGATGCAGGAAGACCGCGTCGTCGAGTGGTGGACGGCGCTGCTGTTCGCATCCGCGGCCGCCATTCGACTCACGCTGGCCGTGCGCCAACGACGCGTGATCGACGGTTTGATCGGACTCTTCTGCCTGTTCGTGGCGGGCGAAGAGTTCAGCTGGGGGCAGCGGCTGTTCGGCTTCACACCGCCCGTCCCCTTTCTCGCCCATAACACCCAGCAGGAATTCAACCTCCACAACTTCGCCGAGGTGTTCGGCCGTCCGAAGTGGGTTCTCGCCGCGTCACTGATTGGATTCGGCGTCCTCCTCCCCGCGGCCGGGTTCACCCGGTGGGGACGTTCAGTGGCCGCCCGACTCGGTGCCACTGCCCCACCTCTGGCGATCACACCGTGGTTCGTCGCCTGTGTCGCCCTGCTCATCGTCTATCCTGTCGAGTTCACCGGCGAGTGGGTGGAGTGCCTGGCGGGCTTCCTCTTTCTCGCGTCCGCGGCGCTGTCGGTCATTCGGTTGTGGAGCATGATGGGTGCGACACTGATCGCCGCGGTCGCACTGACGTTCATGAGTGCACGCCGAGTTGCCGACGATCCACAGCGCGTCGCATGCGCACGGGCCGAAGTCGAAGGCATGCTGCAAGGCGCAATCGCCGACACGGCAGCGCGCGACGCGTTGCTGGGGGATGGTGTGATCCACAAGCGAGTCTGGACCGCGGCACAGGACGGGTATCTCGAGCTCGACGACATGCGGTCGTTCCAGGCGGCAGCGTGCGCGGGACCCTCCGGCTCGGATGCGCAGGCGCGACGGCAGTACGCGGTGGATCCATGGGGAACGGCCTACTGGATCAGGACACTGCGGGCTGGCACCGATGACCGGCGAGTGCTCGTCTACTCATTCGGCCCGAATCGGCGGCGCGACGGCGATGCCGGTGAAACGGGGCCGGCACGGGCGGACGACGTCGTCTCGGAGCGAACCGTCTCCGCGCCCTGAGCGTCGAGAAGGAACCAGCGTCAGGCCGCCGTCATTCGCCTGGGATGACAGGCTCTCCAGCATATCTCGTATTCGCCGCGACGAGCGGCATCGGCACCGCGCTCGCACGCCGGCTCGCCACGGGCGGAGCGACACTCACCATCACTGGCCGCGATGGCGACCGCGTCGCCGCGCTCGCGCGTGAGATCGGCGCGGCGCATGCGGTCGTCGACGCCACGGACTTCGACGCGGTGGATCGCTGCGTGCGCGATGCCGCGCAGCAGACGGGACGCCTCGATGGTGTGATCAACTGCGCGGGCTCGTTATTGCTCAAGCCGGCGCACCTCACCAGAGCAGACGAGTTCGCGGCCACCATCGCCGCGAGCCTCACCACGGCGTTCGCCGTGACTCGTGCCGCGGCGCGCACGCTCGGCGAGCTTGGCGGAGGCAGCATCGCGCTCGTGTCCTCGGCGGCCGCGCGCACCGGACTCGCCAATCACGAAGCGATCGCCGCCGCGAAGGCCGGCGTGATCGGCCTCACCCTGTCCGCCGCCGCCACGTATGCCGCTCGGAACGTGCGCGTGAACTGCGTTGCCCCCGGGCTCGTGCGCACGCCGCTCACCACGCGGATCACCGGCTCGCCCAGCGCGGAGCAGGCGTCGATCGCCATGCACGCCCTCGCGCGGCTGGGAGAGCCCGACGACGTGGCCTCCGCCCTCGCGTGGCTCGTCGCACCCGAGAACGCGTGGGTCACGGGTCAGGTGCTCGGTGTGGATGGCGGACTCGGCACGGTGCGCACCCGCTGATTCGCGTAACTGCGCCAGCGATCCGGTTCGAGGCACAGTCGTTGCGCGGCACGACCGTTCACTCACTGATCACGGAGCCACCATGCATCCCGTCCCCCGCGCCTGTTTCGTCGTGCTCGCGCTCTCCGCCTGCTCCGCGTACGGAGGGTCCACCATGGAGCGCGCCGATGTGCCGATGCGCGATGCGATGGGTCGCGACGTCGGAACACTCGTCCTGACGAACACGGCCGGAGGCCTGATGTTGGGAGGCACCATCCGCGGACTTCCGCCGGGAACACATGGCATTCACGTGCACACCACCGGCCGGTGCGAGTCGCCCTTCGAGACCGCCGGCGGACACTGGAACCCGATGCGTCGCATGCACGGCATGCAGAATCCCGAAGGACCACACCTTGGCGACATGCCGAACATCAACGTGTCGGGCGACGGCTCCGCTACGGTGAGCGTCGTGACGGCGGGCGGAACCCTTCACGGCCGCGACGCCTTGATGGACAGTGACGGCGCGTCGGTCGTGATTCACATGGGCGCGGACGACTATCGCTCGGACCCGGCCGGCAATTCCGGCAGCCGGATCGCCTGTGGCGTGGTCCGCGGCAGTTGACTCACCCTGCAGGAATGTACGCGACCGATCTGGATGGATCCCCTGGAGACGAAAGGCATGAGTGCTGAACAGATGAAGGGCGGGGCGGCCGTCGCGACGGGCACGCAGACCGAAGTAGCGGTCTTCGCGGCGGGCTGCTTCTGGGGCGTCGAGGAAATCCTGCGCGCCGTGCCGGGCGTGCTCGATACCGACGTCGGCTACACGGGTGGCTGGCTCGAGAATCCCACGTACCATGACACACACGACAGCAAGTCGGGACACGCGGAGTCCATTCGCGTCACCTTTGACCCGTCGGTACTGAGTTTCGAAACGCTGCTCGAGCAGTGGTTCTTCAAGCTGCACGACCCCACGACGCTCAATCGCCAGGGGAACGACACCGGCACGCAGTACCGCTCGGCCATCTTCCCGCAGACGCCCGAACAGAAGGAGATCGCCGAGCGGGTGAAGTCGCGTGTCGACGCATCGGGAAAGTGGAAGCGTCCGATTGCGACGACGATCGAGCCGGCGTCAGCGTGGTACAGCGGCGAGGCGTACCACCAGGATTACCTGCGAAAGAATCCGGGCGGCTACACCTGCCATTTCATGCGGCCGTAACGCGCAGCGTGCCACGCACGGCTCTTGCTTCTGCGGCGTGCACCCAGAATCCGGAGACGATGTGATGCGGTCCGTTTCGTTCCGAACGTTGAAGCTGATGGCGGTTGTGAGCGCGTTGGTCGTCGGGGGTTGTACCGTGAGCGACGCCGGCGACAGCTTGAACACCGACAGCGCGCGTGCGCCGGAGCAATCACCTGCCGTGCCGACACCGGTGACGACGAGCATGCCGCCCGCCGCGCCAGTGCCCGATAGCGCCAAGGCTCCCGTCGCGTCGTCCACGATGCGCGTCGAGGTCGATCTCGCGGCGCGGAAGCTCTATCTCTACGAAGGCGAGACGCGCGTCGCGACGCATGCCGTGGCCGTGGGCTCGGCGAGGTGGCCGACGGAGACGGGACAGTGGACGATCAAGCAGGTGATCTTCAATCCCGAATGGGTGCCACCGGACGAATCGTGGGCCGAGGAGCGCGAGCCGAAGAAGTCCGGCGCGCCGAACAATCCGCTCGGCATGGCGCAGCTCGTCTATGATCTGCCACGTACGATTCATGGAACGAACCAGCCCGGCTCGATTGGGCAGGCGGTCTCGCACGGTTCGATCCGCATGGCGAATGCTGACATCGTGCCGCTGGCAAAGCGCATCATGGGGGCGAACGGCGCGGGCAAGGACGACGCATGGTATCGCCGCGCGGCGTCGCAGCGAACGGAGAAGTTCGTGGTCGAGCTTCCGACGCCTGTGCCGATCAAGGTGTTCTAGCGGGGACGCCGGTGCGCCTCGCATTCGCTCCGCTGTATTGACGAGCAACTGTCGAATCGTCCATGACGTCCCTGGTGCGACGCTTCCTCAAGACCGCGATCTTCTTTCTCGCCGTTGGCCTTGCACTTGGCGGATGGATGATGGCGCGTCGCGAGTTATGGGGACAGCGCGCGTCTCCCTACATGGTCAGCGCGCACACGCACGCTGTCTTCGTGGGCTTCGTGATGCTGACGATTCTGGGTGTGGCGCTGTGGATGTTTCCCCGCCCGCAGGCGGGAGATGGCAGGTACCGGCCGGCACTGGTTGAGACGGCCTATTGGCTGCTCACCGTCGGAACCGCCGGTCGCATCCTGGGGGAGCTCTTACGCCCGTCGCATGACAGCATTGCGCTAAGAGTGGCGGTGCTGGCGACAGGGCTGGCGCAGATCGCAGGCGTGGCGGTCTTCTTCTTCACCATGTGGACGCGCATCCGACCAGTGGGGAGCGCGGCACGCGAAGCGCGTGGCGAGCGATTCTAGCGTGGGGACGGGGTTGGGTGGAAGCCACGTGCCGATGTCCCCAACTCCAGTGCGCCTCGAGGAGAGTGTGCACCGTGTCAGGCGAATCCCGCGATTCAGCGTGAAACACCCTCCATTGCTTCCGTAAAGCGCCTGACGGCGCGCCCGCCTGGTCGCAATCATCATATCAGCATGCCTAATTCGCCACGCATGGCACGCTGAGATGCTCTCTCGAACCGCCAAGTACGCGGTCCGCGCCGTCGTCGTGCTGGCGCGCCACTATGGAAAGCGGCCCGTCAGCGCCGGGGAGATCGCGTCGATCCTTGGCGCGCCGCGAAACTATCTGTCGAAGACGCTGCTGGCGCTCACGCGTCGCGGCATCCTGACGAGCGCACGAGGTCCGGGCGGCGGCTATGCACTCGCCGTCGCGCCGCACGCGATCTCGGTGGCCGACATCGCTGACGTCTTTGCCGACCCCATGCCCGAGGCCGCACGATGCCTCCTCGATGATTCGCCGTGCGATCCGAAGCATCCCTGTTCCGCGCACCGGCGCTGGACCGAGATCACACTCGGCGCCCGCGCGTCGATGCGCCGCACGGCGATCGGGAATCTGTGCGGAGAGACATGGACAACGAGTGTTGTCGGCCGACCATGACAACGCTGTGATGCGCACTGGCCGGACACCTTCCCAAACAGGAACGAGAACCATGCAAAGACTTCGATCACGCAGATACTGGCTAGGAGCAGGAGTCGCGGCAGTCGCCGTTCTCGCATTCGCGTGCAGCCGCACGAGCGCGACACCGGGCGACCTCGTTGGCGCCGATGCGGCATCCAAGGTGTACGTGGCGCCGGGCTCGAAGGACGAGCTCTACGCATTCATGTCGGGCGGCTTCAGCGGCCAGGTCTCGGTGTACGGTCTGCCGTCGGGACGCCTGCTCAAGGTCATTCCCGTGTTCTCGCAGAATCCCGAGAATGGCTGGGGCTATACGGAAGAATCGAAGCCGATGCTGCAGACGACTTTCGGATTCATCCCCTGGGACGATACACACCATACCGAGCTGTCGCAGACCGACGGCGTGCCCGATGGCAAATGGCTGTTCATCAACGGCAACAACACGCCGCGCATCGCTCGCATCGACCTGACGCGGTTCGAGACGGAGGAGATCATCCAGATTCCGAACGCCGCGGGTGGTCATGCCGCACCATTCACGACGCCGGACGGCCGGTACGTCGTGTCGGCGACACGGTTCAGCGTGCCAGTCCCCAACACCGACGTACCGATCGCCGACTACAAGGCGAAGTATCGCGGCACGCTGTCGTTCATCACCGCCGACAAGCCCGGCAAGATGGACATCGCCTTCCAGATCCTGATGCCGGGCTACAACTACGATCTCGGCCACGCCGGCAAGGGACCCTCGGACGGCTGGTTCTTCTTCACGTCCTACAACAGCGAACAGGCGACCACGAAGCTGGAGACGAACGCCTCGCAGAACGACAAGGACTTCATTGCCGCGGTGGACTACAGGCGCGCCGAAGCATGCGTCGTCGAGGGCAAGTTCAAGACAGCGCCCGCGGAGTACATGCACAACTACATGGACGACAGGAGCCATGCCGCGACGTCAGAGACGAAGCGGAGCGTCAAGATGCTCGATCCTCGCGACTGCGCGGGTGTCGTCTACTTCCTGCCGACGCCGAAGTCCCCGCATGGAGTCGATGTCGATCCGTCGGGTGAGTACATCGTAGCCGGCGGCAAGTTGGCGACGGTGATCCCGGTGCATTCCTTCACGAAGCTGAAGCAGGCGATTGCCGACAAGGCGTTCGAGAAGGACATCGACGGCATTCCCGTGCTGAAGTACGGCTCGGTGATGGTTGGCGAAGTGCAGAAGCCGGGTCTCGGACCGTTGCACACCGAGTTCGACGGCAAGGGCTACGCGTACACCTCGATGTTCATTTCGTCGGAAGTGGTGAAATGGAAGCTTGGTACATGGGAAGTGGTGGACCGCGTGCCGACGTACTACTCGATCGGCCACCTCATGATTCCCGGTGGCGATTCGAAGAAGCCCTACGGCAAGTATCTCGTGGCGATGAACAAGATCACGAAGGATCGCTATCTGCCCACCGGGCCGGAGCTCTTCCAGTCAGCGCAGCTCTACGACATCTCGGGCGACAAGATGAAGCTGCTGCTCGACTTCCCCACCATCGGCGAGCCCCACTATGCACAGGCGATTCCCGCGGAGCTGATCAAGGAGAAGCAGGTCAAGTACTACAAGCTGTCCGAGGGCACGCATCCCGACATGATCAAGTCGGAGAGCGAGGGGAGCATCGTGCGGAAAGGCAAGCGCGTGGACGTGAAGATGGTCGCCATTCGCAGCCATTTCGCCCCGGACAACATTGAGGGGATCACGATGGGCGATACCGTCTACTTCCACATCACCAACATCGAGCAGGATTGGGACATCCTGCACGGCTTCGCGGTGATGGGCGCGACGAACTCGGAACTGATCCTCAGCCCGGGTGAAACGAAGACGATGAAGTGGGTGCCCACGCGCGTTGGCGTCTACCCCTTCTACTGTACTGATTTCTGCTCCGCGCTGCACCAGGAGATGTCGGGATACCTGCGCGTGTCCGCGCCAGGATCGAACGTTGCGCTGACGGCGAACGTGAGCCCGAAGGCCAAGGCGCAATTGAGCGCCGTGAAGTCCGGCGGAGGCGGAACGCGCTAGGCGGTGACCGGCGCGTCGTGTCACACATGGCACGGCGCGCCGGTCACACCTCCCGCAGAGACGACCATGACACATCTCTCCGTGCGGTCACGAGTGCTCGTGGCGATCTCCGCTCTCCTGTTGCTCGCGCTGTTTGTCGTGCCGCTGTGGCGCATCCAGCTTCACGCGCCGCAGTACCCCGAAGGGCTCGGCATGCTCATTCGCGTGAACACGATTACCGGGATCAAGCCGCCGGATCTCAACAACATCAACGGGCTCAACCACTACATCGGCATGAAAGCGATCGAGCCCGAGGCCATCCCGGTACTCGACATCATGCCGTGGGTGGTGGGCGGTCTGGTGCTCGCGGCATTGCTCGTTGCCGCCAGCGGCCTTCGCGTGCTGCTGACGGGCTGGCTGGCGTCGTTCGCTGTCGTGGGCGCGGCTGGACTGGTCGAGTTCTATCTGTGGTCCTACGACTACGGGCACAACCTGGCCGCAGACGCGATCATCAAGGTGCCGGGGATGTCGTATCAGCCACCGCTCATCGGCAGCAAGCAGCTGCTGAACTTCACTGCGGAATCGTGGCCCGCAACGGGAAGTTGGCTCGCGCTTGCGGCGTTCCTTCTTGGAGTCGTCGCGCTCCTGCCGGCGGCACGACGGTCGCGAGTGATCGCGACCGAAACGGTAGCTCACGTCGGTACGGACCACCACCTCGACCCCATCGCGCGGCTCACGACACATGTGGCGAGAACTCCACTCGATGGGCGCCCGGATGCACTGGGGAGTGCGCGCGGTGCATAGCGCGGCGGCGCTGCGCGTCGTGGCGGCAGCGCTGTTGGCCACGCGTCCTGCTTCTCTCGCGGCGCAGACGCTCGCCGAGGTCGTGGTGTCGCCAGCGGGGCCCGTGCGCTCCATCTCGGCGGCACTGCAGCTCGTTCGCACAGGCGGACGCGTTGTGGTGGATGCCGGTACCTACCGCGAGCCGACGATCTTCGTCAGGCGCTCGGTAGAGATCGTGGGACGAGGTTCTCCGGTGATCGATGGCGAAGGGACGCGCTCCATCCTCACGATCGCGGCGGATGACGTGACTGTCCGCGGGCTGCACTTGACACGCGTCGGGACCAGCGATCTGGAAGACCGCGCGGCGCTCCGCGTCCAGGATGCGCGCCGGTGCGCGATTCTCGATAATGAGTTCTCCGATGCCTTTTTCGGCATCTACCTCGCGAAGGTGGATGGTTGTCGCATCGAGCGCAACGTTCTGCGTGCCTCGCACGCGACGGAGACGACGTCCGGCAACGGCATTCATCTCTGGTCGTCGCGCAGCGTGGTCATCGCCGACAACCGCGTCGGCGGCTTTCGTGACGGCGTCTACTTCGAGTTCGTGCGCGATACCGAGGTGAGAGACAACGTGAGCGAAGGCAACCTCCGCTACGGCCTTCACTTCATGTACTCCGACGACTGCCGCTACCTCCGCAACATCTTCCGGCGCAACGGCTCCGGCGTCGCCGTGATGTACACACACCGTGTGCAGATGACGGCGAACCGGTTCGAGCACAACTGGGGCGCGGCTTCGTACGGCCTTCTGCTCAAGGAGATCAGCGATGCTCGGCTGGAGCGCAATGTCTTCTATCGCAACACCACGGGTCTCGTTGCCGATGGCGCCAACCGCATCATCGCCGACCGCAATCAATTCGTCGAGAATGGCTGGGCGGTGAAGCTGGACGCCAGCACCGTGGATGGACGCATGACGCGCAACAATTTCATCGCCAATACCTTCGACATTGCGTCCAACAGCCGTGAGCCGAGCACCGTGCTCGCGGGCAACTTCTGGGATGCGTATCGCGGCTACGACCTCGATCGCGACGGTGTGGGCGACGTGCCCTTCCGCCCTGTCCGCCTCTTCTCGATGATCGTCGAGCGGCATGAGCCGGCGCTGCTCCTGCTGCGCAGCGCATTCGTCGAGCTGCTGGACGCCGCTGAGCGCGTGCTACCAGCCATCACCCCAACGACTCTGGCGGACGCTCGTCCGGCCATGCGGAGGGTGCAATGATCGCCGCGCGCGGACTGACGAAGCGATTCGGCGCCGTGCAGGTGCTGCGTGGGCTCGATCTCACGATCGTGCGCGGTCGCGTGACGGCGATCATCGGGCCGAATGGCGCCGGCAAGACGACGTTCATCAAGTCGCTGCTCGGCCTCACGCGCGCCGACGCTGGCCTTTTGACCCTGGACGGTATCGCGATTGGCGACGACGCACGGTATCGCGCCGGCATCGGGTACATGCCGCAGATCGCACACTTTCCGGAGAATCTCACGGGCACCGAACTGCTCGCGCTCCTGCGCGATCTCAGAGGCAGCGAGGCATCGGATGAGCGACTGATCGACCAGTTCGGGCTTCGCGAGTCGCTCGACAAGAAGTTGCGCGTCCTTTCGGGCGGAACGCGGCAGAAAGTGAACGCCGTAGCCGCCTTTCTCTTTGCACCGGAGCTGTACGTGCTCGACGAACCGACCTCCGGGCTCGACCCGGTCGCCTCGGGCATTCTCAAGCAGCGCATCCTCACCGAGCGCGTCGCGTCGCGTACGGTCATCCTGACGTCGCACATACTCAGTGAAATCGACGAGCTGGCTGACGACGTGGTGTTCCTGTACGAGGGCCAGGTGCGCTTCGCCGATGGCGTGTCGGAGCTCAAGCGCGAGACGGGCCAGACAACCGTCGAGCGCGCGATTGCCACGCTCATGATGCGTGAGGCTGCGGCATGAGAGCGCAGCCCATCCTCCACGCGCCCGTGCTGATGCTGACGCCAGCTCCACGTGTTTCGGCGGCGACGCCGGCGCACGTCGTCGCCAGGGTTGCCTGGTTTCAGGCGCGCGACGTGATGCGCAGCCGCTGGCTGATCGCGTACGGACTCTTCTTCCTGCTCGTGACTGAAGGACTGCTCCGCTTCACCAGTGGGGATGCGCGCACCATTCTCAGCCTCGCGAGCATCGTGCTCTACGTGGTGCCACTCGTGACGCTGGTGTTCGGCACCGTCTACGTGTACAGCGCGCGCGAGTTCACCGAGCTCCTCCTCGCACAGCCGGTCAATCGGCGTGCACTCTTCTTTGGCCTCTACGGTGGGCTGGCGATCCCGCTCGTCTTTGCCATCGTCATTGGTGCAGGAGCGCCATTCCTCGCGCACGGGTTCGAGAATGGTGCGCAACGCGCCATGCTCGCTGCCCTGCTCGGTGCGGGCGTTGCGTTGACGATGAGCTTCACGGCGATCGCCTTCTGCATCGCTCTCTGGTGCGAGGACCGGCTCCGCGGACTCGGCGCGGCCATTGGCGTGTGGATGCTCGGCGCGATCGTGTACGACGGGCTCGTCATGACCGCGGTCGCGGCGTTCTCCGACTATCCGCTCGAGCGGTTCATGCTTGCGCTCACACTCGTCAACCCGATCGATCTCGCGCGCGTGGCGCTGCTGCTCCAGCTCGACGTGTCGGCCCTGATGGGCTACACCGGAGCGGTGTTTCAGCAGTTCCTGGGCGGGACACTGGGCACGCTCGTGGCGGCTGGCGCCCTCGTACTCTGGATCGCAGCACCAATCGTGCTCGGCGTGCGTGCGTTCGTCAGGAAGGACTTCTGAGCATGCCTCACAGACTGGCCGCGCGCACGGCGCCGCCATTCATCGACAATCACATCGGTCATCACGAGGATTCGTTCATGAGACGACATATTCGGCGTCGCGGGTTCATGGCGCTCGCTTTCGGCGCAGCGCTGTTCTCCAGTGCCTGCAGCAAGGATCAGAAGACCGGGGGAAGGGCTGAAGCGGGCGAGAGAGAGGAGGCGAAGGAGGGCGAACGCGCTGCGACCGGCCGCACGATCGTCGTCGAGGCGTACAGCGATGCGAACGGCAGTTACTACAAGCCGAGCGAGATCGAGGCGCATCGGGGCGACGTCATTCGCTTCACGCTCAAGTCGGGAGTGCACAACATCCACTTTCTCGCCGATTCGAACCCCGGCAAGACCGGGCTTCCTCCGGCGAGCGACATGCTGCAGCTGCCGGACCAGACTTACGATCTGAAGGTGACTCTTGCCGAAGGGCGCTACTACTTCCAGTGCGACCCGCACGTGGCACTCGGCATGAAGGGACATCTCAAGGTCGAGGACTGACGCTGCCGGTCGTGACAGCGGAACGAACCAGCCCGGCCCGATTGGGCAGGCGGTCTCCCACGGTTCAATCCGCATGACGAACGCCGAGATCGTGCCGCTGGCGAAGCGCATCATGGAGGCGAACGGGGGCGGACAAGGACGACGCCTGGTATGGGCGGGCGTCCTCGCAGCGCACGGAGACATTCGTCGTCGACTTGCCGACGACGGTGCCGATCAGGGTGTTCCAGCGGATAGGAACGCCACACTCGCCCGTCCACGATGCGAGTGTGGCGTGCGGTCCGGGCTGGAGCGTCAGCGGAACGCCGCGGCGTGCCGGCGTACCCAGCTCTCGAACGATGCGGGCGGGCGACCGAGCAGGCGCGTCACGGTGTCGGTGACGGCGCTCATCTTCCCCGCTTTCATTCCCGCCTGCAGGTCGAGGAGCGCGTCGACGTACGCGGCAGGCATGCCGCTCGCGAGCATGCCCTGCTTCGCCGCGTCCGACCGGACGTCCACGAACTGCACCGGCTTGCCGATCACGCGGGCGATGACGGCCGCGTACCCAGCCGCGTCCATCGCTGCCGGCCCGGTGAGCGTGTAGCCCTGCCCCTCGTGCCCGGTGGACGTGAGCGCCCTGACGGCGACCGCGCTGATGTCGACTGGATCGATCGCCGCCCAGCGGCCCGCACCTGACGGTTGGTGGAACACGCCTTGTGCCTTGATCGTCGGCGCCCATGCCATCGAGTTCGTCATGAAGTTGCCAGGGCGCAACATCGTCCACGCCAAGCCGGACTTCATCAGCACCTGTTCCGCGGCGTGATGCCAGTGCGAGAACATGATCTGTGGAGCATCGGCACCGAACACCGACAGCTTCACGACGTGACGGACGCCCGCCGCTTTCGCCGCGG
>JANLTI010000071.1:0-2325 GCA_031362845.1 Gemmatimonadaceae bacterium | reverse complement strand
CCCCACGTGTTCTCGCCGTATCCGGCGAAGCCGCGCGGGTTGCGAATGGCGTACTCGCGCTGGATCACCGTGGCGCGGCGGCTGTTCTCGAAGTAATCGATTCCGCGCGCGCGCATGTATGCGTCCTGAATGCCGCGAAAGTCGATGTAGCTTTGACTCAACTGATGAATGAACAGCGGCCCGCCGTAGAGGTACTCCGTTCCGTAGAGCCGCTTCCACCGATAGGTGCTGGTCCACGCCGCGTAACCCCGTGCATCAACGGGATGGCTGGGCGAGCCGAGCGCCAGCACGTAGAGGAGCAGTGCCTCGTTGTAGCCCATCCATTTGTGAGGGAGGAAGCCGCGCTCGGGCGTCCAGCCCATCGCGACACCATCGCCCCCGTTGGTGGCCCACGCCCAGTCAGCACGACGATAGAGTGCGTCACCGAGCGAGCGAATCTCGGCTTCCTCAATCGTGTCGCGCCGGAAGTACGCCACGGCCACGAGCACGCCAGCGAGCAGGATGGCCGAATCGATGGTGGAGAGCTCGCAGCGACCCGCTCTCCGGCCGCTCGCCATGTCCAGGAAGTGAAAATAGAAACCACGGTAGCCGGTCGCGTCGCGGCGTTCGCTCTGTTCGCTATCCCGAAAGAAGCGAAGCATCGTGAGCGTACGCTCGATCGCATGCGCGCGCGTGACGTACCCCCGCTCCGCGCTCACCGCATAGCAGGCGAGCGCGTGCCCCGAGCCGGCAATCGTCGCCGGCGCGTCCGGCTTCGTGCTGTCGGGCACGAGTCCGGTGAGCGGATGCATGCCGCGATCGAAGTAGTTGAACGTCGAACGCGCGATGCGGTCGAGCATGGCGGATGTCGTCAGCCGGCCTTGGCCACCGGGTAGTCGGTGTATCCATCGGCGAATCCGTTCGGACCCGGCGCATAAAAGGTAGCCGCATCCGGTGTCGCCAACGGATGACCGGTCTTGAGGCGATCGACGAGATCGGGGTTGGCGATGAACGGACGACCGATGGCCACGAGATCGGCCTGTCCGCTCTCGAGCACCGCGTTGATGGCGTCCACGCTGGCGTACCCACCGCTCAGCATGAGCGAATTGGTGAAGGCGCGACGAATTGCGTCCACTGTGCGGGGCGGCACGGCGGGACCACCGAGGCTCGCATGGTTCACGAGATGCAGATACACGATGCCGATCTTCTGTAGCTCCGCGGCCAGATACGCGTACGTCTCGTCGATCTCGGCGTAGTGCGGCATGTCGCCCGCCACGCCCCACGGAGAGAGTCGAATTCCGGTGCGTGCCGCGCCGATAGCGTCGGCCACCGCTCGCGTCACTTCGAGCACGAAGCGCGCGCGCTTCTGCACGCTGCCCCCGTACTCGTCGGCCCGCTGGTTGGACTGCGGATGCAGGAACTGCTCGAGCAGGTAACCGTTGGCGCCGTGCAGCTCGACACCGTCGAATCCGGCCTCGATCGCCAACCGGGCGCTCTGCACGAACTCATCCCGCACGCGGCTCAGTTCCTCCGTGCGGAGCGCGCGCGGCACGGGCTGCGCCTGCATCTGCTGTTGATCGGTCCACATCTGGCCTGCGGCGACGACGGCCGAGGGCGCGACACCCTCGCTACCGGCCGGCAGGTTGAGCGGGTGAAACACGCGGCCCGTATGCATGAGCTGCACGAAGATGCGGCCGCCCTGCCGATGCACGCCGTCGGTGATGTGCTTCCACTGCGCAACCTGCTCCCGGTTGAACAGTCCGGGAATGCGGGCGTAGCCGAGACCATCGGGAGAGGGCGACGTGCCTTCGGTGATGATGAGCCCCGCGCTGGCGCGCTGGCGGTAGTACTCGGCCATCAACTCCGTGGGCACGTTACCCGGAGCCCTGCTCCGCGTCATCGGCGCCATGACGAGATGGTTCGCGAGCGTGAGGGGGCCGAGCGTCGTCGGCAGGAATGCGGTGCGTGGCATCAGTCGAGTGAAGGCGTGGAGTGGGAATACGTGCCGGCAGCGGTCGCCGAGCGACTGTGCAGGGAATCCCATCACCGGCACGACGGTTCCGCGCTTCACGCGGCCGCGAGGCACCGACGTACAATCGCGCCCCGGGCACTCCTGCTCCATCGAGTCTGATCGGCACCTGATGTACTTTCGTCGGGATTGCTGGAGCGCTACTGTCCAGCGTGCTGGCACGTCCGGGCGCGCGATCCACCTATCCGCATCACTTCCCCTCGGTGGCATGACGCTGGCATGACCGCTCCCCGGTTGACCAATGACAGCGTCCGCCTGAACATCCGCGCCGCGCAAACCGGCGCTGGGGTGAACGTGCTGCTCGCCGCCGTCAAAGT
>JANLTI010000070.1:0-46509 GCA_031362845.1 Gemmatimonadaceae bacterium | reverse complement strand
GATGCCACGCGCGGCCCAGAACGACATGCCTTTCCGACTGCTCGGCGCACTGCGATTCGGGTTCCCCGAGACGTCGATGAAGTTGAGGAACTCTCCGTCGCCCTGCTCCATCGCCACGACGAACGCGAGCAGACCCAGCGCCTCGGTCCGAGCGGGTGCGCTGCCCGTCGACTCGAACGCGCGCAGGTGCACGACGGCCGCTCGTGCCGCGTCGTCGACGCTCGCGATGCCTTCGTACCCGTCCCGCGCGGGCGAACCGGAGGGCGCGTAGCGTGGCGCTTCAGCGTAAAGTGCCACTGCACGAACCGGAGTACCGCGTACCACGACGTCGATGCCGAGATGGCGCAGATGCGCGAGCGAGAGGACCAACGGTGGCATGTCCTGCGCGGTGGTCTCGGCAACCGGCGCGCGTGCGCATCCCGCCAGCACGAGCAGTGACGCGGCGAGCGCGCCCCGCCAGCACTGCGCGGCAAACAGTGGACGCAACGTCACAGTGGCACGCCGCCACGCTTCAGGGCGATCTCCGTCGCCAGCCACTCCACCAGCGCCGACTTCGAGACGCGCGCGCCGGCGACGCACACGTCGGCCGCGCCGTAGTACACGAGCAGGTCGTCGCCGCGCTCCACCAGTCCCTGCGCGAACACCACGCGGACCCCGGTGATGAAGTTCGCCATGTCCACCTGTGGAATCGCTCGCAGCTCGATCTCGTATGGCGCTGTCGGCGTGAGGGCCGGCGTATCGGACACGTAGAGCACGCGCGTCGGGTCGTGCAGGTCCAGCACGCACCAGCCCATCGAGTAGACATTCCCCTCCTCGACGGACGTAGCACCGTGGAAGGCGAGCAACCACCCGATCGCCGTGCGAATCGGCGGCGCACCGGCGCCCACGCGTGAGCTACGCCACGTGCCGGGCCGAGGCCCGAGTATCGTGGTGCCGTGCACGGGCCACTCCGCTTCCAGCGATCCGACCCTGATGCACTCCACGCGTGGCATCGGCCGATGCAGGATCACGTACTCGCCGTCGATCCGCTCCGGGAACACCACGCAGTTCTTGTTCTCGCCACGGATACGCGGGCCGTGCCGGACGTAGCGCTCGGGCGCGAGCAGGTCGTCGGTAGTGATGAGGCAGACACGTGGACCAGCCGGCGAATAGCCGGTGTACGTGATCGCGTACCGCCCTTCGTCGGCCAGCCAGGTGATGCGTGCGTCTTCCACGCCCCATTCCTCGTACGGCGCCTCACGCGCGACGGCAGGGCGTTCGCGGATCTCGTCGACATGCTCCCCGTCGCTCGACAACGCGAGGGCGAGCGACGACCGGCCGCTATCCCGCTCGAATACCCGCACGAGCAGCACGACCCGCCCGCTCGCGTGATCGATGGCCGCGCCGGGGTTGAAGGCGCCGCTCGCGCGCGCATAGGTGATCTGTGCGGGCGTCACCATCGGATTGCTGCCGAAGCGTTGCAGCACGGAGGCATGATTCACAAGTCATGCTGTCGCTGGACGCGCGCTGAAGCAACCCTCCCCGGAGCGCGATGGCGAAGGAAATGCATCGCTCGCACTGAACCCTTCATTGGAGCGATGCCGTGCGACTCACCGTCTCCCTCGTGCTGCTGCTGTGCTGGAGCACCGGATCACGTGCGCAATCGGCTCCGGCGCCTGTCGCTGGCACCGTGCAGGTCTCTGCGACGGCGCGTGCACTGATGAGGCTCGAGGATGGCTGGGCGCGCGGAGTGGTGCGACGCGACACCGCCATGTTTCACCGGCTGCTCGATCCGCGGTTCGTCTACACGGAAGACGCCGTCGTGATGGGGAAGGACGAGCTGATCCGAGCCATTCGCGACGGCGATCGCGTCGCGAGCGCATCGAACTCCGATATGCGCGTGCACGAGCACGGGGCAACGGCCGTCGTCACGGGCATCCTGCGAATGCAGGGCACTGCGAAGGATGGGCCGTTCGACCGGCGCTATCGCTTCACGGATACGTGGATGCGCCGGAACGGTGCGTGGCGCATGATCGCCGCGCAGGATTATCTGATCCCGCGGTAGCCGCGCGCTCGGGTGTGGACGTGAGTCACGAGCCGCCTCGCGCGATCCACATTGCGTAGAGCCGGCGAAAGTGATGGTCCGGTGATCGATAGTACTCATCCGCGCTGACGTCCAGGAGACGCAACAGCGGTTGCGCGGCACCCAGCGCGCCCGCGTCGCGGCGGCTGCGGAGGGCTCGAAAGAGCGTTGCCGCCGGCTTCTCCGTTCCGTCCGCCCGCACGAGCCCGAAGCTGCGCTCGCGCACCGCAGTGTCGAACGGGGGACGGTCGAACAGGCGGGCGTGATAATCCGCGTAGCACCAGGCGTACGCACCCGACGCGCCCGTCCGAACGAGCCGATCGATCACCTCGTCGTAGTATCGAGCGCCTTCCTCCTCCGACGCGAGGTACTGTGAGCGCGGAGTGCCGAGGAAATCATCGAGGATCGTGACGCCGCCGCTGCCTCTGGGCGCGGTGCAGAGGCCGAACTCCTGCATCAGCGTCGGTCGGCCGCTGGACGCAAGCTCGGCCGTGAGCACGCAGGAAAACGGCACGAGCTCGGGATCGAGGAATCCGCGCGCCACATCGCTGTACAGTGGATACGCGTGCATCACGTCTTCGTCGGCGATCGCCGCCAGATCATCGACACGCATGTTGTTGGTCGTGCTGAGCGATGGCAGGTGCGCGCCGATCTGGATCGGAACGCCGGGCGCTGCCCGCCTGATGACGCCGGCCAGCCGCAACGCCCAGCCTGCACCTGCCTCCCGCGTGGCAGGACGCTGCGCGTCGTCGATCTCGTTCGCCAGGTCGAAGGCACGCACTGCGTCGCTACCCGCCAATGCTCCCGCGCACGTCGACGCCAGCAGGGACTGCGCATCGAGCAGCACCGGATCGAGGTAGAGGTCTCGTGGCGATCCAGGCGCGTCCAGCATCCAGTCGGGCCACCAGATGCGGCCGCTCATGTTCAACACGACGAAGGTCGGCACGACGCGAAGGCCGGCGTCGCTGGCGGCGCGGCAGACGTCGACGAGCCGCGAGACCATCACAGGATCGACCCGGCCTGCTTCACGCAGGAAGTCGCGGGTGAGCACGAACAGCCGGACGACGTCGAATCCCAGGTCGGCGATATGCGCCATCTCGTCGCGGATCTCCGCGATGTCGTGCTCCCGCCACATGTACATGGCGGTACGGCGCGGCCAGTAGTTGAGGCCCAGCTCGAAAGTCACGCCAGTCCTGCGAGAATCTCGACCAGCGAAAGATCCGCCACCGCAGTCACGCCATCCGCCGCTCCGTAGTAGATGCGGACGCGGTCGCCTTCGGCCACGAGCCCGCAGGTGAACACGACGCCACCGAAGAAGCCCTCACGCTCGTACGCGGTTTCCGGAGAAAGAATCGGTTCGCGCGACCGACCGATCACCCTGGACGGATCGTTCGGGTCGAGCAGAAGCGCGCCAAGCGAATATGTCGTAGGCGACTCCGTGACGCCGTGGTAGACGGCGAGCCAACCGTCCCACCGGTCGGAGTGCACGCGAAAGGGGACGGCGCCGCCTCCTATCTTTGAACCGTCCCAGCCGCCGCGGCGCGCCGACGCGACGTGGCGATGTTCGCCCCACGAGACGAGATCCGGCGAGGAGGCGAGCCAGATCGCGACGTCGCCCAGTCCCGACGGCATCGGGCGGTGGAGCGCCACATACCGGCCGGCGATGCGCTCCGGAAAAATCGTCACGTCGCGATTGTTGGGCGGGAAGATGATGCCGTGCCGCTCGAACCGTCGAAAATCCGTCGTCGATGCGAGCGCCGTCGCGATGCCGTGTGGTGAGACCGCCGTGTAGTTGATCCAGTACGTACCGTCAATCAGCGTGATGCGTGCGTCCTCCACACCGAACGTCTCGTACGGCGTCTCGGGCGAGAGGGCGGGGAGCGGATCGACGATGAAGGCGAGTCCGTCGGTCGAGCGTGCCACCCGCAAGTGCGAAATCGAGGTGAGCCAGGTCTGTCCATCGGCCACCACCATGCGCGGGTCGCGGGCATCGACGCTCGGCGCATCGCGCGGCCATCGTCGCACCTCGAGGTCGTTCGCGGCCACATCCCACACGGCGGCGGCGACTTCGCCCTGCCGCGTGCCCGCAGGCGCTTCGGCAATCCGCAGGAGCAGGACGACGTCACCCTCGTGACGCGTGGCCGCTGGATTGAACACGCCTACGACCAGGAGGTCCGGCCGAGATGGCGCGATCATGGATGGGGTGAGGATCGGGTTGCCGGGCGGGCGGTGAGCGGTCACGCGAATTGACGGAGTGAGGAGGAGGAATACGCCAAGCGTAGTGTGTCGCGGTTGGCGCCTGCAAGCATCCCGCGTCGTCTCCTTCACAAATCAGCGAGCGCGCTGCACCTTCGGGCTCCGCACCGCCCACCCCATCGCCGCCCGTCCCGCCCGCGGCGCGCGCCGATCGCGTCGAGAGGAGTCCGCATGCAGCGAAAGCACCTGAGCTTCTGGCAGCTGTTCAACATGAGCTTCGGCTTCCTCGGCATCCAGTTCGGCTGGGGGTTGCAGCTCGCCAATATGTCGGCGGTGTACGAGAAGCTCGGTGCGCGGCCCGACCAGGTGCCGGTGCTGTGGCTCGCCGCTCCGCTCACGGGGCTGCTGGTGCAGCCCATCGTCGGCGTCATGAGCGACCGGACGTGGGGGCGGTTCGGCAGGCGGCGACCGTACTTCTTCGTCGGTGCGGTGCTCGCGTCGATCGCGCTCTTCTTCATGCCGATGTCGGGTACGCTCTGGATGGCCGCCGGACTGCTCTGGGTGCTCGACGCTTCCGTGAACATCTCGATGGAGCCGTTCCGCGCCTTCGTCGCCGACAAGCTCGTCGTGAGCCAACGCACGGCCGGCTTCGTCATGCAGTCGTTCTTCATCGGCATCGGCGCGAGTCTCGCGAATGCCTTGCCGTTCACGCTCAGCCGGATGGGCGTCACGGGCAGCACCGCGAGCGGCATTCCGCTCACCGTCAAGTACTCCTTCCAGATCGGAGCGGCGGTCTTCCTGCTCTGCGTGCTGTGGACCGTGTTCACGACCGACGAGTTCCCGCCCGAGAACCTCGAGGAGTTCGAGCGCGAGCGTCGCGAGCAACGCGGCATCGGACACATGTTCGCCGAGATCGTGTCCGCGGTGCGCGAGATGCCGGCGACCATGAAACAGCTCGCCATCGTGCAGATCTTCACCTGGCTCGGCCTGTTCTGCATGTGGCTGTTCTTCGTGCCGGCCACGGCGCGACATGTGTTCGGCGCCACCGATCCGCAGTCCGCGCTCTACACGCAGGGCATCGAATGGGGTGGGTTCGCTTTCGCCTTCTACTCCATCACCTGCTTCCTCGTCGCCTTTGCTCTCCCCAGGGTCGCCGCGCGCGTCGGACGCAAGGCGACGCATGCGGCCGCGCTCGCGTGTGGCGGCGTGGGCCTGCTCTCCCTCTGGTTCATTCACGACAAATACGTCCTGCTGCTCACCATGGTGGGCGTCGGTATCGCGTGGGCGTCGATTCTCTCCATGCCGTATGCCATCCTCTCCACGGCGCTGCCTCCGAAGCGGATGGGTGTCTACATGGGGGTCTTCAACTTCTTCATCGTCATTCCCGAGATCATCGCGTCGCTCGGCTTCGGCCCCCTCATTCGCGCCGTGTTCGGCCGAGATAATCCGAACGCGCCGCTGTACGTCGTGATGCTGGGTGGAATCTGCCTGCTGACGGCCGCCGCGTGCGTGAGCTTCGTCCACGAGGTTGGCGAAGGAGGCGGGCAGCCGTCGTCCATCGGACTTACCCCGTCGCACTCCTGAGCGTATTCTCTTTCGATTCCCGTCCGACCTCTCGCCCCCAGTCAGAATACATGCGCGCCATCGTTCATCGGATCGTGGGGTCCCAGGAGAGCGGGCTGGTGCTGGTGCTTGTGCTCGTGACGCTCAGCCTCGCGTTGCTCGCCGGCTCGCATCCGGACCGCATCACCGGCGCGACGGTGAACAACTTCTGGAACGCCAACACGCTGGTGCAGACGGCCACCGACGCGAGCTTCTTCGCCATCATGGCGATCGGCGCCACGATGGTGATCATCTCCGGGGGCATCGACCTCTCCGTCGGCTCCATCTACGCGCTCGCCGGTGTGTCGATGGCGCTCGTGCTGCGCGCGATGGGACCGATGTCCGGACTGCCCACGGTGGCGATCGGACTGTCCGTGTGCCTCGGTATCGGGCTCCTGTGCGGTCTGCTGAATGGAGCGCTCGTGGTGGGTCTGCGGGTGCACCCGTTCATCATCACGCTCGGCTCGATGTGGATCCTGCGCGGCATCGCCTTTGTCGCCACCAAGGCCGAGAGCATCATCGTGCCCGGCCCGGTGACGGCGGTGGTGAAGGCGCCTCTCGGTTTGCCGTCGACGCTCTATCCGGTACCGATGCTGACGATGCTCGCCATGACCCTGCTGGGGTCGCTCTACCTCCAGCGCACGGTGATGGGGCGTCACATCTTTGCCTTCGGCGGCAACGCGGAAGCGAGCCGGTTCGCCGGCCTGTCGCTCTCGCGCATCCAGATCGGCGTGTTCGCCGTGTCCGGACTCACCGCAGGCTTGTCGGCATTCCTGGGCGCGAGCTTCTACGGCTCCGCCTCGTCGGGAGACGCACAGGGGTACGAGCTGTACGTCATCGCGTCGGCCGTCGTGGGCGGCGCGAGTCTCATTGGCGGAAAGGGCAGTGCACTCGGCGCCATGCTGGGCGCGCTGCTCATCGTGCTCATCCGGCAATCGATCCGCACGCTGCACCTCGACCAGAATTACGAGTGGATCGTGATCGGCTGCGCGATCATCATCGCGGTGGTGGTGGACCAGTGGAGCACACGCGCCGGTGCGCGCCGCCTTGCGTTGGCGCGCGAGACATTGCGGCCGGCAACCTGACGAATGAACTCAACTCATGAACGGAGAGCGGTGATGACGAATCGATTGGGATGGGGAAGCGCCCTCGCGCTCGGCGCGTTGATGGCCGGTTGCTCCGGCGATGGCGCGAAGCCGGCCGGTGAGACTGCGCAGGTGGCTGGTGCGGGGAAGAAGTTCACGATCGCCATGATCGGAAAGAGCTCCAACAACCCCGTGTTCCTTGCCGCGCGGACGGGAGCCGAGGCGGCCGCGAAGGATCTGTCGGCGAAGAACAACATGCAGATCGAGATCGCGTGGCTGACTCCGCCACTGGAAGACGGCGAGGTGCATGCGCAGCGAATCCGGCAGGCGGTGAACGACGGCGCCAGCGCGGTGCTCATCGCCGCGTCCGACGCGGGCAAGGTGACGGGCGCGATCAACGATGCGGTCGATCGTGGAGTACAGGTCATGACGTTCGACAGCGACGCGCCCCAGTCGAAGCGCTTCGCGTACTACGGCGTCGACGACTTGAAGACGGGCGAGAGCATGATGGCCGAGTTGGCGACGCAGCTCGGCGGCAAGGGTCGCGTGGCCATCCTCGCTGGCAATCAGAACGCTCCCAACCTCCAGCGTCGCGTGCAGGGCGCAAAGGACGAAGCGAAGAAGTATCCCGGCATTACCATCGCCGGGGTCTTCAACCATGTCGAGACGCCGCAGGATGCAGCGGCAGAGGTGATCCGGGTGAATAATGCGTACCCTGGCATCACGGGGTGGGGCTTCATCGGCGGATGGCCGCTGTACACCCAGACCCTTCTCACCGACCTGGATCCCTCCAAGCAGAAGGTCGTGTCCGTCGACGCCCTCCCGATCGAACTGCCGTACGTGGAGCGTGGCATCGTACCCGTGCTGCTGGCGCAGCCCGTGTACAAGTGGGGCTACGTGGGAGTCGAGACGATCATCGACAAGATGGTGCACAAGAAGGACATCCCGCCGATCATCGCGATGGATCTCGTGCGCGTCTCGAAGGAGAACCTCGGGCAGTGGGCGCGGCAGCTGAAGGAGTGGGGGTTCACGGACGTGCAGGAGAAGTACATCAAGATGTGATGGTGATGACCGAGCCCGCAGTTCGATTCGAGCAGGTCAGCAAGCGCTTTCCCGGTGTGCAGGCTCTGAGCGAGATCTCTCTGGAGATCGCCGCGGGGTCCTGCCACGCGCTTTGCGGCGAGAATGGGGCGGGCAAGAGCACGCTCGGCAAGATCCTCGCGGGCCTGCAGACGCCGGATGCTGGCCGCCTGTTCGTCCACGGCAAGGAGGTGCATCTCGCCAGTCCTCGGGATGCGCAGGCGGCCGGCATTGCGATGGTGCACCAGGAGCTCGCGTTCTGCGACAATCTCTCGGTCGCGGAGAATCTGTGTCTCGCCGCGTTGCCGTCACGCGGCGGGCTCCTCGATCGCGACGAGATGAAGCGCCGCGCGACGGCGATGCTCTCGGAGACCGGCACCACGCTCGACGTCCATCGCCCGTTCGGCGAGCTGGCCATCGCGCAGCGGCAGATGGTGCAGATCGCCGCCGCAGTCGGCGGCGGCGCGAACATCATCGTCTTCGACGAACCGACGAGCAGCCTGAGCCAGGTCGAAGCCGATCAGCTGTACGCACTCATGGGACGGCTGCAACAGCGTGGCGTGACCTGCATCTTCGTGTCGCACCGCATGCCGGAGATTTTCCGACTCTGCGACACGCTCAGCGTGCTGCGCGACGGACGTCACGTCGCCACTCGGCCGATCGCCGGTCTGACCGAGGGTGAGCTGGTGCAGTTGATGATCGGTCGCTCCGTCGCCGAGTATCTCCCGAAGCACAAGGAAGCCGGCCAGGGAGACGAAGTGCTGCGAGTGGAGGGCCTGTCCTCGCCCGGTAAGTTCGAGAACGTGTCCCTCACGCTTCGCGCGGGCGAGGTACTTGGCATCGCTGGCCTCATGGGCGCCGGGCGTTCCGAGCTCGCTTGCGCCCTGTTCGGACTCGATCGGCCAGCGAGCGGCAGCATCTTCGTCGGCACGCGGCGGGTGAACATCCGCGATCCGCGTGGCGCAATCGAGGTCGGGATCGCGCTGGTGCCGGAAGATCGCAAGCGACAGGGTCTTGTGCTCATGGCGAGCGCACTGCACAACTCGTCGCTCCCCTCGTTGTGGCGGTTGTCTCGCGCCTCGTGGATCCAGCGGCACCGGGAACGACTCATGGCCGCCGATTATTTCAAGCGGCTCCGCGTGCGCGCGGCCAGTCCGGATGTCGTCGTGGGCGGGCTGTCGGGGGGCAATCAGCAGAAGGTGGTGCTGGCCAAGTGGCTGGCGATGCGTGCTCGTGTGCTCATCCTGGATGAGCCAACGCGTGGGGTGGACGTCGGTGCCAAGGCGGAGATTCACGCCCTCATCGGCGAGCTGGCCGAGCAGGGTACCGCGATTCTGCTCATCTCGAGCGAGCTGCCGGAGGTGATCTCCCTGTCCGAGCGAATTCTCGTCATGCGCGAAGGCCGGATGGTGGGCGAAGTGCGCCGCGACCAGGCGACGCAGGACGGCCTGCTTCGGATGATGACCGGCCTCGGCAGCGCGGCAGGGCACGCGGCGGATTAGTGCCGCGGCGCACGCGCCGATGCATCAGCGCACGTGACGTCGCGCGAAGTGACGCGTATGGTGGCGCGTGTGCGCGGAGAGGAGCCGCAGGGTGCTGAGCGCCTCGAGCGGGCCGAAATACGCATGCACGAAGCGTCTCGGCGTCGCACTCGCGTCAGTTCGCCGGAGCGCCGCCGCGGCCTCGCGCGCCGAATTAACGAGTCGCGCCGTCACATCGGCGGCCGAGAGCGTAGCCGCTTCGGAAAGTGAGGGCACCACCTCGGCTGGCGCTTGCGCGCCACGTGGAAACCGTTTCGACAACAGCAGCAGCGGGAGGAGGATCTGCCGCGACAGCCATGCGCGACGCGGTGACACGAGCATCCGCATCCCGCCTTCCCCGCCGGGCGCCGCAACCGCGCCGCTCCCGAGTTCGTAGGCGATCACCACGTGCAGCGCTTCTTCCGCCGGGCTCCACTTGCCGGCCTTCGTGGAGAGCCACCAGTGGCCGGGCTGCACACGCTGCACATGGCTGATGAAGTCGGCGAGCACCTCGTCATGCTCGCTGATCGCAGCCGACCATCGGCGTTGGGAGGTCATGGTGCTCCAATCGAGTGATAGGGATCAGGAAAGTCGCGAACTGACGCTCGACTGCGGTGCGTGGTTGTCACTGCCGAGCTGACAGCTCCAAGCTATCAGCTGACTGAAACACTCGTTGTCCGCGACGCAGAAGGATTGCGCAGTAACGGGGTGCGGTCGTGACGAACGGCGGACCGTCCACTGCAGTGCCACAGTTCTCACTTCAAATCACTCACAGCCCGTCGCTGTCAGCTCGGCCGTGGACGGAAACTCTCAGCTCTCATCTGCAGTCGCACGGATCACTGGAAGCACTTCACTCAGGCAGTTCACCAAACCGCCCCTTCCGAATCCCCTCGCTGGCGCGAGGCACCGCTCTCCGACTACACTCCCGCATGGCCACTCCCAAACGCGGCAAGACCCGCGCAACCACGCCTGCGAAGCCGATCTCGGCCGCTAGCGAAGCAAAGAAGAAGCCGGCCGTTCCGCGTCCGAAAGGCAAGTCGGCAGCTGCCCCCAACGGAAAGTCACCGCGCACCGCTGGTGGGAAGCGCGGGAACCCCACGCAGCTCGCCGCCGCGCAAGCCGAGTCGCAGGAGGGGCTGCGCGAGCGTACCGAAGCGGGACACCTCGCCGCGGGCCGCACGCCGCCGTCGCGCCTCACGGCCAAGCGGAGCAGTGGCGCGGTGCGGAAGATCGACGACGATCTGCGGGACTTCACGGGGCCGGTGACCGAAGACGAAAAGCTGCTCCAGGCGCCGCAGGAAGACCGGCGCGCGCCGGGCGACTTCACGCGCACCGACACCTGGCGCGTGATGCGGATCATGGGCGAGTTCATCGAGGGATTCGACAACCTCGCGAAGGTGGAGCGCGGCGTGTCCATTTTCGGATCGGCGCGGACCGCCCCGAACGATCCCCAATATCTGGCGGCCGAAGAAACGGCACGACTGCTGGCGCAGGCCGGCTTCTCCATCATCACGGGCGCCGGACCGGGGATCATGGAGGCAGCCAACAAGGGCGCGAAGGAAGGCGGCGGCCGTTCCATCGGGTGCAATATCGAGCTGCCGTTCGAGCAGGGGGCAAATCCGTACGTCGACACGCTCGTGAACTTCCGCTACTTCTTCGTGCGGAAGACGATGTTCATCAAGTACTCCAGCGCGTTCATCATCTTTCCCGGCGGTTTCGGAACCCTCGTCGAGGCGTTCGAAGCGCTCACGCTCATTCAGACGGGCAAGATCTATCAGTTCCCGGTCATCCTCTTCGGCCGGCACTACTGGGCGGGTCTCATCCGCTGGCTCCAGACCCGCGTCCTCACGGAGAGGAAGATCTCGCCGGGCGATCTCGATCTGCTGTTGCTCACCGACGACCCGCGGGAAGCGGCACATGCGGTGATCGAGGCCCACGCCGCGGCGAACGGGCGAGGCGCGAGCAAGGACGTCTCGTGACGAGTCGGCCGAGGCAACACCGCGCGCGCGGCTGACGGAACACACACACTCCAGCGTCGGATGGCATGGCGAGCAAGAAGAGCGGATCAGGAAAGGACGGCGAACGCGAACGCGGCGGCTTCAAGTCGTCGCGTCACGGAACCGGCGCGGGGAGCGGCAAGGCATCGGCGGCCGGCAACAAGAGCGAGCAGAAGCGAGCGGCAGAGGAGCGCGAGAGCGCTGGTGCGCAGCACACCTCGCACGAGGGCTCGAGGTTCCTGCGCGGCGGGAAGATCGAGCCGCGCCGCATCGACGGCAGCGAGACGGCCGCCGACCTGATCGACGGGACGTTTCAGGCGTACAACGCGGCTCGGCTTCGCGAAGCGTGCCAGCTCTTCAGCCGGAAAATGCTGGAGCCCGATGTGACGGTGGGTCTCACGCTCACCGGGGCACTGACACCGGCGGGACTCGGCATGTCGTCACTCATCCCGCTCATCGAGGCCGGATTCGTCGACTGGATCATCTCCACCGGGGCGAACCTCTATCACGACGCGCACTTCGGTCTGGGCCTCTCCATGCACCGTGGTAACGCACAAGCAAGCGACACGCTCCTGCGCGAGGAAGGCATCGTCCGCATCTACGACATCTTCTTCGACTACGACGTCCTGCTCAGCACGGATGCCTTCTTCCGCAAGATCATCCAGGGCGAGGAATTTCAGCGGGCGATGAGCAGCGCCGAGTTTCATGCGCTCTGCGGGAAGTACATCCGCGAGCGCGAGAAGACGCTCGGACTCGGAAACAAGTCGCTGCTCGGCGTCGCGTACGAGTGCGGCGTGCCCATCTATACCTCGTCGCCGGGTGACTCGTCCATCGGCATGAACATCGCCGCGCTCGCACTTGAGGGGAACAAGTGCGTGATCGACCCCAACGCGGACGTCAACGAGACGGCGTCGATCGTGCTCGGCGCGAAGCGTGGAGGAGGCAAGAGCGCGATCCTGATCTGCGGCGGCGGCAGCCCCAAGAACTTCGCCCTGCAGACCGAGCCCCAGATCCAGGAAGTGCTCGGCATCGACGAGAAGGGACACGACTTCTTCCTCCAGATCACCGACGCGCGTCCCGACACCGGCGGGCTCTCCGGCGCGACACCGGCGGAAGCCGTGAGCTGGGGGAAGATCGATCCCGACCGGCTGCCCGACGCCGTCGTCTGCTATCTCGACACCACCGTCGCGCTCCCGCTGCTGACGGCGTACGCGCTGGCGCGGCACGAGCCGCGCACCCAGAAGCGACTCCTCAACAAGCGCGTCCACAACATGGATGTCCTGCGCCGGGAGTTTGCCAAGGCGGGCGGTGCACCGCGCGAACCATCGCAGACGGACGCGAAGCTGCCGATGCACAGGTAAAGGCGTACGGCGAGAGGCGAGCGGCGAACTGCTGACTGCGAACTGCTGACGAGTCGCGCTTCACGCTTCACGACTCACGATTCACGGTCTCCTCCCGCAGCACCGCATGCACGAACGCCAGCGCGGAGTATTCGCCGGCGCTCAGGATGCCGACCAGCGGCTCACGGCCGAGCACGCGGCGCGCGATCGCCCGTGGCGCATCGCCCGCCATCGACCGCGACATGATGTGGCGCATCGTCTCCTCGAGCCACGCGGCCTTCGCTCGCAACTTCGAGGCGGCATCCGACACCGGACCGCGATGCGCATCGAGCAGGAGCCGCGGTTCCAGCGCCGCCGCGGCGCGAAGGCTGGCGATCAACCGGCCGGGCGATTCGCTGCGATGCGCCACGCGCACCCTCACGCCGAGGTAGAGGTCGCCCGACACGAGGATGCGACGCCGCGCATCCCAGACGCCGACGTGGTCCACCGTGTGCCCAGGCAACGGAACGAGCTCCAGCGGCGCCGGATCGAACGGCTGGAGCGTCGCGACGAGCCGTGCCGGTCGTCCCCACACCACGCGACGATAGGGCCGAATCGAAGGGCGCGCGCGAAGCGTCGACTCGCACGACGCGTGCATCAGGAGGGGCAACCCGCGCGCCGCGAGCAACGCCGCGTTCCCTGCATGGTCCTCGTGCCAGTGCGTCACGATCGCGCCGCGCACCGGCATCGTGCCGATCGCGCCCCACAGCCCGCTCGACACGCGCGGAAAGCCGGTGTCGATGAGCACGCCGTCGATCAGGTACGCGCTCACCTCGTATCCGACGAACCGGCCGCTCCACGAACTCAGGCGCAGGCGCGTGACGCCAGGTTCGACCGCCTCGAGAATGACGCTCATGCCGCCGGTCGAATTGCCCCGCGACACCGCGCGCGATAGACTGAAGGAACGTGGCGCCCGGCCGTCGGCTCGGCGCCTTCTTCCGTTGGCGTCTCGCAGTCCGGCATTCCCATGATCGAAGAGCTCAAGGCGAAACTCGGGGACGAAGTCGAAAAGCTCCAGTTCGAGCTGAACGTTACCCTGCCGGGCGAGATCCGGAGAGCGGTCGAGATGGGCGACCTGCGGGAGAACAGCGAGTACAAGGCCGCGCTGGAGCGGCAACAGTTCGTGCGCGCACGACTCAGCCAGCTCCGCGAGCGTCTCAGCAAGCTCTCATCCATCGACCTCACGCAGATCCCGCACGATTCCGTCGGCCTGGGCTCCAAGGTCGTCGTCGCGGATCAGAAGTCAGGACTCTCCGAGACCTACAACCTCGTGTTCGGTGACGCGCTCGAGTTCGAGGAGGGCCAGGTCACGATGTCCTCGCCGATCGGGCGCTCGCTGCTGGGCAAGAAGGTCGGCGATGTCGCCTTCCTCAGGCTGCCGACGATGATGCGCCAGTTGAAGGTCACGGAGCTCCAGACCATCCACGACCAGCAGGCAGACAAGGTGTGAGCGGTGCGGCGCTCACGACGCGCCGCGTTGCTCCACCCGGAACATCCGCTCCACGTCCGCATCGTACGCCGCGATCGCCGCGCGCGCGTCGTCGTCGCTCCAGCCCAGCCATCGTGCCACGTGCGGCGCCACCCTCCGCGCCACGCTTCGCCCGTTGTCGCGCGTCTCGAACGCGATCGGCGTGCGCCGAATGAGCAGGTCGCCCAGGGTGCACGCGAGCTCCTGGCTCACCGCATGGCGCAGCTCGGCCATCAGGTATGGACGAGACGGCTCCGCTCGCTCGGCAAGTGACGCGTCGATGTCGGCAAGCGCCCACACCGACCGCCATTCACTGCCGTGCGCGTGCACGAGTCTGGTGGCGATGGAGACATCGCCGGTAAGTGTCGTCGCGGCCGCGATCTCCGCCGGTACATCGGCGATGTCCCCTCCGGCGAGAGGCAGGCGCGCCGTCCGCGACGCGGTGCGACGCGCGCCGAGCGCCCGCTGAACCGCATCCACGACCTGGCTGGCCATGGCGCGATACGTGGTGAGCTTTCCGCCGGTCACGCTCACCAGTCCGGCCACGCGCGATGAGATGACGTGCTCACGGGAGGCCGAGCCGGGATTGCCGTCCGCCCCATCGCTCGCCATCAGCGGACGCAGGCCGGCCCATGCCGACACCAGATCGTCGCGCCCGAGCCGCGCGCCGGGAAAGTACTGGTTGGCGGCATCCAGGAGATACGAGACATCGGCCTCCGATGCCCGCACCTCCTCGGGCGCCACCACTTCGTAGCTGTCCGTGGTGCCGATGATCGTGAAGTCACCGGACGGAAGGATGAACATCACTCGCCCGTCCTGCGGCGCGATCACGGTCACCGCTCCGGTATTCCGCAGACGATCGCGCGCCACGCACACATGCACGCCCTTGCTTCCGCGCACGGCGGGCCGACGCGCACCGCCGGCGAGACGCTCCACCGCGTCGCTCCAGGGTCCCGTGGCGTTCACGACGACGCGTGCCCGTACCGGGATCCGATCGCCCGTTGTCACATCCACCACCTCCGCACCGTCCACTCGGTCGCCGACGGACGACAGCGACACGACGCGGGCGTGATTGAGCACGACGGCGCCAGCCGCGATGGCGGAGCGGATGTTCGCGAGCGTCAACCGTGCGTCGTCGGTGGCGGCATCCCAGTATCGCGCGCCGCCCGTGAGCCCGTGCGTGGCGAGCGTTGGCTCGCACGCGAGCACGCCAGCGGCACTCAGCCGCTCATGGCGCCCCACGTTCCGGAAGAGCGCGAGCAGGTCGTAGAGCGCGAGGCCTGCGGTGAGCTTCCACCGCGGCACGCGCGCGCCGGCGTACACGGGCCACACGAAGGCCAGCGGGCGTACCAGATGCGGCGCGATGCGTCGCAGCGTCCGTCGCTCGGCGCTCGACTCGAACACGAGTCGCAACTGTCCGTGCTCCAGATAACGCACCCCGCCGTGCACCAGCCGCGACGAGCGGCTCGAGGTGCCGCTCGCGAAGTCGTCCTGCTCCACGAGCGCGGTCCTGAGCCCGCGCAGCGCGGCATCACGTGCGACGCCAGCGCCGGTGATCCCCCCGCCGATGACGAGCACGTCGAACGACTCGCGCGCGAGCGCATCGAGCGTGCGTCGGCGCACGGCCTGTGGCGGGACGGGTGTCGAAGGCACTCCCCGGAAGCTAATCCGCGCGTACCTTCCAGCCATGCTCACTTTCAGCGCTCCGGGCCGGCGTGTCGCCATCGTCGCCGGCCTTCGTACGCCGTTCGCGCGATCGGGCACGATGCTCAAGTCGATGTCGGCGATCGAGCTCGGAAAGCGGGTGGTCGCCGAGTTGATTCAGCGCAGCGAGATCGACGCCACGCTCGTGGATGCGCTCATCTATGGAACCGTCATTCCATCGGTGACCGCGCCGAACATCGCGCGGGAGGTGTCGCTGATTCCGTTGCTGCCCAGAGGTGTGCAGTCGTACACGGTGGGTCGGGCATGCGCCTCAGCCAACCAGGCGATCACCGACGCCGCGGACCAGATCGCGCTCGGTCATGCCGACGTGATCATCGCCGGCGGCGCGGAATCGCTCTCCAACGTGCCGATCCTCCACTCGCGCGGCATGAGCGACGCGCTCGTCGCCGCGTCGCGTGCGAAGAGTTTCGCCGGTCGCGTCCGCGCCCTCGCGAAGGTGCGTGCGCGAGATCTCGTCCCCATCACGCCCGCTATCGCGGAACCGTCCACCGGCGAGTCGATGGGCGAGTCGGCGGAGAAGATGGCGAAGATCAACGGTATTCCTCGCGCCGATCAGGATCACTTCGCGTTGCGCTCGCACCGCCTTGCCGCCGCCGGCACCGAGGATGGTCGCCTGACGGCGGAGATCGCCCCCGTCTATATCCCGCCCACTTTCGGCGCGATGACGTCGGACAACGGCGTTCGCGCGGATTCCTCGATGGATCAGCTGCGGGCACTCAAGCCCGTGTTCGACCGCGTGTACGGGTCGGTCACGGCGGGCAACGCCTCGCCGCTCACGGACGGCGCGAGCGCCGTCCTGCTCATGAGCGAGGAGCGCGCGAAGGCGCTCGGGCATGTGCCGCTGGCGTACATCCGCAGTTACAGCTACGCGGCGCTCGATCCCGGCGAGCAGCTGCTCATGGGGCCCGTGCTCGCCGCACCGGTGGCGCTCGAGCGCGCTGGACTGAACCTGAAGGACATCGACCTCATCGAGATGCACGAAGCCTTCGCGGCGCAGGTGCTGTCCAACCTGCACGGCTTCGAGTCGAAGATGTGGGCGGAGCGCGCCGGTTTCTCCAAGCCGGTGGGCGAAGTCGATCGGTCGAAGTTGAACGTGATGGGAGGCTCGCTGTCGATCGGACATCCCTTCGGTGCGACGGGCGGACGCATTCTCACGACGCTGTGCAACGAGCTCGCGCGCCGCGACGGCGAGTTTGGGCTCATGACGGTATGCGCCGCCGGCGGCATGGGCCACGCCATGGTGGTCGAGCGCGCATGACGACCGCACTCTCGCTGGATCTTGTCGATGGTATCGCCGTCGTGACGATCGACCTGCCCGGCGAGCCGGTGAACAAGGTGACCGCGGCCCTGCGCGTGGAATTCGCCGTCATGTTCGACCGCATCGCCGCGGACAGCTCCGTCAAGGGCGTCGTGCTGGCCTCGGGCAAGTCGGACAACTGGATCGCCGGCGCCGACATCGACGAGTTCCTCACCCTCCAGACCCCCGCCGACGCTGAAGCACTCAGTCGCGGCGGGCAGGCGTTGCTGGCGCGACTCGAGTCGCTCGGCATGCCCGTCGTCGCCGCCATCCATGGCGCCTGCCTCGGTGGCGGCCTCGAGACCGCGCTCGCCTGTCGCTACCGCATCGCGACGGAGCATCCGAAGACGGTGCTCGCCCTGCCCGAAGTGCAACTCGGACTCATCCCCGGCGCGGGCGGCACGCAGAGATTGCCGCGCCTCATCGGGGTGCAGCGCGCGCTCGACATGATCCTCACGAGTCGCACGGTGCGCGCACGCAAGGCGTATCAGATGGGGCTCGTCGACGAACTCGTGCATCCGGCCATCCTCGCGGACATCGCGATCGACCGGGCGCGAAAGCTGGCGGACGGCGCACTCGCTGCCCGGCGCCGGCCCAAGGATCGCGGCGCCGCGGGCGTTCTGCTCGAGGACAATCCGATTGGCCGCGCGATCGTGTTCAGGAAGGCCCGCGAGGGAGTGCTCGCGAAGACGCATGGGCACTATCCCGCGCCGCTCGCGGCGCTGCGCGCGGTCCAGACCGGCTTCGAGCGCGGACGTGAGGCGGGGTACCGTGAAGAGGCTCGCGCATTCGGCGAGATGGCGATGTCGGACGAATCGAAGCAGCTCGTGTTCCTCTTCTTCGCCACCAGTGCGCTCAAGAAGGATCCTGGCGTCGACGAGCCGGCACCGGCGCCGCGATCCATCGAGACCCTTGGTGTCGTCGGCGCAGGCTTCATGGGAGCGGGGATCGCGACGGTGGCCGTGCAGCAGTCGACGTCCGTGCGGCTCAAGGACACCGACAGCGGCCGCGTCGCGAGAGGCATCGCGGCGGTGAGCGACGTGCTGCGGGGCCGCATGAAAAGGCGGCAGATCACCCGCAATCAATACGACGATCAGCTCGGCCTCGTCGGCGGCACCACCAGCTACGCGGGATTCGGGCGCGCCTCGCTGGTGATCGAAGCGGTGTTCGAGGACCTCGCGCTCAAGCACCGGGTGCTGCGCGAAGTGGAGCCGATGCTCGGCGCGACAGCGGTGTACGCCTCGAACACGAGCACGATTCCCATCTCGCGCATCGCCGAGGCGGCGGAGAGGCCGGATCGCGTGCTGGGGATGCACTTCTTCTCACCCGTGCACAAGATGCCGTTGCTCGAGGTGATCGTCACACCCGACACCGCGAAGGATGCGACGGTGAGTGCGGTCGCGTACGGCAAGCGGTTGGGCAAGACGGTGATCGTCGTCAACGACGCGCCGGGCTTCTACACGACGCGCACGCTCTCCGCATACATGAACGAAGCTGGCCGATTGCTGGACGAAGGCGTGGCCATCGAGGCCATCGATGGCGCGCTGACGGCGTTCGGATTTCCCGTCGGCCCGATCACCCTGCTCGACGAAGTCGGAATTGACGTTGGGGGAAAGGTGGGCCAGGTCCTGTTCGATGCGTTCGGCGCGCGCATGTCGCCCAGCGAGTCGATGAAGCGGGTGGTGGAGTCGGGACGGACTGGCCGGAAGGGGAAAAAGGGGTTCTATCTCTACGACGACGACGGTACCAAGAACGCCGTGGATTCCACGGTGTACGAGCTGTTGCCTAGCGGAGCCGCCCGTGTCCAGATGGATGAGTCGGAGATCCGTGAGCGGTGTGTGCTGGCCATGGTGAACGAGGCGGCGCGATGCCTGGATGAGGGTGTCTTGCGCTCGCCGCGGGATGGCGACGTGGGAGCGGTGTTCGGCATCGGGTTTCCGCCATTCCGGGGCGGCCCCTTCCGGTACGTGGACGCGGTGGGTGCGGGTCGGATCGTCGAGGAGCTGGAGGCGCTCGACGATCGTTTTCCGGGTCGATTCGAGCCGGCGGCGGTCTTGGAGGCGCATGCGCGAGCGCATGACCGCTTCTATCCGGCGCACGGACCACCGTTCCCGTAGGTTTCCCGAACCGCGGGCGCGGCATTGTGATGTATTCTCACGAGGGCATCGAGCTTCCTACTGTGACGGTGTGAATTGAGCGAAGGTCAAGACGGTATGGAAAGCTCGGACGCTGCGCTCGTGTCACGAGTGCTGCACGGGGACGTGAACGCGTACGGTGCGCTGGTCTCGCGATATCGGGATCGCTACGCTCGGTACGCCGTGCACATGCTCGGCAATCGGGAAGACGCCGAGGAAGCGCTCCAGGACGCGTTCACGCGTGCCTACCGATCCCTGGCTCGGTGCGAGGATCCGGAGCGCTTTGGCGCATGGTTGTTCCGAATCCTGGTGAACCGGTGTCGAACGAGTGGGGCACGGCGCGTGCGTCGCGGTCAGACGTTCGTGCACGACGACGGCGCGCTGATGAAGGCGTCCGAGGAGCACCCGGCCGAGCAGACGATGTGGCGCGAGGAGATCGAGCGCGCGATTGGCGAGCTCAGCCCGGACCAGCGGGAGGCGTTTCTCCTGAAGTACGTGGAAGATCTCGGGTACGACGAGATGGCGGAAATCACCGGCGTTGGTGTGTCCGCCCTGAAGATGCGAGTCATGCGCGCCTGTGATCGGCTGCGCACCCTGTTGCGGGAGGTTCACAGTGGCTGAGTGGGGACGGACGACGCTGGAGATGGTCGTGCAGGAGTTGCAGCAGCCGGTGCGCTTCGATGCATCCTTCGAGCGACGGGTGATGGTGCGCGTGCGCCGGCTTTACGCGCAGCGGCGCCGTCGGGGGCTGGGCAGCTGGCTCGGTGTGGCGTCGCGCGTGACGCACCATCCCGGCTGGGCGGCTGCCCTCGCCGCGGGCATCGTCGCGATCGTCACCGTGGGTGTGCTGCGCACGCGTCCGCCCGAGTCGCCGTCCACGTCGTCAGTGTTCGAGCCGGTGCAGTTCGTACTCGTGGCCCCCTCGGCGCAGAGCGTGGCGGTCGTGGGAGACTTCAACGACTGGGGGCTCAACGACTCCGCGCTGGTTGCCACCAATCATCAGGGCGTGTGGAGCGTCACGGCACCCGTGCCGGCGGGTGTGCATCGATATGCCTTCGTCGTGAATGGAAAGGAGTGGGTGGCCGATCCGAGCGCTCCGCGTTCCGCGGGCGACGACTTCGGGCTGCCCAGCAGTGCACTCATCGTCGAGGACAGCACGAAATGATCAACCGTCCGGTCCGGGTACTCGTCACGTTCGCGCTGGCGAGTGCGGCACTCGCGCCGGCGCGCGCGCAGGATCCGCGCATCGGGACCCGGCTCGACGCGCCGTCGCGAGCCGCTATCACCGCGCTGGTCGACTCGGCACGCGCGCAGGGGATTCCCGTCGAGCCGTTGATGGAGAAGGTGTACGAGGGCATGGGCAAGGGTGCGGATGGTCCGCGCATCGTCGCGGCCGTGCGCTCCCTGACACTCGAGATGGCGAGTGCGCACCGGGCACTCGGCACCGTGGCGTCCGCCGACGAGATCAAGGCGGCCGCGTCCGCCATGCACGCCGGCGTGCCGGCCGTGGAGCTTGGCAAGCTGAAGAAGCAGAGCGGGCTGCGCCGTTCGCTGACGCTGCCGTTCACCGTGCTGGCGGACATCGTGTCGCGCGGCGTACCGGTGCAGACCGCCGCGAACGCCATCCGCTCGCTCATGGGCGCCGGCGCGAAGGATGCCGACATCAACACCTTTCAGCGCAACGTGCGGGTGGACATCGAGCAGGGCGCGCCTCCGGCCGCGGCAGCCGAGACCCGCGCCAGGGCCGGTGTTCCCGCGACGAAGCCCGAGGATCAGGATGACAAGTGACGGCGTGACGGGCTGACCCGACCGCTGGCAGTCTGAGGGCACACCGGACCGAGTCCGGTGTGCCCTTTCCCGTCCTCCCGCCTACACTTCACCGTTGACCGTTCACCGTTCACCATCACCGCCCTCATGCGTCTCCTTCGTCTGTCCGTCCTTGCCCTTACCGCCGGCGCGCTCTCGCCCGTCGGTGCCCAGACCACCGGCGATCCGAGCCGGATCACGGTGGAGCGCATCTTCGCATCGCCCGACTTCCGCGGCGGCGTGATCCCCCAGCCGTCGTGGCTCAACTCGGGAAGCTCGTACATCATTCCGCGGCCGGCGAAGGATGGCGGCACCGAGCTCGTGAAGGTGGACGTGGCGACGGGGCAGGAGACGGTGCTCGCGAAGGCGGAGCAGCTCGCGGCGGAGGGAAAGAAGCTCGAGGTCGAGGAGATCTCGCTGAGCGGCGACGAACAGATGGCGATCCTCTTCCATAATTCGGTGCAGGTGTGGCGCACGAATACGCGCGGACTGTTCACCGTGTATGACTTCCGTTCCGGCAAGCTGACTCCGGTGTCGAGGAAGAGTGGCCTGCAGATGTTCGCCAAGGTGTCGCCCAACGGCCGGCAGGTGGCGTTCGTTCGCGACAACAACCTGTACGTCACCGAGCTCGCGAGCGGTCGGGAGACGCAGCTCACGAGTGACGGCAGCGAGAACATCATCAACGGCACCACCGACTGGGTCTACGAAGAAGAGCTCGGACTGCGCGATGCATTTCGCTGGAGTCCGGACTCGCGGCACATCGCCTTCTGGCGGTTCGACCAGAGCGCCGTGCCCGCCATGCCGATCGTGGACGAGCTCGGACTCTATCCCAAAGTCACGACGCTGCGATATCCCAAGGCGGGCGAGTCCAACTCGCGCGTCAAGCTCGGCATCATTCACCTCGGTACCACCCGTCCGACGTGGCTGAGCGTCGGCCCTGACACCGGACAGTATTTCGCGCGCATGGAGTGGGTGGGTAGCGATTCGGTGGCCGTGCAGCGCATGCCGCGCAAGCAGAATCAGGTCGACCTGATGCTGCTCGACGCCACGACGGGCCGCGGCCGCATCGTGATGACCGACCGGGACGACGCCTACGTCGACGTCGAGAATGGCGACCTCCGCTGGATCGGCGCCGGCAAGCGGCAGTTCCTTTTTCTCTCGGATCGCAGCGGATGGCGACAGCTGTACCTGCACGGGCGTGATGGAAAGATCATTCGCCAGCTCACCACCGACGGCATGGATGTTCTCGGCGTGCTCGGCGTGGACGACGCCAACGGCTTCGTGTACGTGTCCGCCGCGGCGCCCACGCCCATGGAGCGCAACACGTATCGGGTCAAGGTGACCGGCGGTGCGATGGAGCGCGTGACGCCGCAGTCGGGCACGCACAACTTCAACATCAGTCCCGACGCGCGTTACGCCGTGGACATCCATTCCACGATCAGCACACCGCCCGTCGCGACGCTCTACTCCCTGCCGTCCATGCGCGTGATCCGCGTGCTCCAGGACAACGCACCGCTCAAGTCGCGCCTCGCGCAGGTCTCGATGCGGCCGGCGGAGTTCATCAAGGTACCGATGCCTGACGGCACGGTGCTCGACGGATATCGCATCGTGCCGGCGTCGTTCGACAGCACGAAGAAGCATCCGGTGCTCATGTACGTGTACGGCGGACCGGCGGCACCGCAGGTGAACGATGCCTGGGGTGGCACGCGCCTGCTGTGGCACCAGAGCCTGGCGCAGCAAGGATACGTCGTGGTCTGCGTCGACAATCGCGGCGCCGCGTGGCGCGGGCGCGACTTTCGCAAGACGACGCAGTACACGCTCGGCGTGAAGGAATCGCAGGACCAGATCGATGCCGCCAAGTGGATCGGCGGCCAGAGCTGGGCCGATGCACGACGCATCGGCATCTGGGGCTGGAGCTACGGCGGATTCATGAGCGCGCTCGCGGCCGGCCGTGGAGGCGACATCTTCAAGGCCGCGCTCGTCGTGGCGCCAGTCACCGACTGGAACCTCTACGACACCATCTATACCGAGCGCTACATGTGGACGCCAAAGGAGAACGCCGCGGGATATCGCGACGGTTCACCGCAGACGTACGCGAAGGGCGTGAAGGCCCGGATGCTGCTCGTGCACGGGACCGGCGACGACAACGTGCATCCGCAGAACACCGTGCAGTACGCGAACAAGCTCCAGGCGGCGGGCACGCCGTTCTACATGCTGCTTTACCCGAACCGCACCCACTCGATCTCGGGCGGCACCACCTCGGTGCACCTCTACAACTCGTTCACGAGATTCCTGCTCGAGAGCCTCTGAGCGAGTTCGGCGTGAATTGATCCACGCGACGCACTCACTCAGCCGAAAGGGCGGGATTACATTTAGTCTCGCCCGCCGGCTCGCGTCGGCCTCTGTCGTACAGGGAGCTCATGATTCGGAATACCCTGCTGTACCTCTCCGATCAACCTCGGGTCTTCAAGTTCGTCCGCAATAATCGGCTCGCCAAGCAGTTCGCCCGACGCTTCGTGGCCGGCGAAACGGTGGCCGAGGCGCTCGCCGCCGTGCGCGAGCTGAACGCGAAGGGGATCACCGCGTCGCTCGATCTGCTCGGGGAGAGCGTGAGCACGGAGCGCGAGGCCCGCAGCGCTCGGGACGAGTATCTGCAGCTGCTCGATCGGATCCACGAGTCGAAGCTCGATGCCAATGTCTCGGTGAAGCTGACGGCGATGGGCCTCGACATCGACCACGAGCTGAACGTCGCGATCATGCAGGACATTCTCGGTCGCGCACGGCAGTACGAGACCTTCGTGCGCATCGACATGGAGGCGAGTTCGTACACCGACGTGACGCTGGAGCTGTTCGAGCAGCGGCTGTATCCGGCGTACAAGGCGAACGTGGGCGTCGTGCTCCAGAGCTATCTCTATCGTACCTTCGCCGACGTCGAGCACATGAACACGCTCCGCGCCCGCGTGCGCATCTGCAAGGGCGCGTACAAGGAACCGGCCAAGGTCGCGTATCCCGACAAGCGCGATGTGGACGCGAACTACGTGAAGTGCATGCGCGAGCTGATGCTGAAGGGCAACTATCCGGGCATCGCCACGCACGACCCCGCGATGATCAACGAGGCGAAGCGCTGGGCGAAGGAGCAGGGCATCGGGGCGGACCGCTTCGAGTTCCAGATGCTCTACGGTATTCGGCGCGACCTGCAGGAATCGCTGGTGAAGGAAGGCTATCGCGTGCGCTGCTACGTGCCCTTCGGCACGCAGTGGTATCCGTACCTCATGCGCCGCCTTGCCGAGCGTCCGGCCAACGTCGCCTTCATTACGGGCAGCGTCCTGCGCGAGGCGTTCAACGGTCGCCACTAGGTCGTTCGCCATGCCAGGCCAGCATCTGCCCGCCGATCATTCGCGCGGAGACGCCAACACCATCGGCGGGTACGCGGCTGCGCATGACCGGCCTGCGGCGTTCGAGGGGACTGACGGTCTCTCGTACAGCGTCGAGATTCTCGCGTCGCCCACTGGTGATCCCGACAAACCGTGGGGCGCGTACCTGCTGTTCGTGCAATGGGCGCGCATCGGTGGGGCGTCTCCAACCGGTCACCTGGAGACGGAGTTTCTCGTGGAGGCGGACACCGAAGCCGATGCGCGCGCTGTCATCGGAGCGCTCTCGCTCGGTCAGGTGCGGGCCGCCCTGCATGCGCTCATCGCGGAACGCGCTGATGGAACGCCGCCGCGACGCTGGTGGGATGCGATGCACGACGATGTGGGCGACGCGGGAGGGCAGCCGTGAGCGCGGATGCGAACGCGCCCGTCGGCACGGACGCCGACACGTCGGACGCATCACGTCACGGAGTGGTGCTGAGCGGGACTGGAGGCATCTGGCGCGTGCGGCGCGACGACGGCGACATGATCGAGGCGTCGTTGCGCGGACGGGTGAAGAAGGCGAACTCGGGCCGGCGCGCCGACGGTTCGTTGCGACGAGACACCATCTCGTCCGCGGCCGCGACACTCAAGCTCGCGATCGGGGACCGCGTCCTGCTCGAGCAGGATGAGCCTGACGGCGATGTGGCAATCGCGCAGATCCTGCCGCGCCGCTCGCGGCTCGCGCGGCGGGCTCCCGGAGGCGGACGTGGCGAGCGCGTGGTCGCCGCGAACGTGGATCAGGTCGTGACGGTCTTCGCCGCCGCGAATCCCGAGCCGCATCCGCGCATGCTCGACCGTTTTCTCGTCATCGCCGAAGCCAACGATCTCGCGGCACGTATCGTCATCAACAAGGTGGAGCTGGTCGGAGGTGCCGCCATCGCGCGCGCCCGCTGGACGGACTACGAGCGCGCCGGCTATGTCGTGCACTACACGAGCGTCAAGCAGCGCGAGGGGCTCGACGCATTGCACGATGCCCTCGCCGGCCAGGTGAGCGTGCTCACCGGTCCCTCCGGCGTCGGGAAGTCGTCGCTGCTCAACGCGATCTACGAAGGACTCGATCTGCGCGTCGGCGAGATCAGCGAGTCGGTGAACAAGGGTCGGCACACCACGGTGGGCGGATTCCTGCACCCGCTGCCCGGCCCGGGTGGCGGGTACGTTGCCGACACACCCGGCCTTCGTGAGGTCGGCATGTGGGCGCTCTCGCCCACGGAGCTCGATCAATGCTTTCCCGAGCTGCGGCCCTTCCTCACCGGCTGTCGATTCGCCGACTGCCGGCACAGCGTGGAGCCACACTGCGCGGTGCGCTCCGCCGTGGAACGCGGTGACGTGAGCCGAGCGAGGTACGAGAGCTTCATCAAGCTTCGCGCCGAGCTGGAAGGGGAGAAGCACACGTGGTAGGGGAGTGTCGCATCGGCGACTGACCGAGGAGCGACATCCTGCCGAGCGTTCCTACCAGCTTCCTCGCTCGCCCGCGACCTCGATCACGCGCCCGATCCGGTCCGCCGCGTGGCGCCAGTTCGTCTGCACGGCGGTCTGGGCCTCGTTCACGAGCCCGCTCTCGATCGCGTCTATGATCGCATCGTGCTCCCGCACCGAGGCGGCGATGTCGCTCGTGAGCATGCTGATGTACATGCGGATGTAGCGCTCCGCCTGCGGCTTCACGCTGTCGTGCAAGGCAATCAAGCGCGGGCCCGCTGCCGCAACGATGATCTGACGATGGAAGCGCTCGTCGGCTTCGTACATGCGGCCGTGATCGGTGGGCACGCTGCGACCGGTCGTGTGGAAGTCGGTGTTGAGCGCACGAAGCTCCGCCGTGAGTGACTGGCGGTCGGCCACCGGCATCTCCGCGGCCCACCGTGCGCCGAGTCCTTCGAGCTCGCCGACGATGTTCAGCAGCTCGTGGACGTCGATGCGCGTGAGCGGCGCGACCGTCAGCCGCGCCTGCTGCGCACCAGGTGCCCCGACGACGAAGCCTTCCTGCTGCAGCCGCTGCAGGGCTTCACGCACCGGGGTGCGGCTCACCCCGAGTCGATTCGCCACCTCCGTCTCGACGACCCGGCTCCCCGGCGCGAGTCGACCCTGTACGATCAGGTCGCGCAAGCGAACGTACACCTGCTCGGGGCGCGAGCCGTGCGGCGCACCGGCTGCACCGGAATCGGCCTCCGCACGCGTGCGTGCGGCGCCGGTCGCGGCGGAACGGTTCGAGGCTGAGGAACGGCGCGCGGGCATCGTTGGGCAGGGTGACGGTGAGGGGAAATATACCGGGAACGGGGTGCCGGGAGCGTCCGGGATGCTGCCCGTGTGCAATCGCGGGCATCGCGCACGTCTCCTTGGCAACTCTTCACCCGTGAGGCAACGCATGCGCGCTCCCCGATCACACGTCCGTCTCCGCGCCACCCTGATGTTCCTCGCCGTACTCGCGCCCTCCCTTGGCGCGCGCATCCCCCAGTCGTCGCGGCTCGCCCAGTCCACGATGATCGTCGGTCGCGTCTCCGATCCGGCGGGGCGACCGATCTCCGGCGTCAGCGTCACCATTGCGGCGCGGACATCCGCCATAGCCACGGGCGCGGATGGACGGTACGGGCTCCGCATGGAGCGGCACGCGGATATCGAGCGCGTCGTCGTGCACTTCCGCCGGGCTGGATACGCCAACCGTGATCTTCCCCTTGCCGTGCGCGGCGACACCGTGCGTCTCGACGCGAGGCTCGTTCCGTCCTCGACTCTCGTGGACTCCACGGCGGTCGCCGCCTCGTCCGCGCCGCGAGACGCGACGGCCGGTGGCGTCGCTCGTGGCAGAGACGCACGATCCGACCGCGCCGGCGGCCATGCCACGCAGTCCACCATCGCGCCAGCTCCGTCGCCCACCATCATGCGCGCCGGCGTGAGCACCCGCGAGCGACCGTTCCCCCGCCGTCGTCCGTATCCCGTGCCCGCCGACAGCGGCAACACCGAAGCGTACGAGTACATCGACGAGAATGCGTTCCGGTCGCCACTCGTCGCGCCCCTGTCGACCTTCTCCGTGGATGTGGATCGCGCGTCATACGCGAATGTGCGCCGATTTCTCACCGCTGGGACGTTGCCGCCGCGTGACGCCGTCCGGATCGAGGAGCTGGTCAACTACTTCCCCTATGCCGACGACGCGCCCACGGGTCGCGATCCGCTCCGCATCACCACCGAAGTGGCGCCTGCTCCGTGGAACCCGTCGCACGACCTCGTGCGCATCGGACTTCGCGCACGAGACGTCGACATGCGCCGCGCGCCGGCGAGCAACCTCGTGTTCCTGATCGACGTCTCGGGTTCCATGCAGGGTCCGCATCGGCTTGGACTCGTCAAGCAGTCGCTGGCCCTGCTCGTCGACGAGCTGCGCGAGCAGGATCGCGTCGCCATCGTCGTGTACGCGGGCAGCGCCGGACTCGTGCTGCCCTCGACGTCCGGCGGTGACAAGACGCGCATTCTCGCCGCACTCGATGGATTGCAGGCCGGAGGATCCACCGCCGGCGGCGCCGGCATCAGGCTGGCGTACGACGTCGCGCGACAGCACTTCATTCGCGGCGGCACCAACCGCGTCATCCTCTGCACGGATGGAGACTTCAACGTCGGGCAATCGAGCGATGCCGAGCTGGTGCGCCTGATCGAGGAAAAGCGACGCGAGGGCTCGTTCCTCACGATCCTCGGGTACGGCATGGGCAACTACAAGGACCAGAAGATGGAGAAGCTCGCCGGCGCGGGAAACGGGAACTACGCATACATCGACGACCTCCTCGAGGCGAGCAAGATGCTGGTCAAGGAAATGGGCGGTACCCTCATCACGGTCGCGAAGGACGTGAAGCTCCAGGTGGAGTTCGATCCGACGCGCGTGCAGGCGTATCGCCTGCTCGGGTACGAGGACCGACTGCTGCGCGACGAGGACTTCGCGAACGACGTGAAGGATGCGGGCGACGTCGGCGCCGGACACGCGGTCACCGCGCTATACGAGATCATTCGAACCGAGGAGCGCCTCGACGTGACGCTCCCGCCGGTGGCGCCACTCCGGTACCAGCGTCCGACGGACATGCGGCGACGCGGAGGCGAACTGCTCCACGTGGCGCTGCGCTACAAGTCTCCCGACGGCGAGCGGAGCGTGTTGCGTACGCATCCGGTGCGCGAGCGAACGCTGGACATGGAGCGGCCATCGGAGTCGATGCGCTTCGCGAGTGCGGTTGCCGGCTTCGGAATGCTGTTGCGCAACTCGCCGCATGCCGGCTCGCTCACATGGCCGCAGGTCATCTCGCTCGCGCGCGGAGCGGTTGGCACGGACCCGGAAGGGTATCGGGCCGATTTCATACGCCTCGCGGAAACTGCGGCGTCGGTGAGCCGCGGAATCGCGAGGAGCCCCGGTGGACCAACCTGGAATGACCGGGAGCCGTAGGCCCACGATCGTGCAGCCATGAACGCGAAGGCCTGGACCGGCAGCACGGGCCAGGCCTTCGCGCTGCTCGACATTGCACGCGCCTCGGCACATCTTCGATCGATGGCGGACTACGCGCATCTCCGTGTCGAGAGCACCTCAGAGGGCGCGCGTACCATCACGCTCGATCGCCCCGATCGGCTGAACGCCGTGAACGGCGCCCTCGCGGCGTCACTCGTGGAGGCGCTCGCCGACGCTGGGCGAGACGACGCGGTGCGGGTCGTCGTGATCACCGGCGCAGGACGCGCCTTCTGTGCGGGGCTCGATCTCTCCTCGCCGCCCGAGCTTCCGAGCGGGACCCGTGCCGAGCGGCTCGATCCCTACGCGTGGGTGGGAAACTGGGTGCAGAGTGTGGTCGCGTGCGAGAAGCCCGTGATCGCTGCCGTGAACGGACCGGCGGCCGGCGCCGGTTTCGGATTGGCGCTCGCCTGCGACATCCGCATCGTCTCGGCGACGGCGAAGATGACGGCAGGCTACGTCCGTCGCGGGCTGAGCCCCGACGCCGGGGTGAGTCACTATCTGCCGCGTCATGTCGGACTCGCACGCGCCGCCGACATTCTGCTCACCGGGCGCGACGTCGATTCGTCCGAAGCGGAACGCATCGGGCTCGCCGCACTCGTCGTCGCCGATACGGAGTTCGGTGCGGCGTGCGCGTCGTACGCCGCGCAGCTGGCAGCGGGTCCGCCCATCGCGCTCGCGCTGACCAAGCGGCTCCTGGCCGAGTCGTTCGATCGACCGCTCGCCGCCACGCTGCGCGACGAGCTGGTGCACATCAAGCACTGCTTCACCACGAGCGATGTGGCTGAAGCGATGAGCGCCTTTCGCGAGAAGCGCGCACCGGTCTTCCGCGGTCGCTGATCGCGAAGCGCTCGCCAACGTCATCCTGTCCTTCACTTCGGTTCATCGTGACTTCTCTCCGCTCTCTCGTGGTGCTTGTCTCATGCGCCGCGCTGCTCAGCCCAGCGGCAGGCGCACAGGCGCGGCGTGTCCCCCGCATCGCCTATCGGATCGCCATGCCCGAGCCGGCGACGCATCTCTACGAGATCGAGCTTGACGTGGACGGCGTGCCGGCTTCGACCCTCGCCCTGCAGCTGCCCGTCTGGTCTCCGGGGCGATACGCGAAGATGGACTTCGCCCGGAATATCCAGGACTTTCGCGCCACGGATGCGGCCGGTGCACCGCTTCGCTGGACCAAGTCGGACGGTGCCCGCTGGGTCGTCACCACGGACGGCCGACCCGCGCGAATCCGCTACCGGTCATTCGACAATGCACTCTCCGGGACGTACAGCGTGCTCGATACCGCGCACGCCAACTGGAACGGGGCGTCCCTGTTCATGTACGTCGACGGGAGAAAACAGCTTCCCGTTACACTACGAATCACGCCGCCGGCGGGCTGGACGATCATCAACGGCGACACTCGCACCGCCGGACAACGCGACTACCGATTCGAGAATTACGATCGGCTCATCGACACGCCCACCGAGATCGCCGCCGGCCTCATGGTCGACTCGTTCTACGTCGATTCGCGAAAGTATCGCACGGTGGTGCACCACAACGGTCCAGCGCCGGCTGGGGTGCGCGAGCGATTCGTTCGCGACGTCGAGAAGATCGTGCGCTACGAGAACAGCGTGTTCTCCGCTCCCCCACTCGAGCAATACACCTTCCTGTTCAACGTAGGCTATGCGGGCGGTGATGGCATGGAGCATCTCTACTCCACGCAGATCATCGACAGCCGCGCCTTCTCCGACACGTTCGCCGTGCTGCCAGGGCTCGCCACGGCGGCGCATGAATACTTCCACGTGTGGAACGTGAAGCGCGTTCGTCCCGTGGCGCTCGGACCGTTCGACTACGCGCGCGAACAGTACCAGCCCAGCCTCTGGGTCGCCGAGGGGTGGACGCAGTATTACGGACTGGCTGCGCTCCATCGCGCGGGCGTGACCGATCGCGCCCAGTTCTATCGCACCATGGCGCAGACCATTCGCTCCAACCTCACCGCGCCCGGCCGAAAGGAGGTCTCGCCGCGCATGGCGTCGTTCAATGCGCCCTTCTGGGACGGTGCGCCGCAGGGGCAACCCGCGAACGGAGCGAACACCTTTTTCAGCTACTACACATCGGGCGCGGGACGCGCGCTGTATCTCGACCTGTGGATTCGCGCCCGGTCCGGCAATCGCCGTTCGCTCGACGACGTCTTCGCGAGTCTGAAGCGCCGCACGTGGGATGCACCCACCGCGACGTACTACCTGCAGGGCCGCGGCTACACGGAGGCCGACGTGGAGCGCGCGGCGAGCGAGGTGGCGGGGGAAGACCTGCATCCGTGGTTCGACCGTCACGTGGGCGGCACCGACGACCTCGACTACGACACCCTGCTCGCGCTCGCGGGGCTGCGCCTCGTGCGCGGGGATCCCTGGCGCATCGAGGAATTGGCGGACGCCACGCCAGCGCAGCGCGAGATCCGCGACGGATGGGTGTCCGGGCGGCGGCGCTGAGCGCCTCGCCGCGAACTCACGAGGTCGACGACGTCGCCGACTCCGGCACTGCGGGGCCGGGGTCGCGCGCCACGGTGATGATCGCCACGCCGCCGAGGATGATCGCGGCCGCTACAATGGTGCGCGACGTGACGGGCTCGTTGGCGAACGCCCAGCCGAGCAGCACGGCCACCACCGGGTTCACATACGCGTACGTCGCCGCCTTGGCGGCCGAGGTGTGCGCGAGCAGGTAGTAGTACGCCGTGAAGCCGATCAGCGAGCCGAATGTGAGCAGGTACACGAAGCTGAGCAGCGATCGGGCTGACGCATTCGCCAGGTCGAGTTGTCCGGCTTCACCGCTCAGGAGGGCAGCCGCCACGAGCCAGAGCCCGCCGGACAGCATCTGGGTGCCCGAGCCGTTGTTGGCCGACGTGGGACGCGGCGCGCGCTGCGTGTAGAGCGAGCCCACAGCCCAGGACAGCGACCCGAGGACCAGCACCAACGCGCCAACCGGGTCGATCGCCCCCACGCCCTGCAGCGCGGCCGGCCCCACGAGCAGGCCAAGGCCGGCGAGTCCGAGCCCCAGCCCGGCGAACACCAGCCCGGCGGGCCGTCGGCCGCCCGGCCGCATCCAGTCGAGCAGGACCATCCAGAGCGGCACGATCGCCACCAGCAGCGAGGCGATGCCGGAGGGCACGCTCTGCTCGGCCCACACCACCGCGCCGTTGCCGCCCAGTAACAGCAATGCGCCGCCCACGGCCGCCGTGATCCAGTCGCGTCGCGACGGACCGCCCACGTGGCCGCGGAACCGCGACCAGGCGAGCAGCATCATCCCCGCCAGCATGAACCGCGCGCCCGCCATGAGCAGCGGGGGCAGCGTCTCGACGGCGAACCGGATCGCCAGGTAGGTGGAGCCCCAGATCGTGTAAACCGCGGCAAAAGCGGCCAGGAGTCGTACGCGCATGGCTGGCAACATAGCCCCCTCTTGACCGTTCCGTTCGGCGGTTGTACAGTTAACTAGTCAATTATTCGAGATCATCATGACGATGGCCAATGTCGCCCCGCAGTTCGCTGTCGCTTCAGCCTCCGATCGGGCGTCGACGTTCGGCGACCCGGGGCGTGTGCAGTTCCCCACCGGCGACGTCGAGCGCGACCTGGCGTTCGAGCGGGACGCGCTGCCCTGGCTGGATGACGTGTATCGATTCGCGCTGTCGCTCACACGCGAGGAATCGGACGCGGACGATGTCGTGCAGGAGACCTTCCTCCGCGCATACCGCTCCTGGCACACGTTCATCCCCGGCACCGACTGTCGGCGCTGGCTGTTCACCATCTGCCGGAACGTCTTTCTGCGCTCGCGCGAACGGCAGCGGCCGATGGTGGACCTCGAGGACGGGGAGCAGGATGCCGTGGCGGCCGGTTCGGTCTATGCCGCGGCGCGCGAAAGAGGGTATGATGACATCTATGCCCGACTCGACCTGGCCCCCGCGCTCCGCGACGCCATCGACGACCTGGCGGAGCCGTTTCGCTCGGCGGTGATACTCGTGGACGTCGAGGATCTCACCTACGAATCGGCTGCCGACGTCATGGGCGTGCCGATCGGCACCGTTCGCTCGCGCCTCTTTCGTGGACGGCGGCTGCTGCAGGAGACGCTGCTCACGGTAGCCGAAGACATGGGCTTCGTGCCCGCATCCGCGGTTGCACGATGAGCGCCCCCGCGCGCGACCAGCTCGAGGAGCTCGGACTTTCCTCCTCGTGCGCCGACGTCATTCGCCATCTCTGGGACTACCTCGACGACGAACTCGCTCCGGGCGGCGCCGAACGACTTCGCATGCACATCGCGGGGTGTCCGGAGTGCCACTCGTACGAGGCGTATCAGTCCTGCTTCCTCGAGGCCGTGAAGTCGCTTCGCTCGAGCCTCGGTGCATCCGGCCCGCTGCGTGACCGACTGGCGGAGGGATTGAAGGAGCAGGGGTGCGGCTGCTGGAACAGGGTCCGCACCGGCGGCTAGCGGTCCGTCCGCGTGGCGCGATGCCCGCTCACGCCCAGGTCTGGCGTACCGGTGCCCCCGCGACTCCGTTCAGCACCACCGTCGTTTCCACCGCGATATCCGGCGCGAGCGACGACGCCACCGAACAGTATTTCTCGAACGCCAGGGCGACTGCGCGCTCGGCGTGCACGGCCTCGATTCCTGCACCGTGCACGTGGTACGTGATCCGCATGGCGATGAATCGCCGCGGCGCCGTCTCCCGCCGGTCGCCCTCGACGTCGATCGTCAGTCGCTCCACTGGCGTCCGACGCTTGGCGAGGATGTCGACGACGTCGACGCCGGAGCACGCGGCGAGTGAGCTGAGCAGGGCATCGGGAGGTGTCTGTCCCGAGTGCGCCGAGCCGTCGAGTCGAGTCACGGGACCATCGGGCTGGCCCGTATCGAAGCGGTGTTCACCGAGCCATGCGGCGTGGATGCGGTTGGGCTTGTGCACCATGCCTGTCACCGCTCGATGGGGACGCGAACGGAATTCCCCCACTCGGTCCAGCTGCCGTCGTAGTTTCGCACGCGATCGAAGCCGAGCAGGTAGGTGAGCACGAACCAGGTGTGCGAGGATCGTTCGCCGATGCGGCAGTACGCGATCACGTCATCGCCGGTCTTGAGTCCGCCGTCGCCCTCGTAGATCTCGCGGAGGGCGGTCGCGTTCTTGAAGGTGCCATCGGCATTCGCGGCGCGCGCCCACGGGACGCTCCGTGCGCCGGGAATGTGTCCGCCGCGCATGGCGCCCTCCTGTGGATAATCCGGCATGTGCAGCTTGGCGCCGGTGAACTCGTCGGGCGACCTGACGTCGATCAACCGGCCCTGCGCGGCAACATGGCGTCGCACCTCAGGCATGAAGGCGCGGATGCGCGTGTCGTCACGCTCGCCCGCCGTATACGCGGAGGGCGCGACCGCGCGGACGTCGGTCGTCATCTCGCGGCCTTCGGCCTCCCACTTTGCGCGGCCACCGTCCAGGATTTTCGCGCCCGTGAAGCCGAAGAGCTGGAAGACCCAGAGCGCGTAGGTGGCCCACCAGTTGTTCTTGTCGCCGTAGAACACGAGCGTCGTGCGCTCATCGATTCCGAGCCGGCGGACGAGCGCCTGAAACTCCGCCCGACCGACGTAGTCGCGCTGCACCTCGTCATTCAGGTCGGTGTGCCAGTCGATCTTGAGCGCGCCCGGAATGTGGCCGAGCTCGTAGAGCAGGACGTCCTCGTCGCTCTCCAGAATACGCAGGCCGGGGTCGTCGAGATGTGCCGCCAACCACGCGGTGCTCACGAGCGCTTCCGGCCGCGCATACCGCTTGACGTCGATCTCCTGGTCGGACATGGTCGATTGCTCGTCGGCTGGTGGGGATACGATAGTGTAATCCGTCAGCCGCGTCTCCGGTTCACGACCGCATGCTCGCCAGTCCACGCGGCGGATGACGGTCCCCGGGCTGGAGCCGGCAGCGCATCGATCCAATCGAGTATCGCCCCGACTTCGGCCTGCCATCCTGGTTCGGCGAACAGGAAATGGCCGTGGCCCTTCGCCACGTGCAGTGGCGCGTCGTATCGGCGTGCCAGTCGCCGAGCCACGCTGAGGGGAACGAATCGATCGTGCTCCGCCCCCACGACGAGCACCGGCGCGTGCCCGGCGGGCAACGTGACGTCGTACACACCGAGCGCGATCTGCCGCGCGGCGCGGCCACTGTCGGGGACGAATCGCGCACGGAGGGCCGCGCGTTCATCGCGTGGCACCCTGTTCAGCACCAGCACATCGAGATCGCGCGGGGTGGGGACGAATGGTCGCGAGAGCAGGAGGGCGGGGAGATAGCGGGCCATGCGGAGCAGCAGCGGCGCACTGAGGACGCTGATGCCACGCGGGGGTGCGGAGGAGACGAGCACAGCGGCACGCACGAGGTTACGTGAGGCGAGCAGCAGGGCCACCAGTCCGCCCATCGAGTGGCCGAGCACGATCGGGCGATCGAGACCGCGGGCCGCCTCGAACGCGTCGTGACAGTACGCCGCGACCGACGTGCGACCGATGGTGGAGATCGCATCGGCCGGGGGATGCCCGCGAAACGAGAGCGCCGCGGCAGGGTACCCGCGCGCGGCGATGAGCGGCAACACCTGTTCGTAGACCCAGCTGCCGGCGAACAACCCGTGCAGGCAGAGCACCGGCGCGCCACGAGGCGTGGCGACGTCGACGGTGTCGAGGCGGAGCGTTCCCACGGTGCGCGGCAACATGGGGCAGGAGTATCCGTCCTGAACACGCCGTCGGCAACCCGGTCACTGCGGGGGTCGCCGCGGCCGCAGTGTCGACTCGCGCGCCGTAGTTAGGATTCGGCGTGCCTCCAACACCCACTTCCTTCCAACTCGACGCGCTCATGGAGCCGTACGCCCGGCACGTGCTCGTGTGCACGGGCGGGTACTGCTCGCCGAATCGTGAGGGGCGCGCGCTCTACGCGCAGCTCGCGCGGCTGTTGCAGCGCGAGGCGCTGCTGTTCGGGCCGCGCCGCGTGAAGCGCGGCGAGACGCCATGCCTCGGCGTCTGCGCCGGCGGGCCGGTAGTGGTGGTGTATCCGGAAGGCGTCTGGTATGCGGGCGTAACGCCCGCGTTGCTCGAACGGATCGTGGTGGAGCATCTCCGCGACGGGCGTGTCGTGGACGAGGCGGTGTTCCACCGGATCTGACCGCGGAGCGGAGTGCGCGACGGAGCGGCGTCGTCAGTTCCCGTCCGGCAGTCGATCGAGCTCGTCGGCCACCGAGCGGAGAATGCGCGGCCAGACATGCTTCGCGGCGAGGGCGAAGAAGTGCGTGCGCGCCACGCTGTCGTCGCGAAGAAAATACGCCAGCGGCGTCGCACCCTTTCTCGCGTTGCACGCGCCGCATGCCGTCACTAGGTTCCCACCGGACCGATCACCACCCCGGATTCTGGGTTGCACGTGGTCGACGGTCAGCGCGTCCGGCTCGAATCGCTCGCCGCAGTACACGCATCGATGGTCGTCCCGCGCGAAGATCTGCTCTCGACGCAAAATGGATAATCCTCTGCTTCCGTCGCTTCCGTCCCGCCGCAGTCTGTTCGACGCGGCCCAGCGGTACATGCTGGCGCCGAACGAGGAACAGGCCGCCAGGGCGGGGGACGACCCCCCGCGCCTCACCACTCAAGCCATCCAGAAGGTCAGCATGTCCCGCTCCCGCGAACGCATCCTCGCCAACATCGACGACATGTACCGCGAAGCATTCGAGCGGGCGAAGGCCACGGGGGACGACGCCCAGATGGCGACGCTGGATTTCGCGTACCGGCGCGAACAGCTCTACTTCGAGATCCTGCTCGACGTCAGGGATGCGGTGGAGCGAAAGTAGTTCCGCTTTCGGATCTCGGCGCAACGGCGGGCTACATAACTGAGAGTACCTGGTACTTCGTACCTGGTACCAAGTACCGGGTACAAACTGCCGGGCAGTACTTGGTACTTCGTACTTGGTACCAAGTACCGGGTACAAACTGCCGAACAGTACTTGGTACTTCGTACCTGGTACCAAGTACCGAGTACCAGCGACGAACCGCCCGACACGCGCGGCGATGACTCGAATCCGCAGTACTCGGTACCCTGTACGAAGTACCAGGTACCGAGTACCAGTGTCAATCATCCGATTCGGGCAGCAATCAGCTGAACGCGCAGTACTCGGTACCCTGTACGAAGTACGAAGTACCAAGTACCAGTGTCGAGTCATCCGACAGGTGCAGCGAACAGCTGAGCGCGCAGTACTCGGTACCAAGTACCAAGTACCCGGTACTACACACTTCAAAACTCACCACCCCCTACTGCCCCCCGCGTGGCGGAACGTGGCCGAACATCGACCCCGTCTTTCCCTCCGTCATCGGCCGCGCGTTCGGCCAGACGAGCGATGCGACGATCGAGGCCGCCAGCACCACCATCACCACGCCGAGCGACAGCAGGATCGGAATGTGGACCCAGTGCTCGAGCAGCATCTTCGCGCCGACGAACGTGAGAATCACCGCGAGGCCGTACTTCAGCAGGTGGAACTTCGTCACCACGCTGGCCAGCATGAAGAACAATGAACGCAGGCCCATCACCGCGAAGATGTTCGACGTGAACACGATGAACGGGTCGCGCGTGATGCCGAAGATCGCCGGAATGGAATCGATCGCGAAGATCAGGTCGGTGGCCTCCACCAGCACGAGCACGAGCAGCAGCGGCGTCGCGTGCCGCTTGCCGTTCTCCATCGTGAGGAAGTGCTTGCCGCGATAGTCGCTCGTCACCGGCAGGAACCGGCGCACGAACTTCACGACGGGATTCTGCTCCCCGTCGAATTCCTCGTCCTGCTTCAACGCCATGCGGATGCCCGTGATCACGAGCAGCGCGCCGAAGATGTAGATGATCCACTCGAAGCGCGCGAGCAGCGCGGCGCCCACCCCGATGAAGATGCCGCGCATGATCAGCGCGCCGAGAATGCCCCAGAACAGCACGCGATGCTGGTACTGCGCCGGCACGGCGAAGTACTGGAAAATCAGCACGATCACGAAGATGTTGTCGACGCTGAGCGATTCCTCGATCACGTAGCCGGTGAGGAACGTCAGCGCCGTCTGTCGATCGGCGAACCACGCCAGGCCCGCGGCGAACACGAGGGCGAGCCCGACCCACACACCCGTCCACACGGCCGCTTCCTTCGCCTTCACGACGTGCGGCGTCTTGTTGAACACGCCCAGGTCGAGCGCCAGCATGGCCAGCACGAAGGCGATGAACCCTACCCAGAACCAGATGTTGGTGGCGACCATTGGAATGCAGGATCCCGGGAAACGTTGCACCGGATACACGACGGGCGAGCCACTACGGCACGCTCGGTGTCCGTAGTGGTCTCGCCCAGGGCTCGACTGCTCCCTTCAGCCGACCGGGAGCGCGCGCGCACCCCGTCTTGACGATCGGCTGCTCCAGCGCGCGTCGTGCTGGCGCTGGCCGGCTACTCCCCACTGGCATGAAGGCTCACCAGTTGCCGGCTGTCAGTCAAGCGCCCCTTCCGCCGCACGGGTGCACGACACAGTCTCCGCCGCATGCCTCCGCTCCGCTTCGCGCAGCGCCGACACGCCGTCGTCGTCGCCTGCCTCCTGACGCTCACGTTGTCACATCCTGCCCGCGCCATGCCGCAACGACCTTCCGGCCCGAGGCTCGTACCGGCGCCCGCTCCCGTGGCCGCGCTCGCCATCGTCAATGCGCGGGTCTGGACGGGTGATCCGCGACGACCCTGGGCCGATGCGCTCCTGATCCGCGGGGAGCGGATCGAGATCGTGGGGTCGAGCGCCGAGGTGAAGAAGCGCGCGAGTGCAGCGATGGTCGTCGACGCGAAGGGCATGATGGTCACGCCCGGCTTCGTCGACGCGCACGTACACTTCCTGGACGGGGGCTTCGCGCTCTCGTCGGTGCAGCTGCGCGACGCCCGCACGAAGGCGGAGTTCATCGCGCGCATCCGCACGTTCGCCGCAACCGTGCCCGACGGCACGTGGATCCTCAATGGCGATTGGGACCACACGTCGTGGGGCGGCGAGCTGCCCAATCGCGCGTGGATTGATTCCGTCACGCCGAATCATCCCGTCTGGATCAACCGGCTCGATGGCCACATGAATCTCGCCAACTCACTCGCCCTCGCGCGCGCGGGAATCACCCGCGACACGAAGAACGTGTCCGGCGGCGAGATCGTGCGTGACGGGTCCGGCGAACCAACCGGCGTACTCAAGGACAACGCGATGGACCTCATGTCCGGCGCCGTGCCCGCACCGACGCTCACCATGAGCCTCCGCGCGCTGGACAGCGCGATGCGCTACGTGTCGGAGCGCGGCGTGACGAGCGTCCACCACATGGGTGGGTGGAACGACCTCGCCGTGTTCGAGCACGCACACGCGCAGGGTGCGTTGCGCACGCGCATCCTCGCCGCCGTTCCCCTGTCGACGTGGAGCCGGCTGCGCGATACCGTCGCGGCCCGCGGCCGCGGCGACGCCTGGCTCCGCATCGGCGCCCTCAAGGGATTCGTCGACGGATCGCTCGGCTCGCACACCGCGGCCATGCTCGAGCCGTTCACCGATGCGCCGAACGATCGAGGCCTGCTCGTCAACACGCTCGACGACCTCTACGCATGGACCTCCGGCGCGGACGCGGCACGGCTTCAGGTGATGGTGCACGCCATCGGCGACCGGGCGATTCGATCCCAGCTCGATATCTTCGCCCGCGTGATCCAGGAGAATCCTTCCTACGACCGCCGTTTCCGCATCGAGCACGCGCAACACATCGCGCCCGCCGACCTCCCACGCTTCCGCGAGCTCGGCGTCATCGCGAGCATGCAACCGTATCACGCCATCGATGATGGCCGCTGGGCCACCACGGTGATCGGAGCCGAGCGCGCGAAAGGCACCTACGCATTCCGGTCGCTGCTCGATCACGGTGCGACGCTGGCGTTCGGGAGCGACTGGTTCGTCGCGCCCCCCACGCCGCTCGTCGCGATCTACGCCGCGGTCACACGTCGCACGCTGGATGACGCGAATCCCGGCGGCTGGGTACCGGAGCAGAAGATCACGGTGGAACAGGCGCTGCGCGCGCACACGTCGGGCTCGGCGCGTGCCGGGTTCAGCGAGCACGAGGAGGGCATGCTCGCGGCCGGCATGCTCGCCGATCTGGTGCTGATCGATCGCGACCTCACGCGGGTCCCGCCCGAATCCATTCGTGACGCCCGCGTCATGCTGACGATGGTGGGCGGGCGCGTGGTGTTCGATCGCGACGGTCTGGCGCACTGAGCCGGGGCCGGCGCGGGCGCGAATCGTGCTCGTCCGTCCCAGCTCACACTGGAACGTGGAGCGAGCACATGCGACGGAGCGCTGGCGAACGGATCATCGTGACGACGCTGGCGTTCGCCGCCGTCGTGGGATGTTCGCAACAGCCGCAGACGTCGAACGGCGGCACGACGCGGTCAGTAGGCTCGGTGATCTCGCGAACGCCGCCAGACACGAGCCCGCCCGTTGCATCGGACACGTCGGCAAAGGCGCTGCCAAAACTGGTGAAGCTGGAGCAGGAGGCGCGCGCGCTCGCGAAGACCGAGGGATGTACGAGTGTCGGGTCGTGCCGCACTGCACCGGTGGGCTGGCGCGGATGCGGTGGTCCGCGCACGTACCTCACGTATTGCGCGGCGACCACGGATACCGTCGCGCTGTTCAGAAAGCTCGCCGAGCTGGAACAGGCGGAACGCGACTACAACGCGTCGTCGGGCATGATCAGCACCTGCGAATTCCGCATGCCACCCAGCGTGCGGCTCGAGGGCCGGAGCTGCCGAGAAGTACCAGCGGTTCCGTAAGCGACGCCGGCGCCGCGGCGGCGCTCGTCAGGGCGTACAGCTCGAGAGCAGCGCGGGGAGCAGTGCGAGTCCAATCAGGCCCGTGCCGCTCACGAGGGGAGGCGGAACCGCGAGCGCGCCAGTGCATCCGCTTGCCAACCGCCCATTCACGATCAGCTTCGAGCCACCGCCCAACAATACCGGCACTCCGCCGGCGAGCGTGCCGTCGACCATGAGCAGCGCAGTGGACGTCACGTCGGCGCTCACCGTCGCCGACGCACTCGAGCCCAGCGGAATCAGCACGCCGCCGCCACCGTTCGCGAAACTCACCGCCGCGAACGAGGACGCGTTCGCGTCGTCGAACGTCACGCGCTGGAGTGCGCTCCCGAGAAACGTCGTGCGATGCGTGCCCGTCGCGACGAACGTGCTCGCGGTATCGGAGCGCTTCTGCGCGAATCCGCCTTCGAGCTCCAGCGTCCCACCCGTGAGCGCGTAGCCGCCGCGACCCACGCCGCCAAACGTCGCATCGCCCACGACCCGCACACTGCCGCCACTCAGCGCGCCACTGCCGCCGAACGTCGCCGCGCCACCGACCACGAGTGAACCCGCCGAGACGATGAGGCTATCGCCGCTGAAGCTCGCGTCGCCCTTCGAGACGAGTGACGCCGCGGCGCTGGTGAGCTCGACGCGCCCGCCGCCCGCCGCGCGCAGCGAACGGTTCACGGTCGTCTGTCCGTCGATGACGGTGCGACAGTACGAGGTCAACGAGTCCACCAGGAGGGTGCCCGTCACCGTCGCGGACATTGTGCCCGCAGTCACGCAGCTCGTCGAGTCGCCCACGACCAGGTTCGAGAGCGACGGGATCGAGATGAGCGTACTGCTGCCGGTCGACACGAGCCGTCCCGCACCGGAGATCGCGCTCCCCGCCGCGCCACGCACCGCGCCAGCGACGCGCATCGTGGCGGCCGATGTGACACGCGTTGTCGCGTTCCGGTCGAGTGCGATCTCGCCGATCTCCAGATCGCGGTCGAGGGTCAGCGTGCCGATGCTCGACTCCCACATCGGAACGAACACTTTCTGCGTGAGCCCGATCGGGTACGTCGTGCTGCGCCAATTCGCGGGCACCGTCCAATCGCCGCCGGTGAGCGTGGAATCTCCCCACCACACCGCGTGCTGCGGGGTCGGCGCGACGGCGATGCGGTAGCTGAGCTGTGGCGTGGTCGACTGCGCCTTCCCCCCGCTGCCGCCGCGCGCCCACACGGTGCACCCACCACCGCCCGCCGCGAGCGGTGCGAGGTCCAGGTTGTAGCGCGCCAGACCCGTGAGGTCGGTGTCCACGATCAGCGTACTGCCGCCTCCGGGGAAGCTGCACCCACCAGTGAACGCGAGCTGAAGCATCAGCTGTGCGCCGGGTACGGCCCGACCGAGTGAGTCGAGCACCCTCGCCTCGATCTGCTGAGGCAACGAGGCCGCCGGAGAAATCGCGCTGAACTCCGTCCCATTCACCGGCGTGATCGACAGGGTGGGAACGGCCACGAGCGTGGTGTCGGCAATGAGGTCCACGCGCAGCGACGCGGGCGCCAGACTCGGCGCGGAAAAGGTGAGTGTCACGGAGCCCGGTAGGCCGGTGACGATCAGGCCGGCGAATGCCGCGCGCCCCGTGGCATCGGTGACCGCGGGCGCGGCCGTGATGGTCGCGCCGCCTCCAGCCACGCCGGCCGTCACCGCGATGTTGCCGGCGGGCACCGCGTTCGCGCCCGCGTCCACCACCTGCACCGTCGGAACGACTGCGAGCGGCAGGCCACTCACGATGACGGGGACGGGCGACGCTGGCGGTGACACCGCGACCAGCGACGCAGGTGCGCCGGGCACGACGAGAATCGGATTCGACGCCGACGGTGACACGCCGTCGGCGGTGAGCGTGAGGACGGCCGTTCCCGCAGTGCCGACGTATGCGGGCAGCACGAGTGTCGCGATGCCCGCGCTGTCGGTGAGCGCGGACGCCACGAGCAGCGGTGAGGTGCCGGGCGGCAGCGTGAGCGTCGCCGTCACCAGCATGCCCGCCTGCTTCACCGGATTGCCGAAGGCGTCGTCGAGCCGCGCGAGGATCGGTGCCGACGGAGCGACGCCAACCACGATCGACGACGGGGCCGGCTGCAGCACGCCGAATTGCGCGGCCGCTCCAGCCACCACGCCGATGCTGGCGGTTGCGCTGGTCGTTCCAGTGGTCGCGATGACGGTGCTCGATCCCGCCACCATGCCCAGCGTGACGGCAGTGCGCGCCTCGCCCGCCGCATCGGTGATGCTCACCGGCGTCGCGAACGTCGCCACTCCCGCGCTGGCCATCTGCCACCGGACCGTCGCGCCGCTCACACCATTTCCGAAAACGTCTGTCACGCGCGCAACGAGTGGCAGGGGAAGCATGGTACCCGCCACCCCGCTCTGCGCGCCGCCACTCGTGATCACGATGGTGCTCGCGCCGCGCACGATGGACGTTGGCGCGAACACGACCGTGGCCGCGGCACCCGACTGCCCGGTGAGGGTTGCGCGCACCGTATCGATGCTCGGCACGGCACCCAGCAGGTAGCTCGTGCGGCCGAGACCATCAGGACCCGACAGCGACACTGCTGGCTCGAGTGTGCCCAGTCCCGCGACGCGCTGCCATGTGATCGACGTGCCGGACACCGATGCGCCGAATTCGTCGACCGCCCGGACCACGAGCGGGAGGAGGGCGCCGACGGAATCGACAGGCGCGACGTCACCGACGATGTCCAACCGTGTCGCCGGCGCAGGCGTCGCGGTGGCGACGACGGTGGCGACGACGGTCGCGGAGGAGAGGGGGAGAGAGACCGCCTCGAAGCTGTAGGCGCCAGCAACGCGTCCCAGCGTGAGCGACACGCTCACGCGCCCCACGGCATCCGTGATCGCCGTTGCAGGCGTCGCGACTCCACCAGGCGTCACGGCGCGAAACGACACCGCCGCGCCGGGGATGGGGCCGCCGTCGGCGCCCTGCAGCTCCACAATGAGCGGTTGCGCCAGGAGCCGGCCCGCGATGCCCGACTGCGCGTCGCCGAGGACCACGACGAGGCGTACCGCCACGGGCAGCATCGAGAGCCGCGCCGTGCCCACCAGTCCGTTCGGCGACGTCGCCGTGATGACGACCGCTCCACGCCGACCCGTACCGCGCACTGTGGCGATGGGCCCGACGGCGCGCACGGTGGCGACGGCGGTGTCGCTCGACGTCCACCCCACGAGCAGGTCGGTGATCAACGTGCCAGCGGAGTCCGTTGCGACCGCCGTCAGCATGGCGTCAGTGTTCCCCGGCACCGTGAGATCGCCGGGTGAGACGGCAATCGCGCGCGCGGCAGCGCCCGGGCCGACATACTCCAGCGCGATGACGGGCGCGGGCGCGGCTGGCAGATGCGCGGCCCGCGCGATGACGTCCTGGGTTTGGGCGAACAGCACGATGCCCGCGGCGTCCCGCAGCTCGACGAGCGCGCTGAAGGTCTGCTCGGTGCCCTGGATCTCGATCGGAATCCGGACGCGCAGCGTGTCGTCGGCGCCGAACGCAATCGTCGTGTCACGCGACACCGTGCCATTGCCGGTCCGCAGGCGAATGCGGGCATGCGTGACGCTGATCCCCATTTCGGCGAGCGAGGCGTACGCGCGCGCGGCCGCTGGCGTGAAGCTGGGCGCCATTGTGAGGCGAGCGGCGCTCCAGCCGCCGCGAGATTCCGCGGGCGAGGTAGGCGCGTCCGTGCAGGTGATCGCGACGACGGCGAGCGCGAACAGGGCGGCAGCGCGGGAGATCGAACGCATGGCGGTGGGCACGGTGGGGGCGCACCGGCCGCATGCACGCGGCCGGGATCGCTGGGGGCGGAATCGACTTCGTGCCCGATTCGGCCGACGCGTCGGCCCCATCATCAGGAGACGCGCGCGGTGACGCGCGCGTCACTCCCTCAGAACGCCATCAGGTCCGCGATCGCGCGCTTGAACGTGTCCACCTGCGGCAGGATCGCATCCTCGAGCTGCGGGGCATACCCGACGAACGTGTCGGTGCTCGCCACCCGCTTGACGGGCGCGTCCAGCCACGCGAAGCAATCGTCGGCAATGCGGGCGGCAATCTCGGCGCCGTAGCCCCAGGATATCGAATCCTCGTACCCGACGATCACCCGATTGGTCTTCTTCACGCTCTCGTAGACGAGATCCGCGTCCCAGGGCGAGAGCGAGCGGAGATCGATCACCTCGGTACTGATGCCGCGCTCCTCCTGCATCTGATTCGCCGCCGCGAACGCACGCTGCACGGTGGCGCCGTAGGTCACGATCGTCAGGTCGGTGCCCTCGCGCACGACGCGTCCCTTGCCGAACGGGATCATGAAGTTCTGACCCGGATTCGCCGCCTTGTTGTACGTCTGGCGGTAGAGATGCTTGTGCTCCAGGAAGATCACCGGATCCTCGCAGCGGATCGCCGTTCGCAACAGGCCGCTCGCATCCAGCGCGTTGGACGGACAGACAACGCGAAGTCCCGGACAGTGCGTGAACAGCGAGGCGCCCGTCTGCGAGTGATAGAGCGCGCCGCGGATGTATCCGCCGTAGGTCACCCGCACGACGACCGGTGCGGCGAACGCGTTGTTGGATCTCCACCGCATGGTCGCGAGCTCATCGCGCAACTGCATGTACGCGGGCCAGATGTAGTCGAAGAACTGGATCTCGACGACGGGCTTGAAGCCGCGCAGCGCCAACCCGATCGCGCGGCCCACGATGGTCGCTTCGGCGAGGGGCGTGTTGAACACCCGGTTGCCGCCGAACTCGGACTGGAGGCCCCATGTCACCTTGAACACGCCGCCCTTGCCCTTGACCTTGCCCAGGTGCTCCTCGCGCGAGACGTCGGCGACATCCTGCCCGAACACGAGAATCTTCGGGTCGCGGCGCATCTCGTCGCGCATGCACGCGTTGAGGAGGTCCACCATCGTGGTCTCGTTGCCCGCGAACTGGGGATCGTCCTCGGTGTCGAACTGCTCCGACGTTGGATCGACGTCGGGCGAATACACGAAGTCGTAGACCGTCTCCGCACCGGGCTGTGGCTGCGCCAGCGCGTCATCCGTCGCCGCCAGCACCAGCGCATCGATCTCCTCGGCAATGGTCGCCAGCTCGTTCGCCGTCGCGTGGCCCTGCGCGATCAGCCACTTCAGGAACTGCGTGATCGGATCCCGTGCCGCATCCGCGTCGCGCTCCGACGCAGGCCGGTACATCACCTCGTCGTCGGACAGCGAATGCGAGTACGGGCGAATGACCTTCGCGTGAACCAGGGCCGGACCCTTCCGCTGCCGTGCATACTCCACCGCCTTCCGCATCACCTCGTGGCTCGCCACCAGGTCGCAGCCGTCCACCTCCTGGATGTACAGCCCGGGGAACGATGCCACGAGCTTCGAGATCGAGCCGCCCGCGGTGTTCACCTCGATCGGCGTCGAGATCGCGTATCCGTTG
>JANLTI010000235.1:0-3091 GCA_031362845.1 Gemmatimonadaceae bacterium | reverse complement strand
CCCGAGGTCGATCGTGCGGCTCACGACGGGCGTCGGCGCGGCGAGATCGATGACGCTCAGCGAATTGCCCGGCGCGGCCCGGTCGCCATAGATGGTCACCACGGCCCAGCGCCCATCGGGCGAGATGGCCACCTCATGCGGTCCGTTGCCCACCGAAAGGGTGGCGATCGTCTGCATGGTGGTCGCGTTGACGACGGTGGCGCTGGCACCCTGCTGATTCGCCACGACGAGCATGCCAGCCCGCGCCGGGCTGTCGGGCCGGTCGTTCTCGATCACCGTATTCCGGCGGAGCGAATCGAGTCGTGCCGGCGCGCGTGTGCCGCGCTGCGTCGGTGTCGGCGCACCCTCGGGCGGCGGAGTGGATGATCCGCACGCGGCGGCGAAGGCGAGGGTGAGGCTCAGGGCGGACGCAGCGGTGTTGCGCATCGGGCGGATCGAAGGAGAGCGTGGAGGGGAGTGCGAAATCTGCGAGGCGGGAGTGTACCCGCGCCAGCTTGCTACCCCGAAGTCCGTGATGCCTTCCGCGTCCGACGGACGCTCATCCTAGCTCACCATGCGCTGCTCCGTGGACCGATCCTCGGTGCGCTCCGCCTCGGGCGGCGGGAGGACGAGGGTGAAGGTGGTGCCACGACCCACCTCGCTCACCATCGAGACCTCTCCTCCGATCAGGCCGGCGAACGTCCGGACGATCGACAGGCCGAGACCCGTGCCGCCGAACTGTCGGCGCGTCGACGCGTCGCCCTGCTCGAACGGATCGAACACCTTGAGCTGCCGGTCGGCGGGAATGCCGATGCCGGTGTCCTGTATCGTCACCGAGAGCGGCCGGTGCGTCGCGGGATCCGTGATGACGCGCACGAAGACTTCGCCCTCGTTGGTGAACTTGATCGCGTTCGCCACGAGGTTGATGAGAATCTGCCGCAGCTTTCCCTCGTCGGTCGTGATGAGCGCCACGTGTGTGGGCAGCTCGATCTTCAGCGCCAGCCCTTTCGCGTCGGCCGTGGTCTCGAGCATGGCGACCGTGTCGCGCACCAACCCGTCCACCGCCACCTGCTCCAGCTCCAGCTCCATGCGTCCCGCCTCCACCTTGGCGACGTCGAGGATCTGGTTGATGAGGGAGAGCAGGTGCATGCCATTCACGCGGATGCGCTCCACGTACCGCTCCGCCCCCGCGGTCAGCGACCCTTCCTTGTCCTGCAGCAGCACGCGCGAGAAGCCGATGATGGCGGTGAGCGGCGTGCGCAGCTCGTGGTTCATGCGCGTCATGAACTCGCTCTTCGTGCGATTCGCCGACTCCGCGGCGTCCTTCGCCGCGCGCAGTGCGCTCTCGACTTCCTTGCGTTCGGCGATGTCGTGCCACACACAGAGCATCACGTCGCGCCCCTTGAATCGCACCGGCGTGAGGGTGACCTCCACCGGAAACGGCGAGCCGTCGGCGCGTTCGTGCGTCCACTCGAAGCGGTTGTAGCCACGCTGCCGCGCCAGTTGCCGCATCTGCTCACCCACGATCACCGATAGACGCCCATCCGGCTGGCGGCGCGGCGAGAGCTGGATGGGACTGCGTCCCTCCACCGCGTCGCGGGTATCGACGCGCAGCATGCGCAGGGTGGCGTCGTTGCAGTCGAGGACGCCGCTCTCGTCGTAGAGCAGGTGCGCGTCGGACGAACGCTCGAACAGCACGCGGAAGCGTTCGTCCGACGCTTCGCGCTCGGTGATGTCGAGGCCGGCCGCGATGAGACCGTGCACGGCTTCACCCGCCGCCGCGCGCAGCGGCGTGATGTTCCAGATCACCGTGCGCCGCTCGCCGCTCCGCGTCTTCACGGGGCCCACGAGGTTTCGCAGCGGCGTGCCGTCCAGCACCGCAGCGATGCCGCCACGCATCCGCTCGCGCTGCCCGGCCGTCACGAACTCCTCCGCATACACGCGTCCGAGGGCGTCGGCTCGGCTCACGCCGAACAGCGTCTCCGACTCGCGATTCCATTCGAACACGCGGCCGTCGAGGTCGAGGCCCACGATGGCGCTGCCGGCGGTATCGACGAGCGAGCGAAAGAGCGCCTCGCCACGTCCAAGGGCGTCGGCCTGCTCCAGCAGTTCCTGATTCTGCATCGCCATGGCTTCCGCCTGGGCCGCGCGCTCCTCTTCCACTCGGCGATCGACGGTGACGTCGCGAATCAGGGCGAAGGCGGCATACGGCGCCTCGCCGGGCGCGCGATACAGGGCGTGCGTGTTTTCCGAGAGCCAGATCACGCTGCCATCGGACCGCGGCACGCCGACGATGACGTTCCGCATCGATTCGCCGGTGCGCATCGTCACTCGGCTCGGTATGTGGTCGACGCCGAGGGGTTCACCCCGCTCGTCGAGGAGCGCGCGGGCCAATGCCTGAAGCGTCGCCTCCGGGTCCGCGTCATCGACTCCGAGGATCCTGAGCAGGCTGGGATTCCACGCGATCATCCGCCCGCGGGTGTCCGTGAGCAGCATGCCCTCGTCCATGGCGTCCAGCATGCCGCGACTGCGCGCCTCGCTCTCGGCTAGCGCGTCCACCATCTCCTGAAGGCGGGCTTCGGTGGGCTGCACGGCGAGACGAATGCCGAGTCCGAGCGCGGTGAGCAGCAGGATCACGCACGCCGCCTCCACCTGGACAAGCATGTCGATCCGTCGTTCGGACTCGCTCTCCAGCTCGCCGACCACGCGCTCCAGCGCGCCGACGAAGCGCCACTGACGCGACACGAGGGAATCTTGCGCCGCAGTGAGGGTGGGATCGTTCACCACCGCCGCCGCCGTGGCGAGCAGATCTGCCTGCAGGGGCCCGAGCGCCTCGTATGTGCGCCGCGCGGGCGAGCCGGCGCGGAATGTCGGTCCGCCCGCGCGCTCGCCGCGGAGACGAGCGATGGCGTCGCGAAACTCGCGCGAGGCGGCGGTCGTGCGGTGATGCCAGAGCGCGCGTTCGTTGGGCGCGGCGGATCTCGCCGCCAGTGCCGCCGCCATGAGGCGCTCGCTCAGCAGTCCCTGCCGGGCGACCGCATTCTGGACCAGCGCCTCCGTGCCCTGCTGGGACGTCTGGGCGACGAGCACGCCGAGACTGGCGATCGCCGAG
>JANLTI010000209.1:0-20417 GCA_031362845.1 Gemmatimonadaceae bacterium | reverse complement strand
CGGCCGGTCGCGGCCGGCGTTCGTCGGGATGACGGGTCCGATTGCATTCTCGGACGATGGCGATCGCGAATCGTCGTATGTGCTGGTGGCGGCCGGAGCTGGCGACCGCCGACGCCCCGCGCGCTGATCGATGTCGCGTCGTGTACGCGTACCAAGCCTGCGCGGATGGCTGATCGGCAGCGCGGTCGCTGCCGTCGTCATCGGCACGGTGGCCATGGTGGTCGCCTTCTCCACGACGCTCGCCCTGCGCAACGAGATGGACCGCGATACCGGAGCATTCATCGACGAGCAGCGCATCGCCGACCAGATCGTGGCGCTCTCCTACGCGCAGCAGCTGGAGACATACCGATTTCTCCAGACGCTCGACGGCGCGCACCGCGCCAGGTTTCAGGCGCTGGGCGACGAGGCCGACACCCAGATGCGGCAGTACCTGTTCCACGTGCTCTCGCCAACGGCGCGCCTGCGAGTGGAACGGATGAAGGAGAGGCACGAGGCGTTCGAGGTGTTGGCGCAACGCGCGTTCGACCTCGCGCAACGGGGCGAGACGGCAGCGGCACGAGCGCGGCTCGCGTCGCTCGACTCACAGGCGGTGGAGCTCGACAGCGCGGTCACACGGTTCCTCGCCGCTCGCGTGGCGCAGCGGTCGGCGCTGCAGGGTGATTATCAGGCCCTCACGTCGCGCGTGCGCGTGGGACTCGCGCTGGTGGGATTCACGCTGCTCGCGCTCGTCGCGGCGCTGGTGAACCACATGCGCCGGCGCGTGGTCGGTCCGCTGGAGCAGTTGAGTGCAGCGGCGGAACGGATCCGCGGGGGCGATCCACTCGCGCGCGTGCCGGCGCAGCACTTCCAGGAGCTGAAGCAGGTGGCGACGGCCTTCAACGCGATGGCGGAGAGCGTGCAGCTCTCGCGCGAGACGGCAGAGCTGCACAACGAGGAGCTGCGCCAGTCGCTGGAGCAGCTGCAGGAGACGCAGCAGGAGCTGGTGCAGCACGAGAAGCTCAGCGCGATGGGACAGATGCTGGCCGGCCTGGCGCACGAGCTGAACAATCCACTCAGCGGCGTGCTCGGCATGGCGCAGCTGCTGCGGAGCGAGCTGGCCGCGTCGCCCGACGACGTGACGCGGCGCATCGGGGCGCAGCTCGCCGAGCCGCTGGAAAACGAAGCGCTGCGCGCACGGGATCTGGTGCGCAGCCTCCTCAGCTTCGCGCGCAAGTCCAGCGGGACGGTGGAGCCAGTCGCGCTGCATACCGCCATCGGCACGGCTGTCGCGCTCCGGTCGCACGCCTTCGTCCAGGCCGGCCGGCGGCTGGAGATGGAGATCCCGCCGACGCTGTTCGTTTTGGCGGACGCGCAAAAGCTTCAGCACGCGGTGGTGAACGTCGTGAATAACGCGCTCGACGCGATCGTGGCACATCAGGGGAATCGCCTGCGCATCGTGGCTGCGGTGGACGGCGACGCGATGGTTCGCGTGGACTTCGATGACGACGGCGAAGGATTTCGCGATCCGGCCGCTGTGTTCACTCCCTTCTACACCACCAAGCCGGTGGACCGCGGCACCGGCCTCGGCCTGACCCTGGTGCAGCAGTTCATCGAGGGATTCGGAGGCACGGTGTCGGCCGCGAACCGGGCCGGTGGAGGCGCGCGGCTCACGATGCTGCTGCGTCGGGCGGATCCCGTGGTGCCGGTGCTGCGCGAAGGCGACGTCTCGGCGCCAGCCATCGCGACCGCGTCACGCAGTGATGCAGCCACGGAACGGGTTGGGGTGGAGCGGAGCGCGCTGGACATGCGCCGCGCGTGGGGCGCGAAGCGTCCGCGCGTGCTGGTGGTGGACGACGAGCCGTCGCTGCGCGAGGTGCAGCGACGAATCCTCGTGCTGGAAGGCCTCGATGTGCTCGTGGCGTCCAGCGGCGACGAGGCCCGCAGGATCATCGCGCGCGAGCCGCTGGACCTCATCGTGTCGGACCTGCGAATGCAGGGCGACAGCGATGGCCTGCGCCTGCTCGCGTCGCTGGAACACGACTATCCACACCTCGCTCGGCGCGCACTGCTCGTCACCGGCGACCTGAGCGCCGCAGCCGAGTCGACGTCCCTCGTGCCTCCGGAGCGCCGCCTGAGCAAGCCGTTCACGCGCGCGGAGTATGTGGCGCACATCCGCGCCGCGCTGGCCGACTGGTACCCATGACGACGAACGCCGCGCGCCCACAGGGCGCGCGGCGCGGCCGGGCAGCGGCAGCGCGATGCTATCCCGCCAGCACCGCCACGTCGGACTCCGACTCGGGCGTTGGCGCCACGTCCCACTCGTTGCCGCACTTGAGGCACTTCCGGAAATCGCCGCGCGCCTTCGTGAACTTCATCTCCGCACCGAGGTACCCGCAGTCCGGACACGTTTCCGCGACGGGCTTGTTCCAGGCGACAAAGTCGCACGTCTCGTTGCTGCACGCGTAGAACGCCGTCCCGCGCTTCTTCGAGCGGCGCTCCACCAGCTCGCCGTTATCCTTGGGGCAGAATACGCCCGTGGGCATGGAGCGCGTGCCGCGGCACTTTGGAAAGGTGCTGCAGCCCAGGAACTCACCACTCCTTCCCTGACGCACCACCATCATCTGCCCGCAGAGATGACAGGGAATGTCCGTCATCTTCGGCTTCGCCTTCTCGCCCTTCATGGGGCGCGTGTACTTGCACGTCTTCGGATGGTTCTCGCAGGCGAGGAAGGGACCGAAGAAGCCGCCGCGCGGCTCGAGATGCCCGCCACAATCCGGGCAGCGTTCAGTGGCCAGCGCCGAGAGGTCGTGCGCCTCGGCAATGAGCGCACCGAGCTGGACATCCTTGAGCGACTTGTCGAACGGGCCCCAGAACTCCTTGAGCACCGCGCGCCAGCCGAGCGCACCCTCTTCCACCTTGTCGAGCTCCAGCTCCATGCCCGACGTGAAGTCGACGTTGAAGATGCCGGGGAACTGCTTCACCATCACGCGCTCGACCTGATCACCGAGCTCGGTGGGGAAGAAGCGTCGCTGCTCGAGGTTCACGTAGCGGCGATCGGCGAGCACGCTGATGATGCTCGCATAGGTGGACGGGCGCCCAATGCCGAGCCGCTCGAGCTCCTTGACGAGACTCGCTTCGGAAAAGCGCGGCGGCGGCTCGGTGAAGTGCTGCGACGGCGTGATGGATTGCACGGGCACGTTCTCGCCCACCTCGACGACGGGGAGCGCCTGCTCGTCCTCGAGTGCCTTGGAATCGCCCTCTTCGCGCGCTTCGCGATAGAGCGCGAGAAAGCCCTGGAACTTGATGATGCTGCCGGTGGAGCGGAACAGATACGAGCGGCGCCCGATGTTGGGCTGCTCCCTGGCCGCGATGTCGAAGTCGACCGTGGTGGTGTCGAACACCGCGGGCGCCATCTGCGACGCCATGAAGCGCTGCCAGATGAGCTGATACAGCTTGAACTGATCGGGCGCGAGAAACTTCCGGATGTCGTCCGGCCGGCGCGTGGGATCCGTGGGACGCACACTCTCGTGCGCGTCCTGCGTGTTCTTCGCCTTGCTCGAGCCGTAGAGCTGCAGGCCGTTCGCGAGGAACTCCTTGCCGAACAGCACGCGCAGGTAGTCCTGCGCCTGCGTCGCAGCACTCTCGGCGATGCGCGTGGAGTCGGTGCGCATGTACGTGATGAGACCCACCGCGCCGTCCGGTCCGACGTCGATGCCTTCGTAGAGATCCTGCGCGACGCGCATGGTGCGCTTGGATCCGAACGAGAGCTTCTTCGCCGCTTCCTGTTGCAGCGTGGATGTGGTGAACGGTGCCGAGGGATTCTTGCGGCGCTCGCGACGCTTCACCTCGGTGACGCCGAACGACTTGCGCCCCTGAAGATCGCTGAGGATGCGCGTGGCTTCGGCCTCGTTGTGGATCTCCGCCTTCTTGCCGTCGATCTGATGGAGCTTGGCGGTGAAGCGCTGACCCGACTTTTCCAGCAGCGCTTCCACGGTCCAGTATTCCACCGGTGTGAACGCCTTGATCTCCCGCTCGCGCTCGACGATGAGGCGCAGCGCCACGGTCTGCACGCGACCGGCCGAGATGCCCTTCTTCACCGTCTTCCACAGCACGGGGCTGGCCTTGTAGCCAACGAGACGATCGAGCACGCGCCGCGCCTGCTGTGCCTCGACCTTCCGGTCGTCGATCACGCCCGCCTGCTGGATGGCGAGGTTGACGGCGTCCTTGGTGATCTCGTGGAACAGCACGCGGCGAATGGGCACCACGGGCTGGCCACGCTTCGGCTTGATCTGCTCCGCCACGTGCCACGCAATGGCTTCGCCCTCGCGATCCGGATCGGTGGCGATGAAGATCTCGCGCGAGTCCTTTGCCGCGCTCTTGAGATCGGCGATGGTTTTTTCCTTGCCGGGAATGGGCACGAGCTCGGGCTCGAACCCGTGTTCGATGTCGATGCCGAGCTTCTTCTCCGGCAGGTCCATGATGTGTCCGACCGTGGCACGCACGCGATACGCTCGGCCGAGGTATTTGCCGATCGTCTTCGCCTTGGCCGGCGATTCGACGATGACGAGCGAGGTGGTGCCGGCCGGAGCGGCGGGGTACTCCTCCTGGGCCGCGGCAGCCTTGCGGCCACGCGCCGGAGCTTTCTTCGCCGCGGTGCCCTTGGCGACCGTCTTCTTGACCGCGGTCTTTTTCGCCGCGGGTGTCTTCGTGGTCTTTCGTGCAGCCATGTCTCTAGTGTACGGTCTGGGTATCCGACGCGGAGCCGGGATCGTCGAAGCCGGATCCCTCCATCATGGAGCGCAGTTCGTCGAGCGCGATGCGCCCGTCGAACTGCATCATAGCCCGCTCGATCACCTGCTCGAGCTCCGCGGGGTCGAGCGCTCCGGCACCGGTGAGCGCGAGGAGATGGCCCCATGCCTCGGGGGCGAATCGGCCTCGCTCGTGCGGTCCCAGAACGCGCATGGTCAGGTCTCCTGTGCAGCCGCCGGCGCAATCTTCAGGACTGCGTGCGCCCAGCGGCATCGTGGCGCTTCGTGTGACATCGAATCGGCATTCGGCGGCCCTGTCCCACCAACGGGACTGGAGCAGCCAGGCTCCCCGCCAGCCGCGGTGGCGAGGCGAACGGGGGACCGGCGATAATCACTCTAAGGTAGTGGCCACGTCAACCGGCCAGTCCGAAATCGCCGGAATCAGCCGGCGCGACCGAGCCCGAGCAGCTCCACGATGCGGTGCGTAACCGCATGTGGATCAACGCGATCCACATTCACCACCACATCGGCCGACTCGTACACCAGAATGCGTGCCGAGAGCAGGCGGTCCAGCTCCGCCTTCGGATTGGGGCGGTTCAGCAGGGGACGGCCGGCGGCCGACGCGCCCATGCGCTGGAGGGCGATGGAGGAGCTGATCTTGAGATAGATCATGCGCGCGGGCGGACGCAGGAGGGTCATGTTGTCCGGCCGGGTCACCCACCCCCCTCCCGGCGAGAGCACCATGCCGCCGAACTCCGTGAGCTCCACGGTGAGGGCGTGCTCGAGGTCCCGGAAGTGCCCCTCGCCCCGCTGGCCGAAGATCTCGGGGATGGACATGCCCTCTCGGCGCGAGATCTCGGTGTCGAAGTCGAGGAGTGGCCGGCCGAGCTCGTCGGCCAGCAGTGCTCCCACGGTGCTCTTCCCTGCCCCAGGCAGCCCGACGAGGATCAGGTGCGGGACGGACGGGTCAGCTGCCGAGACGCCCAGCGACGTGCGAAAGGTAGCCATCGAGATTCCGTTGAATTTCGGTCAGCGAATCGCCCCCGAACTTCTCCAGCATGGCATCAGCCAGCACCAGCGCGGCCATGGCTTCCGCGATCACGCCCATGGCCGGTACGGCGGTCACGTCACTTCGTTCGGCTGCCGCCTTCGCGGTGGATCCATCGGCCACGTCGATGGTGCCGAGCGGCTTCATGAGGGTGGAGATCGGCTTCATGGCGACGCGGACCACGAGCGGCTCGCCGGTGGTCATGCCCCCCTCCAGGCCGCCGGCGCGATTCGTCGCACGGCGGGTGTTGCCTGCACGCGGGCGTCCTGGCGCCAGCTCGATCTCGTCGTGCACCGCGGCGCCCGTGACCCGAGCGGCGCCGAAGCCCAGTCCGATCTCAACGCCCTTGACGGCGGGAATGGACATCATCGCGGCACCAAGGCGCCCGTCCAGCTTCCTGTCCCACGACACGTGCGATCCCAGCCCCACCGGCAGGCCGTCGACGACCACCTCGCAGATGCCACCGAGCGTGTCACCGGCGCGCTTCGCGGCATCGATGCGCACGATCATCTCACGTTCGGCCTCGGGGTCCAGTGTGCGGAGCTGGGACTCGTCGGCGGCGGCGTTGAGGGGCGTGGGCAGGGTGTCGGGGCGGTGGGCGTCGACCCCGCCAAGGTGAACGAGATGGCTGCCGACGGTGACGCCAAGCTCGGCGAGCAGCCGACGCGCCACGGCGCCGGCGGCCACGCGGGCCGTCGTCTCTCGGGCGGAGGCGCGCTCGAGAATGTCGCGCGCGTCGTCGCGGTCGTACTTGAGCAGGCCCGTGAGGTCGGCATGGCCGGGCCGCACGCGGGTCACGGCTCGGCGGCGCGGCGCGCCCTCCGCGTCCCCCGCGCGAGGCGCGGGGTCCATGATCTCCTGCCAGTTGGCCCAATCGCGATTGCGGATCAGCATGGCGATCGGGCTGCCCAGGGTCTCACCGGCGCGCACGCCGGAGAGGAACTCTGCCGTGTCGCGCTCGATCTGCATGCGCCTCCCGCGTCCGTACCCCTGCTGACGGCGGGCGAGTTCGCCGTCGACGTCGGCGGCGAGCAGGGGCACGCCGGCCGGCATCCCCTCGAGGATGCTGACGAGCGCCTGCCCGTGCGATTCGCCAGCCGTGGTGAAGCGGAGCATGAATGGAGCGCGAAGGGTGAAACGACAACGAGCCCGGCGGTGCGCCGGGCTCGCTGTCGTCAATCTACCCGGATCAGGTCATCGGGGTCATGGTCCCGCCTTGATGTCCGCGGCGGTCACGTCGATCACGACGAGCCCCTTGGACGAGATACCGAACAGCTTGAGCACGATCGACGGGTCATCGCCCGGGAAGGGGAGCGACGCGCGGAGCGGGCCGGAGAGATTCAGCTTGGTGGTGAGCGTGCCGCGGCTGGTGAAGTACGCCACGTCCACGAGATCCACCTGGCCATTGTTCGAGGCGACGAAGGCCAGGCGCTGCGCCATGGCCGTGCTGGTGCCGTCGGCCTCCGGATGGAACGCGATGCCCGCGCCCACGTCGAAGGTCGAGGCCGTACCCTGGAGTCGCTGCGTGAACGGCTGCGCCACCGTGGCGAAGTAGGCATCCACACCGTGAACTCCCAGCGTGCTGCCGCTCTTGTCGAGCGCCACACCGAAGAGTCGATCCGATGCGTTGTTCACGAGGTCGGCGACGTTGAGGCTGGGCGACGCATAGGAGTAGCGATCCGCCACGCTGCCGTCGTCACGCAGCAGGAAGACGCGGGCGAACGGAGCCCGGTTTCCTTCACCGAACGCGATCCACTGCCCGTTGCCGCTGGCCGCGGCGAAGGTCGTGTCGGTGAGCCCGATCGAGGTCTCGTCGAGGTTCACCTGCGCGTCCATGTCCGTGGTGGGGACGGTGGCCTGAAGCGCCGCGATCGTGGACGCGATGCCACCCGAGCTGCTGGCGCACAGCGGATCGGCGGTCGTGCCCGAGGCGTGGTCGCAGAGCGTGAGGACGTCATTCGCCGAGGACGCGGCCGGCGCCGGCGAGATGGATGCGCCGTCGATGTTGGCGATCAGGTACGAGTTCGGATCGCCGCCCTGCTTGGCGAAGGCCAGGATGAAGCGCTGGTCCGGCGCCGTGGCGGCGGGGTCGAGGTAGCGGATGGTGCCCGCGGTGGCCGCGCTCGTCGGCCGCGTGGAGAGATAGATGCGGCCGGCGGTGCTCTGCTGCACGTACTGCGGACGATCCGAGAAGAGGATCGGGCCAACGATGGTGAGGCGAATCTTGCCCGTGGCCGGGTCGCGCGCCTCCGAGACCTTGTAGAGGAGCGAGATGCGGGTGACGATGCGATTCCCGAGATCCTCCTTCATGCCGGAGGGCGTGGCCGCGCCGATGTAGACGCGGCTCAGGTTCGTACCGCCGGAGTTGGCGACGTAGAGCGTGTCGCCGGCCGGCGCCGTGCGTGACACGGCCATGCCCCACGGCTCCGAGCCGACGAAGATGCCGGTGGGGTCGAAGGTCTTGGATGCCTGCTGCCACACTTCGAGGCGGCCGGCCGAGAGGTTGGAGAGGAAGACGTTGCCGCGGGTGCGGTCGACGACCAGGTCGGCGATCGTGCCGGAGCGAGCGACGGGCACCGCGTAGGTGCGCCCGAAGACGATGAGCGTGGAGTCGACGAACGCCGCCGCCCGATTGGGCTGCGAGGCGGTGGTGCCGACCGCAACCGAGTAACCGATGCGGCCGCCCATGTCATAGGCGAAGCTCACGACGGCGAGCTTCTTTCCCTGGATGGAGGCCGGCAGGCTGACCGGCAGGTTGTTGACGACCGCCGATGGGAAGGGCGACGCCTGGGCGACGCTATCGCGCCGCACGACCGCACCCGTCTGGTCGCGCAGCTCGAAGCCGACATACGTGAGGCCGTTGCCGCTCGCCGAGACCGAGATGGAGTCGATCACCTCGAGGCGGACAGGAATCGACTGCGTGACGACCGGGCCCGGCGGGGCGCCCTGACGGACGGCGATGATGAGCGGGGAGGTGGAGCCTTCCTGTCCGTCGACGTCCACCGAGATCGGCGTGATGGTGATGAGCCCCTTGGACGGAGCATTGGCGGGGACCATGACGGTCGCCGTCATCGTCACGTCCTTGCCCGGCGGGATGTATGACTGCGTGATGATCGTGTCGATGGGCGTGATCCAGCCGGGCGCGCTCTGCATGCGGAAACCGAGCCTGGACACGCCGATGGGATGCGTCGCCTGGAGCTTGACGGTGAGACCCGCGGCCGCGGTGGCGCTGTCGCCCTGCGCCGGAATCGGCGCGAGGAACTTCACCTTGGGGCCGGTGGCCATGCGGATGGCGATGCGCACCGTGTCGGTGAGCGCCGCGGGCGTCGCCGCGTCGGACAGGATGCCGACGACGTACAGCGAGTCGGCAGTCGTGTCCACCGGCGTCACCACTTTCAGGTACCGCGAGATGGTGGTGTCGCGAAGCCCGGGCTTGAAGCTGCCGGTGGCCGGCGCGGTGAGCGAGAAGTAGCGCGTGACGACGGTTTCCGTGCCCAGCGCAGGGTCGCCGCGCTTGGACTGGCCGATGAACGACACGCGCGCGATGCCGATGTTGTCCTGGAGGCGCGCGGTGACGAGCAGCGAGTCACCGACGTTCAGGCGCGCGCCGGGAACGGGCGCGATGAAGGTGAGCGTCGGCTTCTTGCCGTCGACCACCGTGAAGGCCTTCGTGGGGTTGGGGCGCGAGAAGATGCCGGACCGATCCGCGGCGAAGCCGAAGATGGTGTAGTTGCCGGTGAGCAGCGAATCCGGCAGCACCCACTTCCAGGTGGGCGGCGAGAAGATCGTTGGGTTGGTGCCGGCGGCGACCGAGATGCTTTCCGCCTGGACCTGCACGCTGTCGGTGGCCGAAATGCGCAGCACGCGATAGCCGACGTACCGGATGCCGGAGCTGTCGCTCGCGGTCACGCGCACGTCGAGCGTGTCACCGCCACTCAAGCCCGGTGCCGCCTTGCCGGAGGCGAGGGTCACCTTGGGAGTGGTGGTATCGGAGATGGTGATGATCAGCGAGTCGGTGAAGAAGTTGAGCGAGGCGTCGGCGACCGTGGAGCGCACAACGACCTTGTCGCCATTCCGCAGGCCGCCCACGTTCACCGGTACGATGCGCTGCGTCGTCGCGAGGACGGGCTTCAGCGTCGCGGTATCGGCGCCGATGACGGCCGCTCCATTGTTGATGGAGGTGTAGAGCGTCTGCACGCCGACGTTGTCCGTGGCGTTGACGGTCACCTTGAGCGGCGTGCCGACGTCCACCGTGTTGTTCGTGCCGGCGGACAGCGCGAACGAGATGGTGGGCTTCTCGAGATCGCTCGGATCCCCACCGCCCACCTGCGGGGTGGAGCTGGGACCGGCGACGGAGCGGGCGTCGCAGCTGGCGACGACCGTGACTGCAAGCACGAGCGCGGCGAACCGCGCGAAATGTCGAATCGGGATCATGGTTGCTCCAGCGCGGCTATCGCCGCGCCGCCTCAGGTGACTGCTGTCCTTCATCGATGATGTGTGGCGTGATGAGGATCAACAGGTCGCGGCGGGTCTCGGTCCGCCTTGTGGTGCCGAACAGTCGGCCGATGAGCGGGAGATCGACGAGCAGGGGGATACCGGACTTCGTCAGCTGCACCGTGGTCTGCGTGAGCCCGCCGATCACGACGGTCTGTCCGTCGGGCACGAGGAGCTCGGACTTGCTGCTGTTGTTGTCGATCAGCACGCCGTTCACGCCGAACGTGGCGCCGGAGTTGATCGTCTCGACACGCATCATGATCTGGCGATTGTTCGTGACGCTTGGCGTCACGCGCAGCGTGACACCGGTCTGCACACGCTCGACGGCGATGGGGCCCGTGAGCTGCGTACCGGCTCCGCCGGCGGTGGGGACGAACGGGACCTGCGAGCCCGAGATCAGCTCGGCCGTGCGATTGTTGAGGATCGTCACGCTCGGCTCGGCCTGCACGTCGAGCAGCGACACTTCCTGCAATGCGTCAAGGAAAGTTGAGAAATCGAAGTTGCCCAGCGCAGTGCTGTAGATCACGCGCAGCGCGGCGCCCGGCACGGAGCCGGAGGCGTTCGCGATGGCCGACACGGTGTTGCCGCCGAGCAATACGGTCGGGGCGTCGTTCGGCGTGCCGACGTTGCCGAGACTGTCGGCACGCTGCACCACCTGACTGAAGAACTGATTGCGCGAGCCGAGGTCGTACTTGAGGCCCAGCGCTTCCAGGTCCGTGCGGTTCACGAGGATGATCTTCGCCTTGATGTTGACCTGCGGCTGGCGCAGGTCGAGCGTCTCGGCGAACGCGACGAGATCATCCACGCTGCCCGATGGCGCCGTGATGCTCACGCTGTTCGTGACTTCGTCGGCGGACACGTTGCCGCGTCCGACACATGCGCCTGAGCCGCTGCCCCCGGATGCGGGACCGCTGGGGACCGTCGGCTGCACCGACGGCTGGCCGCCAGCGGCAGACGACGCGCCGGAGCGCTCGGAGGGAATGCACTGCAACAGGCGCTGGCGAAGCTGATCGCCGATGGCGGTGGCGCGCTGATAGTTGAGGCGGACGACGCGCGTCACGAGCGGCTCGGTGGCCGCGCGGGCCGCGATGCGGTCCTGGGTGTCGACGATGATGATGCCGTTCGCGTCTTCCGTGGCGGCGAGACCCTGCGAGGCGAGAATCGCCTGCAGCGCCACGTCCCATGGTTGATCGCGAATCTCCGCGTCCACCTTGGCCGGCGGCACGGACGAGCTGGGGATGATGGTGCGGCCGGAGAAGGCGGCGAATGCCGCGAGCACGTCGCGGATGTCGCTGCCCTGATAGGTGACCGAGATGCGGGGCTGCGGCGACCGCTGCTGCGGCAGCACGGATTGCTGCACCACCGTGCGCATCGGGCGCGTGTCCTCCGCGGGCTCGGCGCGAGCCGGCGCGGCGGTTTCGGCGACCCGGGTAGGCGGCATCACGACGGGAGCGACAGGCGGAGGCGTTGCGGCGGCGGGGCGTGCGGCCGGCGACGTTGCGGCCACCGATGCCGCGGGCCTCGCCGCGGCGGGTGCCGCAGCGGGGGCGGTCTTCGGAGCGGTCAACCGGTCGGCGAGGCGATCGGGTCCGGATGCGAGCGAGGTCGATGGCGCGGCATCGCCCCCGATCTTCCAGACCGCGAACTGCGCGGCCGGCTCGGAGGTGACGGCGACGTGCACCTGTCCCGCGGTGCGCCAGACCCGGTAGGCGCGCTCGGCATCCAGATAGATGACGACGCGCACCGTGTTCTTGCGGAACTGCGAGTAGCGCACGTCGGTGACTCCGCCGCGCGACACCCGGTCGTATCCGCTCGGCGCCAGGCCGATGGTCGCGTTGTCGATGTCGAGCACGACGCGATCGGGAGCGGTGAGCGTGAACTCGCTCACCTTCACCGCGCCGGAGACACCGATCACCAGTTCGGCCTTGCCGGCGACTGGTGCTACGGTAAGGGAGGTGACTACGCCCTCTGCCGAGCGGGCGGACGCCGCGGGAGCGGATGCTCCGGCTGCAACGACCGCGGCAATCATGACCGCCAGGACTCGCTTCATCTAATCCTCGCCTTGAGTGAATCCGACAACATCAGAGAGTCCTGACGGCTGAGCCCGAACTCGTCGATCGTGAAAATCACGCCCTTCCGTTTGATCTGTGCGACGCGCATCCGGCCGAGTGGCATGCCGGTCTGCACGCGGTACTGCGCGTTGGTGAGTACATCGCGGAAGATCGCGACGCTGCGTCGACCCGACGGCTCGTACAGCACTCCGACGAGCTTGAGGTCGGACAGCAACGGACGCAGATCCTCGGTGAGGATGAGCGAGAAGAAGGGATCGCGCCGGCCACCATCGCCGTAGACGAACACTTCGCGCGTCACCTGCGGAGCGGCAACGAGGGTGATGGGCGCCGGCGTGGCCGGCACCGCGCCGACGACGGCTTTGTCGACCGGCTTCTGCGCCGGCGCGGCCGCAGCCAGCGTCGCGGCGGGTGGCCCGCTGCGCTGCGGCACGGCTTGCCCGGTCTGCTCGGCGAGCTGCGCATTGGACGCGGCGGCGGCGCGCTGTGCTGCCTGCTTGGGCGCATTGATGTTGGGGATGCTCTGCGCACGGGCGGCCGACGATGCGGCCACGAGGGCGCCCACGACGACGACGAGATGATGGTGTCTCACAGCCGTTCTCCCGGCTTGCTCGGCTCGTCACCACCACCCTTCACCTTGACCACAGCAGGCGCGGGAATATTGCGGGCGACGTAGGTCTGGATCTCGAAGCGTGCCTCGACCGGCTGCGAGCGCGCCCGCTTGCTGGCCCCCGCGGGACCCGCGACCGGCGCCAGCGTGAGGTTGATGGGCGCCACGATGCGCTGGAGCGACCCGATGTTCGTGAGCAGCGTGCCGATCTGGTGATAGTCGCCACGCATGCTCAGCCGATACTTGTAGGCGTCGTACTGGTCGCCCGCGAGCAGCGGCAGCGGCGTGACGTCGGCGATGTCGAGTCCGACGCGGCGCGCCGCGGTCGAGACCTGCTCGAGCAGCGCGGGCACTTCGTTTCCGGTGGGGACGAGGCGCCGCATGACTTCGAGGTCGCTGTTGAAGCGGTCGGCCTCGGCCTTCAGCTCCTGCGTCTTGCCTTGCGCGAGCTCGGACTTCGCGCGCTGGTTCACGACGACGAGCGAGTCGACGTGCGCCTGGCTCGCCGAGAGCTCGTCATTCTTGGGGCTCCAGAGATAGTCGTAGTATCCGTAGCCCACCACGAGGGAGGCCACGATCACGAACAGCATGTACTTGTCACGGTCGCGTGCGGGCAGGAGCGCCATGGACTACCTCACCGATACGGCCAGCGGCACGCGACGCACTTGCGACGGCTCCGGGCGTGAATAGAGCATGTCCAGCTGGAACTGGGTGACTTCCTTGCCGTTGTCGTTCGCCCGTTCCGACTTTGCGAGCTGTACCTGCATCAGGAACGGCGACGACTCGAGCTGCGTCATGAAGCGCGTGAGCGCCTGGATGTCGACCGTGTTGCCGACGACGCGGATGCGCACGGAATCGCGCGGGATCGCGGTCTGGATCATCTTGCGGCGCTTGCCACCTTCGGTGACGGGCGCTGCGGCAACGGTGGTCACGGCCTGCTGTCCCTGCCCCGCGCCCGTGAAACCGAGCGACACGATCCAGGTGTACGGCGGCAGCGCGCGACTCACTTCGTCCATGACGTGCGGCCAGACGAACCGATCGTCGTCGATCGCGCGGATCAGGTTGAGCGAGCGCAGCACGGTGTCACGCTTGGCCTCGGCCATCTCCCGCTCCTTCAACACCGATGCGAAGCGCGTGGAATCCTGCACCGCGCGCTGGATCGCGACTTCGAGCGTCGACTCGCGGCTCTTCTGACGTGCGTACAGCGTGCCGATCGCGGCGAGCGTGAGCACGGCGACCGCGACGCCACCGATGAGCCAGGGCTCACGGATTCGTTCGCGCGCCGATTCGATCCAGGCTGAAAAATCCAGCTTTGGCATCGACACGCTCGCGCCGCCACCACCGCCACTCTTGCGGCCCTTGCGCTTCGTACCCGGAAGAAGATTGATCTCAATCATTCGGCATCTCGGCTCAAGCTCTCTTGCGCAGCGCCAACCCGATGGGAAGCATCAGGAGCGGTGCGACCTCATCGGTGACGAGACTGTCCATCGCCCCGTCACGGATTCGCAGGTTGGCCAGCGGGTTGGCCTGCTGCACCTGCAGGCGCAGCCGGTCGGCGAGGACGTTGGTGAGGCCGGGAATGCGAGAGCCGCCACCACAGGTGAACACGGACTTGACCTGCCCGCCGCTCCGCGACGAGGAGGCGAGGAACGCCGCGGCGCGTTCGATGCCGACGGCGATCTCTTCGCCGCGACCTTCGAGCACCGCGTCGAGATGCGGCGAGCGATCGTAGCCCTGGAGCAGCTGCTGCGCCTCGTCGGCGCCGAGCCCGCGCTCCCGCTGGAGATCCTCGCGAAACCGCCGCGTGCCGAGTGCGATGTCGCGCGTCAGGATCGGAATGCCGTTTTCGAGGATGTTGATGTTGGTGACCTCGTGCCCGATGTTCACCAGGGCCACGATGCCATCCATCGCATTCGGATGATTGAGCTCGAATGCGTTGTGCAGCGCAAAGGCGTCGACGTCCACCGTGCCGCCGTCGAGACCGGCATCGGTGAGCATCCGCATCTTGGACTCGATCAGTTCGCGCTTGGCGGCCACGAGGAGCACGCTCATTTCCACGCCATCGGCGTCGGGATCGAGGATCTGGAAGTCCAGCTCCACCGACTCCATGTCGAACGGCACGTGCTGCTCGGCTTCCCAGCGCATGAGTTCGCGCGCCTGTGCTTCCTTGACGCGCTCGATCTGGATCTTCTTGATGATGACGTCGCGGCCGCCGACGGCGGTCACGACGCTCTTGGTCTTCGCGGCGTCCGCGGCGGCGAGTGCCGCCTGGATGGCCTCGGACACGATGCCGGGATCCATGACCTCGCCGTCGACGATCGCATCCGCGAGCAGCGGAACGACGGCGACGCGAACCAGCTCCGGTTCCTTCCTGGAGTGGTCGATCACGGCGACCTTGATCAGTCCGGACCCGATGTCGAGTCCGACGGTGGTTTTGGAGCGACCGAACAAGGCCATTGGGAAGTTCGGAGAGCGAGGCACCGCCCGAGGAGGGAACTGCGGGGGCGGCGTTGTGTTGCGGCGGGATCCGTGCGCGATCTGTCACCGTGACCGGCGTCGGTCACTAACACCGAAAACACGACCGACCGCGCCGATGGTAACAAGGGACGGAGATGCGGTGTGCCCTGCGTCACCGCGCGGTGGACGATTGCGTGCGCCGAATTGCCGTGCGTCCGCCGGTCAGCGTCGGTCGGCAATACTCCATTGCGCGAGAGGTCTCGGACTCGCGACGCTGCCCGCGCTGTCGGAGCGCGCGGGACGTTCGAGCAGGAGTTGGAGACGCCGGACGGCAAGCGTGGCGACACCTTCTCCAACGCGCACGGTGACGTGCGCGGCATACAGCGACCGCGACAGCCGCTGCACATGCGCACGCACCAATACGCGCGGTCCGTCGGATTCCCGCGACGGGATGGCGCGATCGAGCCGGCCACCGACGGGCAGTGAATCGGCGCGCGTATCCCACCCCTGCACCACGGCGCCAAGCGCGGCACGTGCCTCGGTGTCCGCGCGGGCCACGGCGACGATGCCGCGTGTGGCGCGTGCCAGGTGTGCCGAGGCCATCGCGCTCCCGGCCAGCAGCGCGGCGCCAAGGAGCAGGAGCCCGAGCGCCGCGACGAGCACTGCGCCGCGGCGAGTGGATGGCGACGCCACGGTGGGCCGACTGCGAGGCACTTTGGCCCGGCGATGCGCGCATGTTATCGACCAGTGCGTGCGACGCATCTAGAAGTCGCGCGCGAGCTCTCGCGCGCGCGGAAGGGCAACATCCACCGAGTCGCGCCCGATGCTGTCGCTGGCCAAGGCTCGCACCCCTGCGGCAACGAGCACGGTGAGGCGCAGCCGTGCAATGCGGGCGACGTCCACGCCCGTCGGGCCAAGGGCCAACTCGTCGCCCGCGTCGTCGAAGTAGCGAATGCCCGTGCGCGATTCGGCGTGCCGCATGACGAACGGGCCAGCCACGGGCTGCGGCGCGGCGAAGCGCGCGGTGGCGTCGATCCATTCGCGCATGCCGAGCTGCCAGCTGCCGTCCCCGCTCAGATAGAAGGCGTAGCGCACCGAGCGCGTGATCCTGAGGGGCGCGCCGGCCGGAACAGTATCCGCGCCGACGGTACCGAGCCTGCGCGCCGGCCGCGCGGATGCCGAGGTGAGCGGACACGGGGCGATGATGCTGTCGGACGACGCGATGCGCGCCGATCGCCACCGTTCCGTGGAATCGCCGGCATACCACCAGAGTGAGTCGCCCACCTTGGGCACGGAGCCATCCAGCGCACCGGGAGGTTCTCCCGCCTCGTCGGCGACGATGATGACGCCGACGCCCTCGTCGCACGCGACGCCACGCGAAACGAGCGAGCGAAGCTGGAGCGCCGTGTCGCTCGCCTCGCCCGCGGTGAGATCTCCGGCCGATGTCGAGAGGACCGCCAGTTCCGCCGCGAGCGCACCGGTGGCGCCACGCAGTTGCGCGTCCGTCGCGAGAGCCGACCCCAGCGCGGCTGCGGCGCGATGCTGTCGGAGCAGTACGGTGGTGGCGCTTCCGAGCACGACCGCGGCGAGCGTCAACGCGACCAGCAACTCCACGAGCGTCACGCCTTGCCGAGGATGATGGCGAAAGGAGATCAGCACACGAGTGCGCTCCGCAGCGTCAGCGCGCGTCGCCTGGCGCCGGCTTGCCATTCCACGGAAGCCTCGATGCTGGCCACGCCGCCCCCCGAGTCGGCCACCGACCACCGCTCACGCATGCCCTGCACGGAATCGGTGCCGGTGGCGGCGCTCGCGCATCCGGCGGCGGTGAGCCGAGCCAGGCGACGATCGACCTGGCGCACCGCGAGGCGTTCGCGTGATGCCGACGTCGCGGTGCGGAGGGAGAGGGCCGAGGTACCGGCTATCGCGAGGAGGCCGACCGCCACGAGTACCAGCGCGACGAGCACCTCCACCACGGTGATGCCGCGCCGCGCGTTGACTCGGGCGGGGCGCAAAGGGGCATGACGAAGGCGGACGTGTCGCATGCGGAGAGCATCGCATCGCCCGCCCGCTCGTGCGCCATCAGATTCGCGCACGTGTCATCGCACGGACGACGCGACGCGCACCGCGTCGCCCTACTCGCCGATGCCGTACTCCCGGATCTTGTACAGCAGCGCACGATGCGAGAGGTTCAGCAGCTTCGCCGCGCGTGTCCGGTTGCCACGCGTGCGTTCCAGCGCCTCGGCAATCAGCACGCGCTCGAGCGCCTCGGTGCGGCGCTTCACCGAGAGATCCAGCAGCGAGGGAGTCGTGTCCGCACCCGCCCCCGCAGGCGCGACGGCCAGGCCGGCGAGCTGCTCGATGCCGAGCTGCGGCTGATCGGTGAGCACCATGGCCCGCTCGATGACGTTCTCCAGCTCGCGCACGTTGCCCGGCCACGGGTATTCCATGAGCGCGCGCATGGCGGCTGGGGTCGCACCCGCGATGTCGAGCATCAATCGCCGGTTGAACCGATCGATGAAATGCCGGACGAGCTCGGGCACATCCTCGGTGCGCTCGCGCAAGGCCGGCAGATGAATGCGCACCACGTTCACGCGATAGTAGAGATCGGCGCGAAAGCGCCCCTCGGCGACGTCGGCCTCGAGATCGCGCGCCGTGGCCGCGACAAGGCGCACGTCCACGGTGCGCGCCACGCTGTCGCCCACGCGGCGTACCTCGCCTTCCTGGAGCGCGCGGAGCAGCTTCACCTGCAGTGGCATCGGTAGCTCGCCCAGCTCGTCGAGGAACAAGGTGCCACCATCCGCCTCGGCGAACAGTCCGTCGCGCTCCGTCGTCGCGCCGGTGAAGGCGCCCTTCGCGTGGCCGAACAGCTCGCGCTCGAGCAGCGACTCGGGAATGGCGCCGCAGTTCACCGCGACGAAGGGCAAGGCGGCGCGCGGGCTGGCGCGATGGATGTAACGCGCCACGAGCTCCTTGCCCGTGCCACTCTCCCCCGTCACGAGCACCGTGGAGGGATGCCGGGCCACCTTTTCGGCCAGCGCGAGCGACGTGGCGAGCAGCGGACTGCGCCCGACGATGCCCGACGGGGCGCGCAGGGCATCGATTGCCACGTGCAGTTGCGCCACGGTGCGCTGGAGCTGCTCGCGCTCGATCGCCTTGCCCACCACGAGGAGCACCTGGTCGGCGCGAAAGGGCTTGGCGATGAAGTCGTACGCGCCGCGGCGGATGGCCTCGAGCGCTGCCTCGTCATCGCCATAGGCGCTCATCATGATCACGAGCGCCGCGCCGCCCTCCGCCTTGTGGCGGTCGAGGAAGGCGAGACCGTCCATGCCGGCCATCCGCACATCGCACAGGATCAGGTCGGCGGGCGCGGCCGCGAGCAGCTCGAATGCTGACGCGCCATCGCTCGCCGCTCGAACCTCGTGACCCTCCGCCTGGAGGATCAGCGTGAGCGTGTGACGAAGCCCGAGTTCGTCGTCGACGACGAGGATGTTCATGCGCGCCACCGCTCCGGCGCCGGCGTGCTGGAAGCACCGCCGACGCGAGCCCTGACATCGGCGACGACCTGGCCACCGGTGAGCGGGAGAAAGAGATGCAGCGCCGCTCCTCCTTCCCGCGCCCGTTCCACCCAGACGATACCGCCGATGTTCTCCACGCTGCGCGCCACGATGGCGAGCCCGAGCCCCGTGCCCCTGCCAGGCTCCTTCGTGGTGAAGAACGGATCGAAGATGCGATCGGCGTCGGCATCGGGCACACCGGTGCCCGAATCGGCGACGATGATCTTCACCACCGAGTCGGCCTCGCGCTCCCGCTCGAGCCACGCGGTGACCCGCGCGCTGGGCGGATGATGCGTTCCGCCCGCGGCTTTATCGCTGACGCGACGTTCGAACCCCGCTTCGACCGTCGCGCGCGACATGACGGCCGAGGTCACGGCAATCACGCCGGATTCCCCCGCCGCGTCGGCAGCGTTGAGCAGGAGGTTCACGAACACCTGCTCCAGCTCGTGCCGGTCGCCATGCACCACGGGCGATTGCTGCGAGAGCGTCATCACGAGGGCGATACGGCGCAGATGGCCCTGCTCCGAGACGAGGTTCACGATGTGGCGGAGCGTCTCGTTCACGTCCATCGGCGTGGGACTCCGGCGCTTGGGTTTCGCGTAGTCGAGGAGCCCGCGCACGATGCGATCGATGCGCGCCGTCTCGCGCTCGAGACCCGTCACCGCCTCGAGCGCGCGCACGTCGCCGTTCGCGCCGACGCGGAGCAGGTGCGCGTAGCCGGTGATGGCGCCCAGCGGGTTGCCGATCTCGTGCGCGATCCCCGATGCGAGGCGCCCGACACTCGCGAGCTTCTCGGCGCGCACGAGCTGCGCCTGCTCGTGCAGCAGGCGCTCGGTCATGCGGTTCACGCTGGTGGCGAGCTGCGCGAGCTCGAGCGACGCATGCGCTTCGACGCGACGCCCGAGGTCGCCCGAGGCGATGGCTTCAGCGGCGGCGGCGGTGCGGCGCAGCGGCTGCACCACGAGCCGGCGGAGCTGGTACGCGCCGAAGACCACCACGACGGTGACGTCGGCCGCGATGAGCAGGGCGATGTACAGCGCCGTACGCGCGGGTTCGCGCGCGTCGTAGAGCAGCACCACGCCAGCCACCGCGAAGACGAGCGCGGCGACGGCGAGAATGGCGAAGTTGACGAGCAGCTCCGTACGGAGCGATGGAGGAGACGCTGGACGCGGCATGCTCGGGATGGACGAGCGGAACTGCCGGAGGTCATTGAACTTCCGAGAGGGCTTTGCCGTGCGGCAGGACGCCTTCGTCGTGCGGCGTGCGGCGTGCGGCGCGTCGTGGGGCGTGCGGCGTGCGGCGTGCGGCGGGGATTTGGAAGGGACCCATATGCGAAGAGCGCCCCCCGGACGAAGTCCGAGGGGCGCTCGTTCGTAGTTCACGGTTCACGGTTCACGGTTCACGGTTCACGGTTCACGGTTCACGGTTCACCGTTCGTCGTTCACCGTTCACCGTTCA
>JANLTI010000198.1:0-6852 GCA_031362845.1 Gemmatimonadaceae bacterium | reverse complement strand
CACGCGCACCTCGAGCTGCCGGCTGATCCTCTTCGCGCCGGTCTGCAAGCTCACGCCCACGCTGCTCTTCACCGACCGCCGACGCACGACCCGCGATGCGCTCGGCGACGACATCACCAACCTCCGCGTCTACTACTGGCGGCGCGGCTATCGCGACGCGCAGGTGGACACGGTACTGGCGCCTGCGAAGCGCGGCGTGGCGGTGACGTTTCGAATCGTCGAGGGCGAGCCCACCCGCGTTGGTACGCTCACCGTCACCCAGCGCGCGCCTGTGCTGTCCGCCGCCGAGCTGGAGGGCGCGATCGCGCTGCGTGAGGGGGAACCGCTCAGCCTCATCGCGTTCGACAGCACGCTGGCACGCCTGAAGGCCGCGGTGTGGAACCACGGCTATGGTGACGTCGCGATCGACACCACGATGCCGCGCTCGGACGCTGCGCGTCGTGTACCCGTCACGATCGACGTCGACCCGCGCTGGATCACCAGAGTTGGAGACGTCCGCTTCGAGGGCAATACGGTGCTGCGCGAGTCGACCCTGCGCCGCGCGCTGGTGTTGCGGCCGGGTGAGCTGTACACGCGCGACGCCGTGCTCGAGACCGAGCGGCGACTCTATCAGTCGCCGGCGATTGCCCGCGCGCTCGTCGTTACGCCACCCGCGGGCGACAGCGTGAAGCACATCACCGTCGCCGTGACCGAGACATCGCCCCGCCAGGCGAGTGCGACACTCGGGTTCAACACGATCGACTTCGGCCAGGCGGCCGTGGAGCTACGGCACAACGTCCTCGGCGCTGGCCGCTGGCTCTCGCTGCGCGCGGCCGCCGGCAATCTGCTCGGCAATCAACTCAACGGCCGCGCGATCTTCCGCGAGGCCATTCCGGACGGCGCCTCCAACGCGAGCGTCTTTCTCCGCCCCACGTACCAGGGGTCGCTCACCCTCACGCAGCCGTGGATCGCCGGAGCTCGGACGTCAGCCTCGCTGACGCTGTTCGGCGGACGAAGGTCGCTGCCCGGTGTGGTGGTGGATGAGAATGTGGGCGTGTCGGTCGGCGTGGTCCGTGATCTCGCGCCGAAGCTTCCGGTGGGCATCAACTACCGGCTCGAGTCGACGCGTGTGCGCGGTGGCGCGATCTACTACTGCGCGGGCTACGGCATCTGCGATAACGCGACAGTGGCTGCCTTGTCGAGCCGGCAGCGCCTCGCGCCCGTGGGCGTGAGCGGATGGATCGACCGCGCCGACGATCTGGAAGCGCCGACGCGCGGGTACACCGGAGTGGTCGATGCGGAGCATGCGTCGAGCGTCACCGGATCCACCTTTTCGCACGAGCGGGTGGCGGCGGACGGTGCGTACTATCGCTCGTTCGGTGCACGAGCGAGCGACCCCGACAAGTTTCCCAAAGTGCTCGCGCTGCACGGTCGCGCCGGATGGGTGAAGCCGCGCGGCGTGCTCCACCCGCGTGCGCGATTCTACGCGGGCGGCATGCAGTCGGTGCGCGGCTTCGCCGAAAACGAGCTTGGGCCTCAGGTGCTTCAGGTGCGACGCGCGTCGCTGCTCGCCGCCGGCTGCACCGACGCCACGATCGCGTCCGGCAGCTGCGATCCGTCGGGCATTCCGTCGAACGCCTTCTTCACACGTCCCACCGGCGGCAGCACACTGCTCGAAGCGAGCGCGGAGCTGCGCGTTCCATTCGGGAGCAAGCTGGGTGGCGTGGTGTTCCTGGACGGCGCATACGTGGGAACGAGCGGTCTGGATGTTCCGGCGCGAGGCCGCGGCGCGGTCACGCCCGGCGGTGGCATGCGCTACCGCTCTCCGCTCGGCGTGCTGCGACTCGATCTCGGCATTCGTCCGGTAGGCGCACGCTCGCTACCCGTCGTCGCCGCGGTCGTCGATGCGATCGGCAATGAGCGCATCGTCCGGCTCGCCACCGAGAAGGCATACTCGTCCATCGATCCGAACCCCGGCGCACTCCGTTCGCTGGGCCGACGGCTCGTGGTGCACTTCGCCATGGGGCAGGCGTTTTGACGTCGCCTGTTCGTTCCCCCCGCGAATTCACAGTGCGTGACCGCGCGCGTCGCGTCGCGAAGGTCGTGCTCGGAATCGTGGTGCTTCCGTTGCTGGCGGGCGCGCTCGTGGTGTTCGTGCTCGCGACGACCTCGTGGGGCAACGAGCGGGTGCGGCGCGTGCTGGTGTCGCAGGCGAACGACCGGCTCACAGGTCGCCTCTCCGTCGATCGACTGCGCGGCAATCTCCTGTCGGGCGCAACGCTCACCGGGATTCGCCTGGCGGACAGCGCAGGCAATCCGGTGTTCACGGCGAGACGCGTCGTCGTGCGGTACGGCTTGTGGTCGTCGCTGCGCGGGCGCGTCGTTGTGAAGTCGCTCGTGCTGGATACGGCGGTCGTGATCGCCGACAAGCGGCCCGGCGCACGGTGGAACTTCCTGTCGCTGATGCGGTCGCGTGATTCGTCGGCGCGCAGCTCATCGCGGCGCGTTCCGCCGGAGCTGGCCAACATCACCATCCGTCATGGCCGAGTGGTGTATCGCCGGCCGTGGCAGCCGGACAGCACGCTTTCCGCTGACCGGCGTGATGTCGCCATCGCCGCGGCGCTTGGCGCGAGCGCGCGAAGCCGCACCGAGCGAGTTGCGGGCGGTTTTCAACGCGTCATGGAGTTCCGCGATATCGACGCGCGCATCCCATCGGTGCTCCTCGCGACCGACGCGCGACCGACGACGGTGCGACTTGCGTCGCTGTCGATGATCGGAGAGCCTTACCGCCCACCAGTGCTCGATGTCCGGTCGCTCTCCGGAACGATTCACGCGTCGAAGGACTCGGTCTGGTGGCAAGGGATGCGTCTCGCGATGCCTGGGTCGCAGATCAGTGGTGACGGTCGGCTCGGCTTGAACGGGTCGGCAACGGCCGTCACACTCGTGGCTGCGCCGCTCGCCCTGGCGGACCTGCGCTGGTTCAACCCGGCGCTGCCCACCGCTGGCGGTGGACGACTGCGACTCGCGGTGCGGTCGCACGGCGATTCGTCGGCATACACACTCGGCGACGCCGACATCCGGTACCGCGAGGCGTCGCTTGTCGGAGGTGCGTCGCTCGTGCGGGTTGCCCCGAAGGGGCGGAAGAGCTCGACGGTCGTACGTGGTGCGGACCTGACGGTGGCGCGACTCTCCACGGCGATGGTGAAGGAACTCGTGCCGTCCCTCTCGCTCCCGCGCAGTGGCGTGATCGACGGACACATGGCACTGAGCGGTGTGCCGAGCGCGCTGGTGGTGGACGCCGACGTTCGGTTCGACGATACGCGGGCGGGGCTGAGCCATGTGCGCGCACGCGGCGGTCTTGGCCTCGAGGGCGGCGTGCGTGCGCGCAACCTGGACGTGCGTCTGCTTCCACTACGTGTCGCCACACTTGGCAGCAGGGCGCCGCTGGGCGGTGCCGTGTCCGGATCGGCGCTCGTGAACGGCACCGCCCGCGAGGGATGGAGCGTGCGCGGCGACCTGACGCATCTCGATCGCGGAGCGCGATCGCGCGTCATCGGCTCCGGCCGGTATCAGGCCGCGGGCAAGCGCATCGTCGCGGATGCGACGCTTCAACCACTCTCCCTCACCACGGCCGGTCGCTTTGCGCCATCGGCGCAGTTGCGGGGCAGTGTGGCCGGACGGGTGCATGCCGAGGGCACCACGCGGGATTTACGGGTGACGGGTGCGCTCCGCTCGACGGGCGGCGGCGGGGGGTTCACGGGCCGCGGAGCGGTGACGCTCGCCGGCTCGCGCTCGCGGTATGACGTGAACGTCGCACTCGATGCGCTCGACGCGAGTGCATTCACGCGACGTGCGCCAGCGACGCGGCTCACCGGCACCGTGACCGCACGCGGGCGCGGCACGTCTCCCGCCACGGCGGATGCGGTGGTGACGGCCGACCTCGTGCGGTCACGCTACGATACCTTCGGTGTCGACCGCCTCCTCGCGAGGCTCGCGGCATCGAACGGGCTGCTGCGCGCCGATACGCTGATCGTGATCGCCGCCGGTGCGACGGCGCGCGCGTCGGGCGCGCTCGGTCTGGTGGCCGGGCGTGAGGGGACGCTCCGCGCCGACGTGACGGTGGATTCACTGGGCGCGCTGCGCCGCTGGCTGGGATCGGCCGATACCTCTCGTGTGCCCGCGTCATCGGCCCGGCAGCGTGCGATACTTACCGCCGCGCGTGCCGATTCGGCCCGTCGCGTGGACGCGCGGCGCATCGAGCGTCTCGCGCTCGGATTGCCGACCGACGAACTCCTGATCGTGGACACACTGCCGTCCATCCGCCGCGATTCGCTGGCTGGATCGCTGTCGGCAACGGCCACACTTCGCGGCAACGTGAAGCGGCTCGGTGCGGAGGCCAGCATACGCGGGCGGGACATCGTCGTGCGCGGCAACGCGGTGCAGTCGCTCTCGGCAACGCTGTCATCGGCCAACGTGCGTGATCGCTCGCAGCCGCTCGCGTTTCGAGCGGACGCCGGCATGGTGCAGGCAGGCGGCTACGGGTTCGAGCGGGTGCAGGCCGAGGGCAGTTGGAGCGACCGACGCCTTGGCGGGAGCGTGGAGGCCAGGCAGGATGCGCGAGTGTCGTACGCGGCACTCGGTAGCTGGGAGCGCCCGGGTTCCGGTGTGCATCGTGTGCGCCTCGACTCGCTCTCCGCAACGTTCGACACGCTGGTCTGGCGGCTCGCACGGCCGGGTCGCGTATCGCTCGATCGCGGCGCGGTGCGCGTGGACTCGATCGATCTCCGCAGTTCCGCCGGTGGGCGATTGTTCGCCGACGGCGTGGTGCCGGCCGACGGTGGTGTTCGCTTGAACGTCGCAGCGGAGAACGTGCGCGTGTCGACGGTGCTCGCCGCGCTGCAGCGCGACGCGAAGGGTGACGGCGTGATCGCCGCGTCGGCGCTCGTGACGGGTACACGCGGCGCACCGACAATCGCCGGCCGCGCGATGCTGCGGGACGCGATCTATGACGGCACGCGCGCGCCCGACGCTGACGTGTCCGTGCGGTACGCCGAGCGGCGGCTGGCGCTGGATGGCAGTGCGCGCGACAGCGCCGGTCGGCGAGTGCTCGCCGTCACGACGTCGCTCCCGCTCGATCTTGCGCTGCGGAAGGTCGATGGATCGAGACGCCTGGCGGGCGCGTTGGAGGCGGACGTCGTGATGGACAGTCTCGAGCTCGCCGCGCTTCCGCTGTCGACGCGCAGCCTGACGGACGTGCGCGGACGCGCGGCGGGTGAGGCGCGCGTTCGCGGCTCGTGGAGTGACCCGACCTATTCGGGGCGTGCCGCCCTGCGAAACGCGGGACTGACCCTCGTGTCCACCGGCATGACGGTCGATCATGCCGTCGCCGATGTGCGACTGGTGGGCGACACCGTGCGACTCGACTCGCTCGTCGCGCGCGCGCAGGGAACGCTTCGCGCTTCGGGTACCGTGGATCTCTCCGACCGATCGCGACCGTTCGTGCGGATGGCCGCCGAGGGACGGAACCTGCGCGTGATGGACGCGACGCGGGGGCTGGTGGATCTGGATGGCGAGATCGAGGCGGTGGGACCGCTCGAGGCGGTACGTGTGACCGGCCGCGCGGAGATGCTTCACGGATTCCTCGCGCTGAAGCAGTTCCGGAAGGATCTGCTCCGGGTGAAGGCGCCGGGCGATCTCAGCTTCTTCGCCGTGTACGATACGACGCGTCCGGCCACCGACAGCGCGCGTCGCGCTGCGGCGCTCGCGAAACGATCGCGTGTCGGCGTGATTGCCGACCTGTCGCTCGTGGTGGATCGCGGGAACTACTATCGCAACCGCCCCGATGCGAACACCGAGTTCTATACGGGCGAGGGTGAGGAGGTGCACGCGCACATCGACACGCGCAGCAACGATCAATGGATCGTCGGTTTCGTCCGGATCGGCGATGGCGTCGCCATCTTCCGCGCGAGCGCGTTCACACCGTCGCGCGGCACGCTCACGTTCTCGTCGTACACGAACGGTCCGGGATACGTGCAGCAGGTGGGGGTACGTCCCGTGTGGGAGCCGGGTCGCGGCTTCCTGCCGCTGCACCTGCTGACGGCTGGCACGTCCAAGGCGCCGGCAGTCGGGCTGGAGAGCGGCGCGCTGTTCCCGATGCGCGGTCGTGAGCTCAACAGCTATCTCACCATCGGTCGAGCACGGACGTCGCTGATGCAGGAGTCCGGATCGTCGCTCGCGGGGAGCGAGGCGTGGAGCGGTCAACTCTCGGGTGAGACCGGCGCGCTGGCCCGGCGGCAGCAGGCCGCAACGGCGCTCGGCGTCGTGCTGCACGACATCGGCACTGGAGCGACGAAGGAGTTCGGGCTCGATGCGCTCGCCGTGTCGCCGACCGACCTGCCGACGGAGCTGGTGTTCGGCAAGACGGGCGGCGTGCGGGGTGCGCTGATCGAGGGTGGGCGGTACATGACCGTGGACCGCTACGTGGCGGGTCAGATGCGCCTGACGACCGGCATTCCCGGTGCGCGCGTCTCCCAGCGGTTCGGCACGACGTACCGGCTGGATGTCGGGTTGGAGCCGAGGTTCCTGTTCCGGAATCCGGAGGACCTGGGCATTACGCATCCCACAGTGCGAACGGGCGTGTTCGGCGCGTTCCTGACGAGGATGTGGGGCTTCTAAACAGCGCGTGCGGCGTGCGGCGTACGGCGCGTCGTGGGGCGAGCGGCGTGCGGCGTGCGGCTTTCGCCGTACGGCGTGCGGCGTACGGCGCGTCGTGTGGCGAGCGGCGTACGGCGTGCGGCGGGGATTCGGAAGGGATCCGATGCGGTGGACCCATATGCGAAGAGCGCCCCCCGGACGAAGTCCGAGGGGCGCTCG
>JANLTI010000193.1:0-1688 GCA_031362845.1 Gemmatimonadaceae bacterium | reverse complement strand
AATAGCGCCGGTCCGTCGCGGATGGTTCATCGCGCGTGTTCGGTCGCGTGCGCTCCTTCCGACGGCGAGACTCATCGTCGCTGCGCGACTCGAGACGCCGTCTCCAGGAACGCCCGCTCCCTCACGCTGTACATCACGAACGGACGGCGCTTGCGCCGACCGCGTTCCGAATTCCATCGCCGCACGCCGTACGCCTCTCGCTCCACGACGCGCCGTACGCCTCTCGCCGTTCGGCCGTTCGGTCCGTCGCGCCACGTCGGTCGCGTGCGCTCCTTCCGACGGCGAGACTCATCGTCGCTGCGCGACTCGAGACGCCGGCTCCAGGAACGCCCGCTCCCTCACGCATTCAATGACGAGCGGACGGCGCTCGCGCCGACCGCGCTCCGAATTCCATCGCCGCTTGCCGTACGCCTCTCGCCGTACGGCCGTACTCTGTCCGCACCATCTAGCTTCCTCATGACGCCCACCCTCCGCTCGTCCCTGCTGCTCATCGCACCAATCCTGCTCGGCGCGCAGGCACTTTCCGCCCAGGCGAAGGCAGATGTCCCACCGTGGCTCTACCCGCTCGCTTTTCCGCCGTCGGGCGCGCCGCTGCCAGATAGCGTGCGACTGCTGCGGTTGCCCCATTCCACACGCACGTTCACGCGCGCGCAGGTGTCGGATCTGTTCACGGCGGTCGATTGGTATCCAATGTCGCACCCGCCCATGCCGGCTGTCGTCGCGACCGGGCGGCGACCGGACGTGCATGCGTGCGGCTACTGCCATCTGCCAGCGGGCGGTGGACGGCCGGAGAATGCGGCGCTCGCCGGGCTGCCGGCCGACTACATCGTGCGACAGGTGCTGGCGTTCAAGTCGGGGGAGCGTCGCAGTGCGTGGACGGGACCGCATCGGCCGTTCGACTTGATGACGCGCGTAGCGACGAACGCTACCGACGACGAAGTGGCGCGAGCTGCGGAGTATTTCGCTGCGCTCCCGCTGCCGCGACGAATGCGGATCGTGGAAGCGCAACGCGTGCCGCGCACCCATGTGACGGGCGCGCTGCACGCCGTGTCCCCAGGCGGACAACGCGAGGCCCTCAGCGGGCGGATCATCGAGGTGGCCGCGGACCAGGAGAAGTTCGAGCTGCGCGACGAGCGATCGGGCTTCGTGGCGTACGTGCCGCCAGGCAGTGTCGCGCGCGGGCGCGCGATGGCGACTCGCGGCGTGAGTGGCGCGGCGGCATGCGCCACCTGTCACGGTGAGTCGTTGCGCGGCGGACCGATCGGCCCACCCATCGCCGGTCAGTTTCCCAGCTACATCATGCGCCAGCTCGTCGCGTTCCGGAGTGGGGCGCGCGCCGGAGCGGCAGCGGCACCGATGCAGGCGATGACCGCGTCGCTCTCGACGGACGATCTCGTCGCGCTGTCGGCATATGTCGGTTCGCTTTCGCCTCGACGCCAGTAGTATCGACGCGTCGCCGTACGGACGTTCGCTCTCGCGCGCCCGATCGGTCGCGTGCGCTCCTTCCGACGGCGGGACTCATCGTCGCTGCGCGACTCGAGACGCCGTCTCCAGGAACGCCCGCTCCCTCACGCTGTTCATCACGAACGGACGGCGCTTGCGCCGACCGCGCTCCGAATTCCATCGCCGCACGCCGTACGCCTCTCGCTCCACGACGCGCCGTACGCCTTTCGCCGCACGGCCGTTCG
>JANLTI010000186.1:0-3931 GCA_031362845.1 Gemmatimonadaceae bacterium | reverse complement strand
CGCGAATGGCATCGATCGCGTGATCGATGACGTGGAACTGAAGCGCCGCGGTGGCTTTCCGGGCGCTGCCTTCCTGGTCAGCCTGCGCAACGGATATACCTTCGGCTACAACTCGAAAGGTCCGCTCGTGGCCGACGTCTCTGCGGGTGGCATGCACGGGTACCTGCCGGAGGCGCCGGACATGCGGGCCAGCTTCTTCATCGCGGGGCGGGGAATTCCGGCGGGTCGCGATCTGGGCCTGATCGACCAGCGGTCCATCGCGCCCACGCTGGCGACGCTGCTCGGGGTTCGCCTCGGCGCCGAGGTCGATGGGGTGCTGCCCGGTGCAGTCGTCCTGGCGCCCGATACGCCGCCGTAAGGTTGCGCCTCGTCGTCAGCGCGGCTCGACCTCTTGCGCGCCCGGTCGCGTGCGCTCGGTCGGTGCGCCTAGTCGGTCGCGTGCGCTCCTTCCGACGGCGGGACTCATCGTCGCTACGCGACTCGAGACGCCGTCTCCAGGATCGCCCGCTCCCTTCCGCCTCGCCATCCGTAGCGGACGGCGCTCGCGCCGACCGCGCTCCGAATTCCATCGCCGCCCGCCGTACGCGCTCCGCCTCACGACGCGCCGTACGCCTCTCGCCGTACGGTGTCGTCGTGCCTGGAGGTCGTCGTGGCTCGACGTCATCTTTGCTCGGCGCTGTCGCGCCTCTCCCTCGTCTCGGAACGTGCGATCGACTTTCCGTGGCGAGTCAGCGTCCGACGCTTCGCAACTGCGACGGGGTGAGCGCCCAGCGAAGCCTCGCCTCGCCCTTTCGCGGGCTGGCCGCAAGATCGAGCAGGCAGGCGCCGCCCTTCTTGAGCGGCAGGCGCGAGTCCTCGAGACCGGTGAGCAGCCAGGTCACGAGCATGCCGAGGTGCGGCTCATGGCCGACGATGGCCACGACGTCGCCTTCAATGGAATGCAACCAGGTGAGAAAGCTGTCGGGCGTGGTGTCCGGCTCCAGCGCCGACGTCGTCACGATCGGCACTTCGTCGTAGCGCTCGGCAACGATTACCGCCGTCTGATGTGCGCGGACGTACGGGCTCGAAGCCAGCACGTCCAGCGACGGAACGAGATCGCGAAGCCCTTTCGCTCCCGCCATCATCCTCCGTCGTCCTTCGTAGGTGAGCGGACGGCGCGCGTCGTCCGTGTCGAGCGACGCGAACGCTTCGCGCGTCACGGCGATCGCGTGTCGAATTACCAGAAGTTGCATGACGTCATCTCGTGTCAACATGGACGTTCACCTATCGACCTCAGCCTCGACGATCGTTGGCAGAGCGCCAGAAACTTACGGTGACACCGGGATGCAGGGAATGAGCGCGACGACGCGCGAAATCCCTGCTGTCCCGGGCCACAGACTCCATCGCCACAACCGCCTCCAGGTCGTGACCGATCACTTGTCTTATGCGTAATACAGTTGTATTGTAAAACATACAGTTGTATCATATATCGGCCACAGGCCCCCACATGCCGCGATCGACGCCCCAGAGCGCGCTCCGCGCGCCACTCAACACTATCCTTGGCACCGAGGCCAATGTCCGGCTCCTCCGGGTACTCGTGCTGGCGGAGACGTCCCTGGCTGCCGGCGAGCTTGCACGGCGAGCCGTCCTGGGTCGCACGACCGTCTACCCGGTCCTCGAGTCGCTCGAAGCGACCGGAATCGTGGAGTTCATCGGCGCTGGAGCGCAGCGACAAGTGCGCTTCCGCAAGGATCACCCTCTCGCGACCCCGATCGCGACCCTGTTCCGGGTGGAGTCCGAACGCGTTGACGCGATGGCGACGATGCTTCGGCGGGTGATCGCCACGATCACGCCTTCACCAAGCTCTGCATGGCTCGAGGGAGAGATCCTCGCCGGCACGGACCAGGAGGGCGACACGATTACCTGCATGCTTCTCGGTGACCCCGTGACTCTTCCACCGATGATCGATGCACTGTCGCGGAACCTGGAGAGGGTCGAACGAAAATTCGATGTTCATATCGAGGTAAAGGGAATCACCCGGAGCGAGCTCGCGTCGCGCGCCCTGACACAGCAGAAGCGACTGACCGATGTCATCCTGGTGAGTGGAGTGCCGCCGACCGCGTTCCTTCCTCACGCGAAGAGATCCCGCTCCGGAATCATGTCCCATGGCGACCATGACGCGACCGCCCGGCGGCTCGCGATCGCCATCGCGGAGAAAGCCAGGCAGGACCCGGGACTCATCCCCATCGCTCTGCGGCACATCCGGCAACGGGAGAAAAGCGCTTCGATGCAGGAAGGCCGAGAGCTCCGCGAGTGGGCGCGCGTGCTGGCGGCGATGACGCCGAGCCGTCTGCGACGGTTTCTCGTGGACCCGAGCGAACGGGCAACCCGACTGCGGCAGACGCTGCCCGCGCTGAACCTGCTCACACCCGCGGAGCGCAGGGCGGTGCTCGCGAGCACGAGTGACGCCGAGGCGCGCGCGATCATACTCCGCAAGCGACGTGTCGGACGACGTGAGATCGGCTCGTGACCAGAGCGGAACTGGAGCATGCAATCCGCGCTGCTTGTGACGTCGCGCAGGACGACGAAGTGTACGTGTTCGGTTCCCAGGCAATACTCGGCCAGTTTCCTGAAGCGCCACTGGAACTGCGCCAATCGGCGGAGGCGGATATCGCTCCGGTTCATGCAATCGACATGGTGGACGTCATCGATGCGAACCTAGGTGCGTTGTCCCAGTTTCACACGACACACGGTTTCTACGTGCACGGTGTGAGCCTGGAAGTCGCGGTCTTTCCTGAAGGCTGGAAGCGGCGTGCCATCAAGGTGCGCAACGCCAACACGAATGACTCGACCGGATGGTGTGTGGAAGTACACGACCTCGCAGCCAGCAAGCTCGTGGCATGGCGCGACAAGGATCGAGACTTCGTGAGAACGCTCATCGCCGAGGAGCTGGTGAATGCGCGGAGGCTTTCACTGCGCATTGGCCAGCTTCCGCTGCACGAGCGTGCACCAGAAGAGCAGCGGGCGCGGATGCGTCAGTGGGTGAAAGGGATCGTGCGGGATCTGGGGCGGGGATGATGACGGCGGGACGGTGCGATCATGCACCGTCCCGCTGCGGTCGCTTAGCCGGCAGAAGGCAGAGCCCGATGATGCCGCGGGCCGGTCAGGCCGTGATGATCACTTCCTTGGGAGTGCTGAGCGCCATGACGATGCTCGCCAGACCGACGACGATGTTGAAGCAGGCGACGGCGAAGTTCACGTTCAGCAGGCTGATGATGAGGCCCGTGATACCCGGCACGAAGTAGAGCACGCCGACCGTGGCGAGCAGGCCGCCGACGCCGATGAGGTACCCCCGTGCACCCGCGCGACGCGAGAGCACGATGCCCGTGATGCCGAGTACGATGTGAATCACGGCGTGCAGCATGTTCGTCGTGAAGACGCCGAACACGACGGGGCTGAACAGTCCCCAGATGCCCTCGACGAGCAGGAAAATGCCGAGTATCCGCGCGAACATTCGCATGCGCCAGCTCCGCGTGATGAGGAGGTATGGGTCGCTTCGGTGCTCTCGCTAGATAGCTCCATCCATCGTCGAAGGGAATACGACGAAGCGTGGGCGCGCCGAGGGGTCGTAGCGCCCAACCGGATTAACGTCACGCAGCTAGGGGTTGCCGCCGGGCGACTTGCCACCGGTTCCGCCGCCGGTGCTTCCGCCGCTCTGCCCGCCGCCCATGCCGCCGCCCTGACCGCCGCCTTTCCCGCCGCCCTGTCCACCGCCGCCCATCCCGCCACCGCCGCCCGGCTTGCCGCCGCCTTGACCGCCGCCACCGCCTTGACCACCACCACCCGGTTTACCGCCGCCTTGTCCGCCGCCACCCGGTTTACCGCCGCCTTGACCGCCGCCACCCGGTTTACCGCCGCTCTGTCCGCCGCCACCCGCGCCGCCGCCTTGTCC
>JANLTI010000169.1:0-4825 GCA_031362845.1 Gemmatimonadaceae bacterium | reverse complement strand
GCTGGCGGTGGACGGTGAAGTGAGCGACGGCGAGTCCAACGTCGACGAGTCCATGATCACCGGCGAGAGCATGCCGGTGAGGAAGAGCGCGGGCGACACCGTGATCGGGTCGACGATCAACAAGACCGGGACATTCCGCTTCCGCGCTACGAAGATCGGTGCGGACACCGCACTCGCGCAGATCGTCAAGCTCGTGCAGTCCGCGCAGAACTCCAAGGCGCCATCCCAACGGCTGGCGGACAAGGCCGCGCAGGTGCTGACCATCTCGGCCGTCGTCTTCGGCGTTGCCACGTTCGCCGTGTGGTTCTGGGTTGCTGGCTCGACTGCCGTCTTCGCGATGCTGTTGGCGATCACGGTCGTCGTGATTGCCTGTCCCGACGCCCTCGGACTGGCCACCCCGATGGCGATCATGGTCGCCAGCGGAAAGGGTGCCCAGAGCGGAATTCTCTTCAAGGACGCCGTCGCGCTGGAGGAGGCGGGCAGGCTTCAGGCAATCATTTTCGACAAGACTGGCACGCTCACCATCGGGCAGCCGCAGGTCGTCGAGATCGTGGTCGACGGCACTGGAACCACCGACCAGGAACTGCTTCGGCTCGTCGCTTCGCTCGAGCAGTCGAGCGAGCATCCGTTGGCGCAGGCCGTGATCGAAAAGGCGAAAGGTGCCGGCGCGACACTCAGTGCGCCCTCGCAGTTCGAAGCGATACCGGGGCACGGTGCGCGCGCGACCGTCGATGGGCGCTCCGTGCTCGCGGGCAATCGCAAGCTGATGACCGACAATCGCGTGGAGCTCGGTGCACTCAATGAGCGCGCGCAGTCGCTCGAACAGCAGGGCAACACCGTGGTGTACGCAGCGGTTGATGGAAAGCCGGCCGGTCTGATCGCCATCGCGGACGCGATTCGTCCCAATGCGAAGCAGGCGATCGACCGCCTGGCCGCGCTCGGCATCGAGGTGGCGATGCTGACGGGAGACAACCAGGGGACCGCGAATCTCGTTGGATCGGCACTCGGCATCACGACGGTGTTCGCTGAAGTGCAGCCGGGACAGAAGGCGGAGAAGGTCAAGGAGATGCAGGCGCGCGGACTTCGCGTTGGAATGGTCGGGGACGGAATCAACGATGCACCGGCGCTCGCCCAGGCGGATGTCGGCATCGCCATCGGCGCCGGCACCGACGTGGCGATGGAGACAGCCGATGTGGTGCTGATGAAGAGTGATCCATTCGACGTGATCGGTACCGTCATCCTGAGTCGCGCGACGCGGCGCAAGATGCGCCAGAATCTCTGGTGGGCGGCGGGCTACAACGTGATCGCCTTCCCGCTCGCTGCCGGCGTGCTGTATCCGTGGACCCGCTGGCTGCTCAGCCCCGAAGTCGCTGCGCTCTCGATGTCGGGCTCGACCCTGATCGTGGTGGCCAACGCGTTGCTGCTGAAGCGCGTGAAGATGAGCGCCTCGAGCGGCGGGAGCGGTGACTGATGTGCTTCTCCGCGTCAGCCAGCTTTGTCGCTGGTACTCTGCTCTCCGTCGCCGGCGTGGCCACGCTCAAGAGCACCAAGGCGAAATCGGAGCGGCCGTTTGCGATGATCCCGCTCCTCTTCGGCATTCAGCAGCTGACCGAAGGCATCGTCTGGCTCACGTTTCGTCACGACGCGCCCGTGATGAGAGGCGTATCGACGTACCTGTATTCCGGCTTCTCGCACGTCCTGTGGCCGATGTACATACCGTTCGCCATGGGCATGCTGGAACACGTGCAATGGCGCCGGAGAGCGATCCTCACGTTCGAACTGGCAGGGGCCGCAGTCGCTCTCTATCTGCTGTACTTCCTCGTGACCCGCCCGGTGATTGCTGAAGTCGTGGGCTCGCACATCGTGTACGTGTCACCGCATTTCCATCTGGTTCCGGTGATGATTCTCTACGTTGCGGCGACGTGCGTCAGTTGCCTGTTCTCGAGTCATGGCTTCGTCAGACTCTTCGGCGGTTTGGCGCTTCTCTCATTCATCTCGGCGTACTTCGTATATGTCACGGCCCTGGTGTCCATCTGGTGCTTCTTCGCGGCGATCCTGAGCCTGCTCATCTTTCTGCACTTGAGGTTCAGGTCTCTTGGAGGTTTTCCGCATGCTGGCCGATCCGTTCACGAATCGTCATTGACGTCATGAGCATCACGGATCGGCATGTTTGCAGACCACGCGACTGATGGCCGAGCAACCGTCAACCTGGGTGAACTCCAGGTCCGCGTTCGTTGCATGTGGTGTCTGGCTAATCGGGTTGGGCCTGTACTTCATGTTCCTCCGCCCTCCGTTGCTACCCGAAGACTTTCGGTACATCGGGACTAGCCCCGCCGAGATGCAGTCTGCGATGCCCGGGCTCGCGCCCTGGCTGCGGCACGTCTTCGCCGTGCTCGGTGGCTTCATGATGGGATCGGGCCTGCTGACGATCCTGGTGGCGACGAACGTATCTGTCATCCGAGGGAGCTGGAGCTGGTTCATCCTCGCGTCGACCGGGCTCGTGACGGTCGGAACCATGAGCCTCACAAACTTCCAGCTCGATTCGGATTTCAGATGGCTGCTCCTCGCTCCGCCGCTGATGTGGATCATCGGACTCGTTCTTCGCCCAGTGGTTCGGACGAAGGACGTCTGAACGAGGTTTCGCGCGGGCCCTACTTGATCACCACACCGGTCAGGTACAGCACGAGCATTCCGGCGAGCACACCGCCAAATGTCGTCATCGGGCGCGCGCGGGCCGACGCGTTGGTCCAGACCATCTGCCGGCCGATGGCGTACGCCACCTGAAATACCGCACCCGCGCCGATGGCGAGGAACAGCACCGACAACGCCTGCGCGTGCACGAGCCCTCCAACCCACGCGCCCACGATGGCCGGAGCGCCACCGATGAGTCCGAGCAGCGCGAGTGACCGGAGCGACGGACGATCCTTTGCCAGCGGCACAACGATGCCCAATCCCTCCGTGATGTTCTGGATGATGAATCCCACGACGAGGAATGTGCCGAGCGTCGCCGCACCGACCGCATAGGCTGCACCGATCGCGAGCCCCTCACCCAGGTTGTGCAGCCCGATGCCGAGTGCGATCACCAATGCCAGTGCGCGTCGTTGGCCGATCTCGTCGCGGCCGATGCTCTGCTGCCGTCGACTGAGCGCGTCAAGCAGGAGCCAGGTGCCCACGATGCCGATCCCCACGATGCCCACACCCTGGAACGCGCCGCCCAGCCCGCCGGTCATCTCCAGCGCCTCGGCCGTGGCATCGAGACCCAGGTAGAGCAGCAGTCCTACGGTCGCTGCCATGAGGAACAGCATCGTTCCGGCGCCAAGTTGTTTGAGCGCAGGCAACCAGAGCATCCCCAGCAGCACTGGCAGGATGCCCACATAGAGTCCGATGAGCGTGAAGCTCCATAGTGTCGCGGCAGACGCACGAGGCGTTTCTGCCGCGACCGCAATCGAATGCGCGAACGGCACCGAGTTGCTGGACAGGATCCCGATCTCGTAGGCCTCACCCTGCACCCACGGGTAGCGCAGCGTCACCACTGCGCTACCGAGTCGCGAAATCTCCCGCGATGGCACGGCCGCGTACGGCCAGATCGCGTCGTTGATGTTCACCTGAGCGAGCGTGATCGCTTCAGGGCTCGTGTTCCGCAGATGCAACTCGATCTCGCCCGGACGCAGGATCGTGCGCCCGAACTGCACCGTCTCGATCGGGGCGGCCGGCGCGACGTTGAGACCAGCGCCGCGCGTGGCGACGAATAGCGCGATCACGCCCGCGAGCAGCACCAGTGGCAACGCGATCAGGAAGAGTGTGCGCAGACCCTTCCGCGGTGCAGGCTGCGCGTCGGGCATTCCGGCGACAACCGGTGCCGCATCGGTCATCGCGTTCATGCATCCACCTGAAAGATTCCCGTCCATCCCAGTTCGGCGAACTCCGTCTTGTGCGCGTGGAACATGTAACGGCCAGGATGCTTGAAGCTGAACTCGAGGATGCCGCGCTGTCCCTGCATCTGGGCGACGGTGTCGGTGAATTCGCTCGGCGTGAGGCTCGTCCCCGTGGGGTAGTACTGGAAGAAGTTGGCGTGCAGGTGAAACGAGTTGCTCTGGTCGTACTCGAGCACGTTCACGAGATACAGGCGCACGCGCTCGCCCACCTTGAGCTCGATCGGATGCCGGTCATAGTGAAACGGAATTCCGTTCACCATGTAGAAGTCGTTCGATCCGTCGAAATCGACGTCATAGCCGCTCATCACCATCACCAGCTCGCGGTCGACGGCGGGGCGTCCCACCTTCGGGTCGATGAGGAAGGCGCCGTAGAGTCCCTTGGCGAGATGCTTCGCCAGTGGCGCGGTATGACAGTGATAGAGGTGCAGTCCGAACGGCTCGGCGTCGAACTCGTACGTGTACTTCCCGCCTGGCGCCACGACGCCGGACCGCATGTCGAACACGCCGTCCATGCTGCCCGGATGCACACCGTGAAAGTGCAGGCTGTGCGGGTGATCGCTCGCGTTCAGGTGAGTGATGCGCACACGGTCGCCCTCGGTCACGCGAATGGTGGGACCAGGCACGCGTCCGTTGTACGTCCATGCGGCGAACTCCACGCCAGGCACGACTTCGATCGTCTTGTTCTGCGCCACCAGCGTGTATTCGCGCAGCGTCTGACCGTTCGGAAGCGTGCTCACCGTGCCTCCGTCGAAATCGACGAGCATCTCCGTGGGGTTGAATCCGTTTCGTGCGTGGTCCACTTCACCGACCACGGCGGGCATGGGGTGCATCGCCCCGTGTGCGCTCGCGGAGTTCGTGCCTATCGCATTCGGGCGCGGTGGCGCGTACGG
>JANLTI010000163.1:0-3511 GCA_031362845.1 Gemmatimonadaceae bacterium | reverse complement strand
TGATCGAGAGCGGCTGGTCGATCGTCGGCCCGTACGTATACGCGACGCGGCCGTAGAGCGGGTTGGGGTCCCAGCCCGTCGAGTTCCCCTGGGTGTCCGTCGCGAGGGCGAGACGCACTGGCTGCGTGTCGTTCTCCACCGAGTCGGCCGGCGTATCCCCACGCGCGGGCATCTGGATCTCGGCCAGCTCGCGCGCGCCATCCCACACGGTGCGCCGAATCGCGCTCTGGAGGTACTCGCCCCGTTCGGTCTGCTCGCCGATATTCTCGCAGTCGCGCCGCGTCCACACGAGCACGCGCCGGCCGAGGGCATCGTAGCGGAACTCCTCGAACGTGGTCCGGAAGGGCGCGATGAGCGCCAGCTCGCTCGCGAACGCGCGATGATCCGCGGCGCGGAGCCGCCCGTCGGCGCCGTAGAACGACGCGCGATCCTCGGCGCTGCCGCTGCGTCTCGCCTCGCCCCGGACGAACACCACGTTCCCGGCCGTGTCGTAGGTCGTGACGTTGAGCTGCGCGGCCGTCGACGCGGTCACGAGGCGGCCCGTGGCCCCCTGATAGAAGTTGTCATACGGATAGCCTTCGCTCGACCGAAACTCGCCATTGATGTACCGCTCCTGTGCCGTGTACTTCCGGGTCAGGTTGCCGAGCGCGTCGCTGGCGAACGTTTCGTCGGCGCGCGTGGTGATCGTCCCGGTCGGGACAGCGGGGCGCTTGGACCGGAGGGTCGAGCGGACGAGGTGCCCGAGCCCGGAGTAGCGCGCGTCCAGCGTGTCGATGATGCTGACGGGGTCGGCCGTCCGCAGCACCTTGTCGCGCGCATCGTACGTGAGACGCGTATCCCGCCACGGGCCGCCGCTCGCGGTCCCGACCAGGCGCGTCAGGCGACCAGAAGCGTCGTACGCGTAGTCTTCCACGAAGGAACGCGGCTGCTGGAGCTGCGCGACCTCGTTCCGGAGCGTGTAGCGGTAGGTGAAGGTGTGCCCCAACGGATCGGTGACCGTCTGCAGGGCGCCCGTGATCGGATCGTAGGCGTAGCGCGCCACATCGCGCCGCCGGGCCGCTCTACCAGCACGCGCCAAGCGCAGAGCCAGCTGACGCTGAGCACGATCAGCGCCCAAGGTAAGCAGCCCCATCCGACGCTGCTCGGATCGGGCTTCTTGCTCAGCTCTCGCTCATAGTGCTAACCGATGCACACCAAGCGCCCGACGACTTCGATCTCAGCATGATCGCCGCCCAAAGCTTCAAGCATCTTCGAGTAACTATCGAGATGACGAAGCCTTTTGTGGGCGAAGGTACCACGGTTCGACGTATCGCCATTCCGTCCGGAGCGGGTGAGGTGCACGGGATTATCGCGCCTGACTGAGTAACTCTCCGATCGCAAATCGCTATGGATGCTCGCACAAACCATCTCAGGGTGCAGCCGACGGCTTAACCCGCGCGCCCTCGACGATGTTTATTCAGCCACTGACGAAACTCCTTGACATCCAGCCAGCCGGACTCACGCTCTGTCGCGGAAGGAGCCTGGGCAGTCCACTCTGCCTTGTCGTGAACATCACCGTAGTACTCGATCTCAGCAGGTATGAAGTCCCGGTCGGCTTCCTCATCGACCGCGGTTCGAGCGCGTGACAATGCGCGTGGACACGAGCGCGCGCGAGCACGGTCGCACGGAGATATCTCCGCGTGCGCGGCCATCGTGAGATATCTCGACACTAGCTTGCGCACAGGCGGGCGTGGCGAAGCGAGGTATCTCGAGTTCTCGCCGCGCTCCTCGCTCCGGTGCACGGAGCGTCGGACGCTCCACCTCCTGGTTTGCGCCGTTGCCGGTCGCGGACGGGACCGCGAGCGCGTGCGTCTGCGCGACGACATCGATCATCGTGCCGTTGGGAGAGTCCCAGTCCGGGCGGAGGCGGATCATCGCCAACTCGGAGCAATGACTCATTCCCGACTCATTGATCGAGCAGATGCTTCAGCGAATCAAGCTCCGACCGATTGGCCGTCATGAACGCCAGGAGAGATCGATCGATGTTGACCGGCACCGCGACGGTTCCTGCCGAATCGGCAATATGGAGCACGATGAGGCCACTCCCAACGAGTGTTGAGAGAATGACGAACTCGCGAGGGCTGAGCTCATGCGCTTTCAGTATTCGCACGGCTGACGGGTTTCTCTCCAGGGATGCTACGTGATCGCCGATGTCACTAGCAAAGGCGTAGTTCAGCACCAAGTGGAGCGTCGTATCGGATCGCGACGAACGCTGCATCTCGGCGACCGTGTTGAACCACACGCGCACCCGTGGCATTGCTAGCACGTAGTCGCTCGCCGCATGGCCGACCGTAGACGTAGCATAGGGGCGAAGCGTCTCTCGCGCAGTCGTCGGCTGTTCCTTGATGTTGGATCGCTCTGACGAGCACGCGCCGATAAGAAACGCCATCGCGACGAAACAGGTCAGAGCGATTCCGATCCGGTTGATCGCAGAAGGCATGGCATTTTAGTCTACCTGAAGGTAGCCGAGCAGCAGGAGGACAAGCAGCAAGAGTGCCCCGCCGACAAGCCAGAACTGTATTGCCTGACGTCGAAGTGCTCGCCCTTCCTCTCCGAGTGCCCGGGAGTCGAAGAGAGCCAGGGTGCTTGCTCTCTTCTCCGGATCGACAATGCGACCGATCGCACGCCTGTTGAGCGTATTACCATGGATGAAATAGGCAAACCAGAGCACTATCTCAACAAGGATCGCGAAGCTTCCATCGGTGATGAACCGTTCCACGTGGTGCGAGCCGTTTAGTTGGGGCACTTGCCCTGAGTTCCAACACACATTGTTGGCAGGCCCAGAATAGGTGTAGAGGCGCTCTTGGTCGGCGCCGGGTTCCCGTTCCTTCCGTACCCCTTCCCGATCTCGATCCGGACCGACGTAAGCACCGGCATGCCTTTCCCAATGGCGCCATCCAGCACGACCCCGCCCGCGCCGACATTGATGCCGCCACTCACCGAGTGGTAGTTGGTCGGCTTGTCCATCAATGACACCTTGATACCAGCGGACGCTCCCACGGCGGTGGTATGGAGCTCCGGGGTAAAACTCGCGGAGGCGCCGCCGTTCAGGTCCATTTCGGCTTGCGCCGACGCGACCCCTGCTCCTCCCTGAACGTAGACGGAAATGCGGCTCAGTACATTCTTGCCAAATGAACGTGAGGCGTCGGATATGCTCTGCGCGGCCGTGTTGTAAACCTGCTCGAACAGGCAGATCGAGCTGCCGACCGGGCAAGTCGCGAGCCCAAACGGATCGCTAGAGTTGACTGGGTCTCCACCGGCGAATCCGTACAGGTTCATCCCGCCCGCCAGCCCGATGGGATCTTCCTGCGTGAACCGCCCCGTACTTGGATCGTACGAGCGGGCGCGCCGGTAGTGCAGGCCCGAGTCATCCCGCTTGTCCTCGAGCACCGAGCCGTGCCACCAGCCCCGCCGCAGCGACGGCCGCGCATACGCGAACCAGGTGCCCGGCCAGCCGAGGTACACGCACCGG
>JANLTI010000110.1:0-57078 GCA_031362845.1 Gemmatimonadaceae bacterium | reverse complement strand
CTACCAGCTGAGCTATCGGGTCGATACTGCAGATAAAAGTACCGACGCGCCGCGCTCGGCGACACCGCGCGCGGCACCAGGACCGCGTGCTCCCATGGTCTTTTCCTTGCACCCGCGCCACGGAATATGTCCGACCCGTCCGACAGCGGCATCGAGCACACTCTCACCGGTGACGTCCGCGTCCACGAGGCGTTCCACTCGCGGTATCTCGAGCACGACCGAACCGTCCTCGTGTACCTGCCTCCGGGATACGCCCCGAAGTCGGCCGAGCGCTATCCCGTGCTGTATCTGCACGATGGCCAGAATGTGTTCGACCGGGCGACCTCGATCGGCGAGGAATGGCAGGTGGACGAGGAGGCGCAGTCGCTGATCCTCGCGGGGGAAATCGAGCCGCTGATCGTGGTGGGCATCTACAACACCGGCGTGCACCGGATCGACGAGTACACCCCGACCGCGAGCGCGCACGGAGGCGGCCACGCCGCGGACTATGGCCGTATGCTCGTCGAGGAGCTGAAGCCGTTCATCGATGCGACGTACCAGACGCTGCCCAGCGCGGCGAGTACCGCCATCGGCGGGTCGTCGCTCGGCGGATTGCTCACCATGTACCTCGGCCTTCGCTACCCCACGGCGTTCGGTCGCCTGGCGGTGCTGTCTCCGTCCGTGTGGTGGGACGATCGCGAGATCCTCACCGAAGTCGATGCCCTGCCGGGCAAGCTGCCGTTGCGCATCTGGCTGGATGCCGGAACGGCGGAAGGTGAGCAGGTGATCGCCGACGCGCGCGCGCTGCGTGACGCGCTGGTTGCGAAAGGCTGGACGGTCGGCGACGATATGGCGTATCTGGAAGCGCCGGGCGGCGAGCACAACGAGCGCAGCTGGGCATCACGCATCGGCAGTGTCCTGAAGTTTCTCTTTCCACCCAGCTGATCCTCCACATGCATCGCGAGCACGTCCGGTGGTTCAGCCCCGCGCTCGACCGCGAGATGGACCTGCTGGTGTTTGGTCACGCGGGCGCTCGGGCGCTCGTGTTCCCCAGCTCGATGGGACGATTTTTCGAGTGGGAAGATCAGGGGATGATCGGCGCGCTCGCCGAGCACCTCGAGCGCGGATGGCTCCAGCTGTATTGCGTCGACAGCGTCGATGCCGAGAGCTGGTACGCCAAATGGAAGCACCCGGCCGATCGCGCCCGCCATCACGCGCGGTACGACCGCTATTTGCACGACGAGGTGCTCCCCTTTACTCGCTCCCGCAATGACAATCCCTTCCTGATCGCGACGGGCGCGAGCTTCGGTGCATATCACGCCCTGACCTTCGCGCTGCGATATCCGTTCGAGGTCGGCCGGGCGATCGGCCTCAGCGGCGTGTACGACATCCGGGAGATCATCGACGGATACACCGACGAGTCGGTGTATCCGTACAATCCGCCCGAGTTCCTGGCGCACGAGCAGGATGGTGATCGCCTGTCCGCCCTCAGGCGGCTCGACCTCGTGCTCGCCATCGGACGCGACGACCGCATGGTCGGCAACAGTGAATACTTCTCGGGAAAGCTGTGGGAGCGGGGCATCGGCAATGCGCTCCGGATCTGGGATGGATGGGCGCACGACTGGCCGTACTGGCGCCAGATGATCGTGCGGTACATTGGCGGGCACGACTGAGTCACGAATCGATCACCACTATCGGAGAAGGACGCCATCATGCTCAAGGTCGGACTGCTGACGGGACGAGAGTGGTCGTTTCCCCCCGCGTTCATCGAGGAAGTGGCGCGGCGCGACGAAGGCGTCGTGGTGGAGTACGTGAAGCTGGGCGGAACGTCGATGGACGAACCGGTGCCGTATGCCGTGATCTTCGATCGCATCTCGCACGAGGTCCCGTACTACCGGACGTACCTCAAGCACGCCGTGCTCCAGGGGTGCACTGTCGTCAATAATCCCTTCATGTGGTCGGCCGACGACAAGCTGTTCGATGCGTCGCTCGCCACGAAGCTCGGCGTGGCGAGCCCGAAGACGATCGTGCTGCCGAACCGAGAGTACGTGCCCGGAATCCACCACGAGGAGAGCCTGAAGAACTTGAAGTACCCGCTCGACTGGAAGGCGATCGCCGAGTTCATCGGCATGCCGTGCATCCTGAAGGACGCGCATGGTGGGGGGTGGAAAGAGGTGTATGTCTGCCGCTCGCTCGACGAACTGATCCACCACTACGATTCGTCCGGACAGCTCACGATGATCGTGCAGGAGTTCATCGAATGGGATCAGTTCATCCGGTGCTTGAGCCTTGGTCAGCGCGACGTGCTGCCGATGAAGTACGACCCGAAGGAGCGCCGCTACCTGGTTGAGCACGAGCATCTCAGCGCGCAACTCGGGAAACGGATCGTGGACGACTCGCTGACCCTCATGCGCGCGCTTGGCTACGACATGTGCTCGCTGGAGTTCGCGGTGCGGGACGGCATTCCGTACGCCATCGATTTCATGAACCCGGCGCCGGACATGGACCTCAATTCCCTCACGCCGCACTATTTCGAGTGGGCGGTGAAGGGGATGGCCGACCTCGCGATCCGGCTGGCGAAGGCCGCGGCACCGATGCGCGATCCGCGGGCCGGCCAGTTCCTGCTGGGCCGGCGCGAGGGCAGGGCATGAGTCCTCAGGAAGGAGCGACCTGACGATGCTGCGGGACGGAATCGATCACTATCACTCGCTGCTCACGGATGATCTGGGCGGCGAGACCCAGCATCAGCTCGACGCGCAGCTCCGGTCGCGCGGGCTCTTCTTCGGCGACCGTGCCCTCTGCACCGTGCTGCGCCCGCGCTTCCTGTCGCCCGCCCAGTACCGGTTCCTGCAGGTGCGCGGGTCGCTGATCCTGCGGGCCTTCCGGAAGGCGCATCAGGCCGCACTGGTCGACCCAACGGTGCTCGAACAGTTCGGGCTGCTGGACTGGGAGCATCAACTCGTGCATGTGCCCACCGGATTCCGCGACGCGAGTCCGGTATCCCGGCTCGATGCATTCTTCGTCGCGGAATCGGGTGGGGTGAAGTTCACGGAGTACAATGCCGAGACGCCGGCCGGCGGTGGGTACAACGACGTGCTCACCGAGGTGTTCTTCGGCCTGCCCGTGATGCGGCAATTCCTGCGCACGTGGGACGTGCGCCCGCTGCCGGCACGGCACAACGTGCTGCATGCGCTGGTGGACGCGTACGAGCAGTGGTCGGGACGACGTGATCGCCCCGGCATCTCCATCGTGGACTGGTCCGACGTCCCGACCCAGAGCGAGTTCCTCCTGTTCCAGGACTACTTCACGCGCCAGGGGTTCGCGTGCGAGATCATTGACCCGGGCGAGGTGAGTTACGAGGGCGGGGCGCTGCGCGGTCCGAGCGGCGTGATCCAGCTGATCTACAAGCGTGTGCTCCTGCACGAGCTCGTGGCGCGTGGCGGAACGAACCATCCCATTCTCCGTGCCTTTCGGGATGGCGCGGTGTGCATGGTGAATCCGCCCGCCTGCAAGATCCTGCACAAGAAAGCGAGTCTCGCGGTGCTGCATGACGAACGGAACGCCGCGCTGTTCGATGCCGACGAGCGTGAGGCCATCGCCCTCTCGATTCCGTGGACGCGCGTCGTCGCCGACCGGCGGACGACGCATGAGGGGACGGAGGTCGACCTGCTGGAGTTCTCCGCGGCGAATCGCGAACAGCTCGTGCTCAAGCCGAACGATGATTACGGCGGCAAGGGTATCGTGCTCGGATGGGAAGTGGACGATGCGGCGTGGCAGGCCGCACTGCACACGGCGCTCCGTGAGCCGTACATCGTCCAGCAACGCATTGGCCTGCCGCGCGAATCGTACCCGAGCTTCACGGACGGCCGTGTGGTGTTCACGGACCGGATGGTCGACACGGCACCCTACGTGGCGTATGGGGGGAATGTGGACGGGTGCCTGTCGCGGCTCGCCACCGCGGCATTGCTCAACGTGACGGCGGGCACGGGCACGCAAACCCCGACCTTCATCGCCGAATCCCGATGAACCCTGGAGACTTCAGATGAAAGCGCCGTCGCTCACGCTGGGGATCGAAGAGGAATACCAGATCATCGATCCGGAGAGCCGCGAGCTCAAGTCGTACATCACGGAAATTCTCGCTGGCGACAAGCTGCTGCTCGATGAAGTGAAACCCGAGTTGCACCAGTCGATGATCGAGATCGGCAGCCGCGTCTGCCGCACGCCCCAGGAGCTGCGTGCGGAGCTCGTGCGATTGCGCGGCATGGTGATGGATCTCGCCGCCAAGAGCAACCTGGTCATCGCCGCCGCCGGCACGCATCCGTTCTCCTGCTGGACCAAGCAGGAAATCACGCCGCTCGAACGTTATGTCGGCGTGCAGCAGGACCTCCAGGATCTTGCGCAGCAGCTGCTCATCTTCGGGACGCACATCCATGTCGGCATCGAGGACCGCGACTTTCTCATCGAGGCGATGAATGTCGCGCGCTACCTGCTGCCGCACGTGCTCGCGCTCTCCACGAGCTCTCCGTTCTGGCAGGGGCGGCGCACCGGCCTCAAATCGTACCGCAGCATCGTCTTCCGCAATTTCCCGCGGACCGGTGTGCCGCCGATCCTCCGCTCGTACGCGGAGTACGACGAGCTGCTCGGATCACTCGTCGCCACGAAGTGCGTGCCCGACGGCTCCAAGATCTGGTGGGACGCGCGTCCGCATCACGCGTTCCCCACCCTGGAGTTTCGCGTCTGTGACGTCTGCACCCGCGTCGACGAGGCGGTGTGCCTCGCCGCCATTCTGCAGGCGATCGTGGCCAAGACCTGGAAGCTGCGGCGCGACAACCTGACGTTCCGCCTCTACGCGCCCGCCCTGATCGACGAGAACAAGTGGCGCGCCGTGCGCTTCGGGCTGGATGGAAACCTGATAGATTTCGGGAAGGGCAGGGAGCAGCCCGCTCGCGAGCTGATCACCGAGATGCTCGAGTGGTTCGTGGACGACGTGGTGGACGAACTCGGAAGTCGTCGCGAGGTGGAGTACGCCTTTGAGATCATGCGCGGCGGAACGAGTGCCGATCGCCAGCTGAAGGTGTACGACGAGACTGGCGACCTCCGCTCCGTCGTGGATCGGATCGTCGCCGAAACGGCGGAGGGCGTGCGGCCGGATATCGCGAGCCACTACGCGACACGGGCGGCCACCGGCCCGCGCTATCGTGCCATCAAGCTCGGCGAGGATTCGTCGAAGCAGACTCAGGGAGCTTCGTAACGTCGTGATCACACAGCGCGCACGCCGACCCGTCGTCGGGATCCCCACCCAGACGCTGCAGAGCCTGGGCGGCGTCTCGGCAGAGATTCCTCCTTCGTGGGTGATGAGCCAGCGGTACATCCTGACGCTCACCGCGGCGGGCGCCATCCCGTGGCTCGTGCCACTCGTCGACGACGACACACTGCGCGGAATCTATGATGGGCTGGACGCTGTCTTCCTGCCGGGTGGCGCCGACATCGATCCCGCGACGTACGGCTCCGATCCGCATCCGCTCTGCGACAGGACCGATCGCGAGCGCGATCGCGTCGAGGTGGCGCTCGCACGGTGGGCGCTCGAGGAGGGCAAGCCGGTGCTCGGCGTCTGCCGAGGCATGCAGCTCATCAACGTGGCAGCCGGCGGGTCACTGTATCAGGATCTCGCCGAGGAGCTCCCCGGCGCGTTGAAGCACGACTACTTCCCCTTTCGCGGGCAGGCGTTCGCCCGCGACTACCTCGCGCACGAAGTGCTCGTCACCGAGGGATCGAGGCTCGCACACCTGATGGGGTCCGGACCGCTCAAGGTGAACAGCATGCACCATCAGGGGGTGCGCCTGCTTGGTCGCGGTCTGGTGGCGACCGCACTGTCGCCCGATGGGTTGATTGAGGCGCTCGAGGGAGAGGGAGACGGATATCTCGTCGCCGTGCAGTGGCACCCGGAAGCGCTCACCGATGGCGACGCGCGCGCTCGCGGTATCTTCGCGGATTTTATCGGAGCCGCGGCGGAATGGAGCCTGAGCCGGGTCTAGGGTCGGGCCGGACCGTTGGCGACGCGGGTCACCGGAGGGTTGCGGGAGTCGCGACCGAGCCGGAAACGCTGGCCGAACGAGTCGTCGCGCCGCTGGAGCGGCTCGCCTCCCGCGCGCCGGCCGGCGGCGTGGTGCTTCTCGTGTGTGCGGCGCTCGCGATGGCCTGGGCCAATTCTCCGTGGGCGCACAGCTACCATGCGCTCTGGGAGACGGAGCTGACGATCGGTGCCGGGTCGGCGATCGCTCGGCTCACGCTGCACGAGGTGATCAACGACGGCTTGATGGCCGTCTTCTTCTTCCTCGTCGGACTCGAGATCAAACGCGAAGTGCTCGTTGGCGAGCTGTCCTCGGTGGCGCAGGCCGCGCTGCCGGTTGCGGCGGCTTTGGGAGGGATGATCGTTCCGGCGACGCTGTTCATCCTGCTCGCGGCAAACGGCACCGAACTGCGCGGCTGGGGCATCCCCATGGCCACCGACATCGCGTTCGCGCTCGGCGTGCTCGCGCTGCTGGGGTCGGGTATCCCGGCGTCGTTGCGGGTCTTCCTCTCCGCGCTCGCCATCGCGGACGACCTGGGGGCGGTGCTCGTCATCGCCCTGTTCTACACGGCCACCGTGTCGTGGGGCGCGATCGCCGCGGCGGCGGCACTTCTCGCGCTGTCTGGCGGTGCGAACGCGGCGGGCGTGCGCGCGCACTGGTGCTACGCGCTCATCGGGCTGGCACTCTGGGTGGCGGTCCTGCTCTCGGGCGTGCACGCCACGGTCGCCGGCGTGCTGCTCGCGCTCACAATCCCGACTCGCACGCGCATCGACGAGGCGGCGTTCCTGCGAGGGGCCCGCTCGGCACTGTCCGACTTTCACGACGCGCGCGCGCCGGAAGTGACGGTGCTCTCGAGTGGGGCGCACCAGGCGGCGCTCGGCCGCCTCGAGGTGCTCACCGAGCAGGCGCAGCCTCCCCTCGCGAGGCTGGAGCACAGCCTGCACGGTGTGGTCACGTTCGGCATCATGCCGCTGTTCGCGCTCGCCAATGCGGGCGTGTCGCTCGGCAGCGGATCGTCGGCGATCGGCAGTCGGGTCGCGCTGGGTGTCGTCTCTGGGCTCGTGCTCGGAAAGCCGCTCGGAATTCTGCTCGCGTCGTGGACCGCCGTGCGTGTCGGCGTCGCCACGCTGCCAGCGGGCGTGTCATGGCGCATGCTGCACGGCGTCGCCTGGCTGGGCGGCATCGGTTTCACGATGTCGCTCTTCATCGCCGGACTCGCCTTCTCGGCGCACCCGGCGCTCCTCACCGCAGCGAAGCTCGGGACACTGATCGCCTCGGTCGTGGCGGGCATCGTCGGCTGGACCTTGCTGCGTCGTGCGATCGCCCGGCTTACGCCCAGCGTCTAGTCGATTGCGCGCCGGGCGCGGCGACGCGCGTCAAAGCTCGTGAATGCCTTCCAGCTGCCAACAAGCCAGACCACCCCGATGAGCATGCCGCCTACCAGGTCGGTGGGCCAGTGCACCGACAGGTACAGTCGCGAATAGCAGGTGATGGCGACCATCAGGCTCGCAACCACGAAGGGCCACCGCCAGCCGAATGCGCGTCGCAGCATGAGCGCGCCCGTGAAGTACAGTGCCGTCGTGAGGATGAGGTGGCCGCTCGGGTACGACGCCCACGCATACAAGCCCCGCTGCGGAAACAGGGTCGGCCGGTCGCGGTCCAGCAGCGATTTCATGCTGGCGTTCATCGTGAGGGCGCCGATGCACACCACGAGCAGATGCACGGCAAGCAGCGGCTGGCCTCGCACCCGCCAGAGCCAGAGCCCCAGCGCCACCATCGCGGGCAGGATCACCAGGTTGGTGCCGAGATAGACCGACCCTCGCATGGCGACGTCCAGCCATTCCGGAAGCGTTTGATGGAACGCGCGCAGCATGCTGCCTTCCCATCGCGCGCCGTGGTCCCAGGAATGGGTGCCCTTCAGACCGTAGCCGAAGCCGATCCCGATCGCCCACGACGCGGCGTACGCCGCGAGCAGCCCCAGGACGAGGCGGCGGCGCGCGCCGCCTCGCGGGAGGCTCCCCGTCTCCTCAGGTGGCAGCGGGAGGCGCTCCGGCGCCGTCGCCGATCCATCGGCGTACTTCCGCCACGACGGCGCGTGGCTCGATGGGCTTCGCGAGATACGCCGTGAATCCCACGGCCGTCGCCCGCTCGCGATCGTCCGCCAGTGCGTGTGCCGTCAAGGCGATGATGGGAATGTCACGAGTCGTGGCATCCTCGCGGAGAATTCTCGTCGCCTCCCATCCGTCCATCTCGGGAATGGAGATGTCCATCAGGATCAGGTCGGGCAGGAGCCGACGCGCCAACTCCACCGCCTGCACACCGTCCAGCGCCTCGATCACCTCGAAGCCGGTATGTCGCAGCACCGTCGAATAAATGATGCGATTGTCCTCGTTGTCCTCCACGAGGAGCACGGTCTTTCCAGCCGGCGCTGATGGTTGCACGGAAACGAGGCGAGAGAGAGGTAGGGCGTGACGCAACGCACAGTCGCAAGGCTGATGCCCGGCGCAGGCCGCTCCGGCGACGCAAGACGGCTAGCGCCGTTCCATCGCGGCGATCTTGCCGAGCCGGCGTCGATGACGCTCCGCACCCGAGAAGCGCGCGCCCAGAAAGTCACGCACCAGTTCCGCGGCCAGCTCCGAGCCGATGACCCGCGCGCCGAGACAGAGCACGTTCATGTTGTCGTCCTCGACGCCCTGTCGCGCGGAGAAGCTGTCGTGACACATCGACGCGCGGATGCCGACGACCTTGTTGGCGGCCACGCCGGCGCCCACCCCACTGCCGCACACGAGAATGCCGCGCTCAGCGCGGCCCGCCGTGATCGCGGCGGCCACCGCGGCCGCGGCATCCGGATAGTCGTCGCCCGGAACCGGCTCGGGGCCGCCGCAATCCACCACCTCATGGCCGCCCGCGGCCATCTCGTCGAAGATGCGGGCGCGAAGTGGCCATCCGGCATGATCGGCGGCGAAGGCGACTCTCATCGCGTCGGCGCTCCGGCGGACTCGCTCGAGTGCTGCCACACGAGCCGTGAAACATCCACGATCAGGGCGCGCGCCACCGCCTCGCTGGGAATGCGCCGCGTCAGGACCACGAGCACGTACGGAGCGCGGCCCGTCGGGTACACGATGGCCGCATCGTGAAGCGTCGCCGTGATCGCCCCCGTCTTGTGCGCCACCGCAGTGCCCACCGGCACCCCTGCTGGAATCTCGTCGTTGAACTCCTGGCGCAGGAGCACGTCCTTCATGAGCGTCGCCGACGCCGGGCGCAGCCCGTTCGCGCGCTCGATCCGTTGCAGCAGCACGGCGAGATCGGCCGACGTCGTGGTATTGACCAGCCCCGCGTCGAATGCCTTCTGGTCCTCCACCCCGCGGAGGACGCGAATGCGTGACGCGCCCAACGCGCGGGCCGCCTCGGTGGCGCGATCGGCGCCGACCAGGGCGATGAGGGCGTTCGTCGCCAGGTTGCTGGACCGTACGATCATGCGCTCGAGCAACTCGCGAACGGCGACCCGATGCCCCACTCGCGCGTACATCGACGAATCCCCGTCATCCGCCACAGACAGCGAATACGGCGACCCATCCACGATGGAGTGGAACCGATTGATCAGCAGGATCTCCTGCGACAGTCCCAGCCGCCCCTGCTCAGCCGCACGGATCACCTCGAGCATGACGGGAATCTTCATCGTGCTCGCCGCGTGGAAGTCCACGTCCGCCCCGATGTCGACCGAATCGCCCGTCGCGAAGTCGCGATAGCTCACGGCGACCTCGGCGCCGGGCACGGCGCGAATACGCTCGGCCAGGCGTGCCGCGAGTGGCGACGCACTGGGTCGCTGCGCTCTCCCCGGAAGGGCGATGCAGGCTGCCAGAAGCGTCCAGAGGAGCAGGGTACGACCCGTCAGGTGCATGGAGATCGAATATAGGCGAGGCCTCGAATGCGGAAAGCTGGCGAGCGTTACCGTTTGTGATTTCGGTCGTTATCTGACGCGGGGCCTTGTCGCCCCTTTTCCTGTACTCTCGGCCCTCCGACCCCTTCCGAGATGCCTGCGATGCCCGATCGCGAGGCTGGCGCCGCTCGAGTGGCCAGCACTACCGTCATCCGACGCGAGCGTCTCCGGTTCACCGGGTTCTCGCTGGAGCGTTCGCCCTCTGGCCGAGTCTCGTGCCAGGTGACGCTCGAGTTCTCGCCCGGGGAATCCATCACCGGCCGGGCGGAGGGTCAGGCGAGTCCCGCCGGAGACAGCCGCCTCGGGGCCGAGGCCGCGATCCGCGCCCTGGAACTGTTCACGGAACGGGCAATCACCTTCGAGCTCGTCGGCGTGAAGGTCGTGCGGGCGTTCGACGCCAACGTCGTGATCACGTCGCTCCTCCAGCGTGGAGACGACGGGCCCGATCGGCTGCTCGGCTGCTACCTGGCCGACGGCGACATGGTGCGCGGCGCTGCCCTCGCCGTGCTCAACGCGACCAATCGAATTCTCGGCAATTACATTACTGCCCGCTGATCGCGACCGCCTGAGCCCAGGTGGCCGTCACGGTCTCGCAGGCGACGCGCAGGGCCCGCCTGCTTTCACGCGCCATCGCCCGAGCTCGTCCTTCCTCTCGCTTTCCTCGCGCTGTCCTACGCCGCGTCCACTCGGCCAGCGCCGTCACCGGAGACCGCTGTTGCGATCACTTTTCACGATCTTCGGTCCGTTGGCGCTCGCGAGTTGCCTGCTGCCGCCCACGCAGGCGCACGGCCAGGCACAGCCGGCTTCCGCCTCCCAGGCATCGCCGAACGCCACCAATGTGGATCCCTCCCTGCGCCCGACGGTGATCCCCGCGGGCGCCCCGAGAGATGCGTTGGGAGGCAGCCTTGTATCTCGCAGCGAGGTATCCCGCGGCGCGGTCAACGTGTTCGGTGATTCGCTGATTCTCCTCACGCCGCCCGTGCTGGATTCGTCGGCCGCCGAGCCGACGTGGGATATGGACGTTCGCAGCTACGAGACGCAGGAACGCGTGGCGCATTACGTCACCATGTTCACCGGTCGGTCCAAGGACCGCATCGCCGCACAGCTCGAGCGAGGCACGCGGTACGAACCGATGATCCGCGCGACGATGAAGGCGGGCGGGCTGCCGGAAGACATGTACTACCTGGCGCTGATCGAGAGTGGCTACGACAACAACGCGTACTCACGAGCGGCCGCGGTGGGGATGTGGCAGTTCATGACGTCCACGGCCCGAGGCATGGGGATGCGCGTGGACTGGTGGGTGGATGAGCGGCGGGATCCCGTCCGCTCCACCAGAGCCGCCGTGCGCTTCCTGAAGGGGATGCGCGATCAGTTCGGCTCACTCTACCTTGCCGCAGCGGCGTACAACGGTGGTCCTGGCCGCGTCGCGCGCGGCCTGGCGCGCTACGCCGATGATCTGGAGAACGCGAAGGGTGACGATGCCTTCTTCGTGCTGGCGGAGAAGGACTATCTGCACAACGAGACACGCGAGTATGTGCCGCAGCTCATCGCGGCTGCGCTGATCGCGAAAGAGCCGGATCGCTACGGGATGACTCTGCATCCGCGCGAGCCGTTCGCCTACGACTCGGTGCGGGTGCCCGCGAGCACGCCGCTTCTGGCGATCGCCAAGGCAGCGAACAGCTCCATCGCCGAGATTCGCGATCTCAATCCCCACCTGCTGCGGGGCATGACGCCGCCGCGCACTCGCTTCTCCATCCGCATTCCGCCCGGCAGTGCCGAGCGCTTCGACAGCCTGTTCGACGCCATCCCCTCGGCCGCCAAGATCGCAACGCGTGTCGTGGAATCGAGGAAGGGCGAGACCGTCGATCGACTCGCGGAGAAGCATCGGATCTCCGCCCGCTCGCTCGTCGCGTTCAATCCCAACCTGCGTCGACTGAAGCCCAGTGGACGCCTGGTCCCGGGGCAGTCCATACTCATTCCAAGTCCGTCGGTGGCGTCCGCCGCGGTCGACGTACCGGATCCGTCCATCGAGAAGTACGCGGGCGGAAGCAAGCGACTGAAGGTGCACACCGTTCGCCGAGGCGAAACGGTGCGGACCATCGCGCGCCGATACGATACCTCGCCCGAGCGCATCATGAAGCTGAACGGGATGAAGCGGGCGGTGATCTTCGCCGGTCAGAGCATTGTGGTGTCGTCCTCCGGCGGGCGGACGACGACGAGCCGCACCGGCAGGCCTGCTCGGACCGCACGACGGGCTCGCTGAGCGTGGTGGGCGCGTAGCGCCACATCGACATTCCTGAACCCAGAACGGGCGCCGGCTGACCAGCCGGCGCCCGTTCTGTTTCGTCCACGCCCGATCTCCCGGTGAGCGAGAGCGGGACCAGCGGGTTACTCGACCGTGCCCTTGCCCCGGTATCCCTTCGTGAGGATACGATCGTATCCGTTGGAGGGATTGTCGCCCCCGGCACGCGCCTTCTCCACCGCCACCGGGCCACGATTGTAGACCAGCAAGGCCAGGTTCACATCCCCGCCATACTCCTTCACAAGACCACGAAGGTAGCGGAAGCCGACACGGAGGTTCGTGTTCGGATCATAGAGCCCTTCCGCCGTTATTCCCTTGACGTAGAACCGGGCCGTGGCCGGCATCACCTGCGTGAGCCCGATGGCGCCCACCGGACTCGTCGCCCGGGGCTTGAAGTCGCTTTCCAGCTTCACGAGCCGGAACGCCAACTCGGGATCGATTCCTTCTGCCGACGCGACGTCGACGATGGTGGCGGCCAGGTCGGCGCGAATCCCGTACTGGCTGGAATAGGCGATGATACGATTCGCCCGCTCCAGCTCGGTGTGCACCAGCGCGAGCTCTCCGCGCGCTGAGTCGAGCTGCGACGACAGGCTGCGACCCGACCCGAGATCGATGCGAAAGCTGCTCGCCGGCGCCGGCGCCGCGATGGCATCGGTGGAGACCGGCTTCATGTTCCCCAGCAAGAAGGCACTGGCGCTGAAGAAGCTCACTGCGAGGACGGTCTGACGGACCCTGGTCCCTCGCCGCTGGGCATCTCCGCGATGCACATACGTGCCTCGAAGATTTTTCATAAATAGAACCCTGGTAAAGGGTTAGCTACTTCTGTCCAGCTCGCTGCTCGTACAGGATACAGGGCAACCGACATGCCATCAAGCCCTTGTGTACGGCCCTCCCGCTCCACCTGTTTTGTCCGCTAAGGCTATCTCGTTGACTATCATGGACTTGTCCATTCCCTTCGCCATATCGTACACCGTCAAAAGAGCTATTGTTACCGCCACCAGGGCCTCCATTTCCACCCCCGTGCGTCCCCTCGTGCGGACAACCGCTTCGGCGCGAACTCCCGGTAATGACGCATCCGGCCGGAAGCGCACCGCGACGTCGGTCAGGGCGAGCGGATGACAGAGAGGAATCAGGTCCGCGGTTCTCTTGGCCGCCATGATTCCGGCGACGCGGGCCACACCCAGGACGTCGCCCTTGGCGACCGCATTCCCGACGATCGCTTCCAGGGTCTTGGCCGACATGACGATGTTGCCGGTCGCGCGAGCCATCCGCTCCGTTTCCGGTTTTGCACCGATGTCCACCATGCTGGCGGTGCCGTCGGACGCCACATGAGTGAGGCGGGGATTCGTGTCCGTCATGACAGATGGGACTCCAGGTGGCGCAGCAGGTCGCTCGTGATGAGCTGTGGGTTGACGTTGCCGGTGGCGAGCTCCTTGGCGTGCTCCACCGCATCGATGGCCCGAGCGGCCCCCGTGGCTCCGGCCGCGTTCCCTCGCTCGGCCTCGGCGCGCAGGCGACCGTGCAGCAGCGTCGTGAGGGCGTCGAGCGAGGTGGTGAAGGCGCCGCGCGCCTTGCTCGAGCCCTGCATGATGGCGGTCTTCGACTGCTCACCGCGGTCGCCGAGGGAGGCTGCGTCGAGCATTCGCCGTGCGCGTGAGAGCGCGTCGCCCCACTCCGCGCCGCTGAGGAGCGTGCCGGGTGCTCCGTTGGCCAGCCTGACCTGGTCGGCGATTCGACCGGGCGCACCCGCTGCGGCCACGGTTTCGCGCATGCCGGGTTCCGCCAGCACCGCTTCCACGTCGAAGGCTCCGAGCGACGGAACACGGACGGCGACGAGCCGCGAGCGAATCGTGGGAATGAGCGCCCCTGGCTCGCTCGTCGTGAGGATGATGGTTGCTCGGGTGGGCGGCTCCTCGAGCAGCTTGAGGAACGCGCCAGCCGACTCCTCGGCCCCGTCGCGCAACACCATGCGCTCCGCGTCGCCCACGACGTAGACCTTTCTCGCCGCAAGGGCGGGAGCCATCGACGAAGAGTGAACGATGGCCCGGATGGTGGACACCAGAATCCCCTCCTCGGGAGGAGGGGGACCATAGGCGCCGGATTTCAGCCGCTCGATGATGGCGTCCCGAAAATCCTCCTCTGTCTTCGCGGGCGGGGCGTCTCCGTCCTTGAGCCTGGGGCGCGGAAAGTACCAATGGAGGTCGGGATGCGTGCCCGCGAGCGCGTACCGGCAGTGCTGGCACCCTCCGCACGGACGCGGATCGGCGCCGCTACAGAGCAGTCGCTGTCCGATCCAGAGTGCGAGCCGTTGCTTGCCGACGCCGAGCGGACCATGCAGGAGCAGGGAGCCGGGGAGGGCGTCGCGTGCGATGGCGTCGTCGAACCGCGAGCGAAGCGTCGCGTGACCGTGGATCGGCAGGAGAGGCACGGCGGAAAGGTATGCATCGCGGACGGATCGGCACAATTCATGACGACTGCGGTGGTGCCACCAGCGGAGCTGACTCGAATGAATGTCGCATTGCAGGGTCGACGAATCGCGATTCTCGCGACGGACGGCGTGGAGCAGTCGGAACTCGAGCAGCCGCGTCGGGCGCTCGACGAGTCGGGAGCCACGACCCATCTCATCGCGCCGGCGGAGGGTTCGATCCAGGCGATGAATCACGACGAGCAGGGCTCGCGCATCCCCGTCGATCGCATTCTCGCTGATGCGCGGCCGGGCGATTACGATGCGCTGCTGCTCCCGGGCGGGTTGGCCAATCCGGACGGGCTGCGGATGAATGAGCGCGCGGTGCAGTTCGTCCGCGAATTCATGATGGCCGACAAGCCTGTCGCCGCGATCTGCCATGCGGCGTGGATGCTGGTGGAAGCGGATGCGGTGGCGGGCCGGACGCTGACGTCGTGGCCGAGCTTGCAGACGGACATCCGGAACGCCGGGGGCAAATGGGTGAACGAAGAAGTGCAGATCGACGATCGCCTGATCACGAGTCGCCGTCCGGAGGACTTGCCGGCATTCTGTGATGCGATCGTGCGGGAGTTCGCGCGGGAGGTGGCGTCGGCCGAGGTGCAGGGGGTACGATCGGCGTCGGAGGTGGAAGTGTCGCCTGGCTTTGTAGTATAAAGCACTTGACAGCGGACTTCTGAGGAGCCATTCTCCCACCCATGACACGCGTACTGCCCCTTCGTCCCGCCGAGGCGCCCGAGATGCAGGCTCGGGCGATGGACAATCTTCAGTTCATCCGCGAGACGATGGCAGCCGCCGCCACCTTCACGGCGGTATCCGGCTGGGGCATGATGCTCATCGGCGTGTCCGCGCTCGTCGCGACGCTCGTTGCGGCCATGGCGGGCAGCGACGCCCGGTGGGTCTTCATCTGGATGTCCGAAGCGGTCGTGTCCGTCGGCATCTCGATGTACACGATGATGCTGAAGGCGCGCGCCAACGGCCTGCCGCTCTGGTCCGAGCCGGCCCGCAAGATCGTCTTCAGCTTCGCCCCGCCCATGGCGGTAGGAGCTCTCCTGACCCTCGTGTGCTACGAGCACGGGTTGCTGCGGCTGCTGCCCGGCGTCTGGATGCTTCTCTACGGCGTCGGCGTGGTGGCGGCCGGCACATTTTCCGTTCGCATCGTTCCGGTGATGGGCGTCGCGTTCATGGCGATCGGCACGGTGGCGCTGTTCGCGCCGCCATCGTGGACGACCGCCTGCATGGCGGCGGGATTCGGGGGGCTGCATCTCTTCTTCGGTGCGCTGATCGCGCGGAGGCACGGTGGTTAAGCACGGAGCGGCGAAGCACGATGCGAGCGGCGGCGATGCGGAAACCGCGCCGGCGCGGGCCGCGCGCAAGCTGCGGTCGCTGGACGGTGGTGAGGCGGCACGCGCCAGCGATTCGCCGGACGGCGCGCTCGCGCTGGACCGACTGATCCACGAACGCATGCGACTCGGTATCGTGAGCGCGCTCGCGGTCAACGACACGCTCACGTTCAACGACCTCAAGCGCCTGATGCACACCACCGACGGGAATCTCAGCGTGCATGCCCGCAAGCTCGAGGACGCTGCATACGTGACGTGCACCAAGTCGTTTCAGGGGCGAGTCCCCAAGACGGAATACAAGCTGACTGCCGCCGGTCGACGGGCGCTCGAGCGATACCTCGATCACATGGAAGCGCTGATTCGCGCGACGCGGGAGCGCTGACGCGGCAATGTCATCCACTCGACACCTCGCCTCATCCGCCATGTCGGGCACGTTCGACGGTCCGCACCTCGCCATCATCATGGATGGGAACGGGCGATGGGCCACGGCACATGGGTTCTCGCGCTCGGCCGGACACGAAGCCGGATTGCGCACCGCGCGCAACATCGTGGAAGCGGCGGTGCGCGAAGGCGTCGGTACCCTCACGCTCTACGCGTTCTCGTCGGACAACTGGAAACGGCCGGGCGCCGAGGTCACTGCGCTGATGCGCTTGTTCAGGCGCGCACTGGTTGGCGAAGCGAAGCGCTGCCTCGAGAACGGAGTCCGGCTCACGATTCTGGGACGGCGAGATCGCCTGCCGTCCTCGCTGCGACACACGGTTGAGCAGGTGGAGACCATCACGTCCACCGGCACGCGCATGCATCTCCGCGTCGCGGTCGACTACTCGGCCCGTGACGCGGTGCTGCGGGCGGCCGAAGCGATGCGCGGCGACACGATCAGCCGCGATGGATTTTCCGACCTGCTGGCGCGGACGGACCACGACCGGCTGCCTGCCCGTGACGTGGATCTGGTGATCAGGACGGGAGGTGAGCAGCGGCTGAGCGACTTCCTGCTCTGGGAGTGCGCCTACGCGGAACTTCTGTTCGTGAAGACGATGTGGCCCGAGTTCACCGCGGGGGATCTGGCCGTCGCGCTGGAGGATTTCCGGGCGCGCGATCGGCGGTTCGGTCTCGCACCCGAGCAGGTGGCGTCGTAGACCGTCGGTGAGGCGCGTGTCGCGTCAGATGTCCGCGGGACGCGCGTCGGGATTCGCGAGCAACGCATCGAGGTAGGGTCCGAGGCGCCGGACGTCCGATTCCAGCTCTCCCGTCCGTGTCGGAGTGGCGAGGGCGGCGAGCGCGTCGGCCATCGTGCCCTCCAGCACCCGATACGTGGCGTCGATCTTGACGCAGGTATCCGCGCCCTCAGGCACGAACCGCAGTCGCGCGCTCGTCTCGATGGGCGAGCCGGCCGCGCTCGTGAAGGCGATCACCCGGTTGGGGACATACTTCGTCGTCACGGTATCCCACTCGATGGTCCCCCCCGCCGGCGTCGACGCGCACCAGTGTGATCGGCCATCGCCGGGATCGCGCACTTCGCGAAGTGCGCCGACGAACTGCGGGAAGTTCTCGAAGTCCCGGCAGAAGCCGAACACGACTTCCACGGGGTGCGAGACGACGAACGAGATGGCGAGCGTCCCCGCCCTCCGTCGCGTGCCGGCCTTGCGCACGGCCTCAGTCAGCGGCCTGTGTGCGGCGGCGCCGATGAGTGCCAGCCCGCCCACCGTCGCGGCGGCGCCGACGGCCGACGACGTGCGCCGGCGAAGTCCCAGCAGCGCTCCTCCCAGCAAGCCCAACAGAAGTGCTGAAGTGGGCATTCCGGGCGGCGTGCGGGTCGCGTCTGAGGCGGATACGGGGAGGGACATGGCCGCGATATCGAGCAAGTGGGGTGCCGGACGTGCCGGCGCGTCAGAGGAGCGCCGCGGCTGCCTGTGCACGCTGGAGCGCCTGTGCGCCCGACGCACCGATCGCCGCGAGGTGCCCCATCTTTCGCCCTGCTCGGGCCCCGCGCTTTCCGTACAGGTAGAGCCGGGTGCCCGGAACGGTCAGGGCGGCGGAAAAATCCGGCGTGTGGCCGTCCGCCCACAGATCGCCGAAGAGATTGACGATGGCGGCCGGCCGAGTCGGGAGTACGGCACCGAGCGGAAGATCGCAGGCCGCTCGGACGAGCTGCTCGAACTGGCTCGTGGGACACGCGAGCTCGGAGGCGTGATAGGAGTTGTGCGGCCGCGGTGCGAGCTCGTTGACGAGGAGCCGTCCGTCGCGCAGCAGGAACAGCTCCACGGCGAGAATGCCTTCGAGTCCCGCCTGCTCGGCGATGCCCAGCGCGATCGCCTGCGCCTCGCGCTCGACATTCGCCGGCAGGTCGGCGGGCAGCACGCTCCACGCGAGGACCTGGCGCTCGTGATGATTGCGGGCGAGCGGGTAGACGATGGTCTCGCGTCCCTCTGGGCGGCGGGCCACGAGCACGGAGAGCTCGAGCTCGAGATCGAGCGCTCGCTCGGCGACCGACTCGCGGCTGCCCATCAACGCGAATACTCCCGCCGGCTCATCACCGGCCGCCGTGCGGATCTGGCTGCGGCCGTCGTATCCTCCCTCGCAGCTCTTGACGAACAGTTCGGGTCCGAGCGACGTCATGGCGTCTGCGAGCGAGGCCACCGACGTGACGACGGCATGCGGTCCCACGGGAAAGCCGTGCGTCGCGAGCCACCGCTTCTGGCGCCCGCGATGCTGCACCATCTGCAGCAGCTCAAGCCCCGGACGTAGCGGTGCGTGCTGCAGGGCCGCGTGCAGGGCAGCGGGGGCGATCTGCTCGATCTCCAGTGTGATCACGTCGCAGCCGCGCGCGAGTTCCGCCGCGCCGGCGGCGTCGTCGAATGGAGCCACCACCACCCGCTCGACCACCGGCTTGGCGGCGCAATCGGGGTCGGGATCCAGCACCTGCACCCGATACCCCATCGCCCGCGCGGCCAGCGCCGTCATGCGACCCAGCTGTCCGCCGCCGAGGATGCCGATCGTGGCCGGCGGCACGATCGACACGGTCATGCCTTGCCGATCGTGAGGTCGGTATCGCCCATGACCTCCGCGGTCCGGGCAGCACGCCAGGCTCGCAGCCGCTCGCGAACGTCGGGGTGTCGCGCCGATACGATAGCGGCGGCGAGCAGCGCCGCGTTCGCTGCACCGGGTTCACCGATGGCGAGCGTGCCGACCGGCACGCCGCGTGGCATCTGCACGATGGCGAGCAGCGCATCCACGCCGTTCAGCGCCGTGGCCGGAATAGGGACGCCGAGCACGGGGAGCATCGACTTGGCCGCGATCATGCCGGGGAGATGGGCCGCCCCGCCCGCTGCGGCGATGATGACCTCGAGCCCTCGAGACTCTGCGCCGGCGGCATACTCGAACATCCAGTCGGGAGTGCGATGGGCCGACACGACGCGCACCTCGTGCGGAATGTCGAGCTCCGTCAGGATGTGCACTGCATGCGACATGATGCGGAGATCGCTGCGGCTTCCCATGATCACCCCGACCCAGGGGGAGGGCGTGTTGCCGGACGTGGGTGACGCGGAGGGCATGGGCGAACGGGCGAGGGACGGGTGGGGACGCCGACGCGAAAGATAGCCGCCGCGGCGCTGCACGATACCGCGCGGCGTGCCGATACTTCTGGGGCTCGCCATCGTCTATCAGCCGGTGCGTACGCGCGCCTGGCACATCGGGGGCGACGCGGCCCGCGAACCCGATCTCATCTCCCGTCGAATGCATTCGCCACTCCGGCACCATCGCGCCGCGTCAGGCTCGCGCGCGTACCTGCTCGCGTCGCTCGTCCTCGCCGCGGGCTGCACGCCCCGCGAGTCCGCCCGCAACGAGATCGCCATCGCCGTCGCACTGAACCCACAGCGTCCCGGCATGCAGTCGATCTACAATGGCGTGCAGCTCGCCGTGAACGAGTTGAACGGACAATCGCGAGGCAAGCTGGGAAGCGCACGACTCATCATGCTCAAGGGTGCGGCCGACGTGAGCGACCCGGTGCGAATCGCCGACGGCTTCCGGCAGGACGCGCGCGTCGTCGGCGTGGTGGGCCATCCGGAGAGCGGCACCACGCTCGCGGCGATCGATCAGTACGCGGACGCAGCAAATGGCGGGGAGAACGGCGTCGTCGTGATCTCGCCCACCGGCACGAGTCCCGCGCTCAGCGGCGCCAATCGCTGGCTGTTCCGGGTCTGTCCGAGCGACGTGCAGTCCAGCCGCGCCGTCGCACGCTACCTGCTCGACTCGCTCGGCGCCCGTCGCGCCAGCGTCATCTATCGCAATGATGCGTACGGCAAGGACTGGGCGAAATCATTCGCCGAAAGCTACCGCGCCGGAAATGGCGTCGTGGTGCAGCGCGATCCGTACCTGCAGGGCGCCACGGCATGGGACGCGTACGCCGGCTACCTCAAGCTGCTGAAGCCAGACGCCGTGCTGTTCCCGGGCAGCCAGGAGGACGCGCTGCTCGCACTGCGCGCTATGCGTGCGGCGGGCATCGATACGCCGTTCATCGGCGGCGATGCGACGTCGGGTCTCGAGGCGAACGCCAAGGAATTTCCCGGCGTGCACTATACGGCATTCTTCCTCGCGCGACGCGCGACGACTCCGGAAGCCAGGAGTTTCATCGCGGCGTACACCGCGGCCTTCCGGGAGGAGCCGGATCAACGCGCCGCACTCGCGTACGACGCTGCAATGCTCATCGGCCGCGGGGTGCTCGACGTCGGCGCGAACCGGGCGAAGGTGCGAGACTACGTCGAGTCGATCGGACGTGAGCGCACGGCGATGGCTGGCGCGGCGGGCCCCATCGCGTTCGATGCCAACCACGACGCGGTGAACAAGCCGATCGTCATCGCGCGAGTCGGACGATGAACGTGCTGCGCACCATCCGTTCGCGGCTGCTCGTCGGGTTCGGCATCACGTTACTCCTCATCGTCGCGGCGGGCGTGCTCGCCGGCATTGCGCTGCAACGCGCGGGTCGGCGCAGCGAGGCCATCGTGGGGGCGTTGCGGCTCGAGCAGGAAAGCGTGCAGCAGGTGGCATACCGGCTGCTGCAGGAAGTGGCGGCGGGCATGCGCTACGTGAACACCGGCGCCGAATCCGACGGGGCACGATACGCCGCGCTTGCCGACGAAGCGGACCGCCTGCGTCGCAGCACAGTGAAGCTCCCGGCGTTGTCCAGTGCAGAGCGGCAGAAGCTCGAGGAGCTCGGAACGTTGCAGGGCACCGTCGAGGTGGGCATCGGCGTCGCGCACGCGTATCGCGCCATCGGAAAGCCGAATGAGGCCGCCGCCGTGCTCGCGAAGAATGCGGAGGCACTCGACCAGGTGGATCGTGCGCTCGAGACGCTGCGTGCCGAGGGCCAGCGGCGAATGGCCGAACGCCAGAACGCGGCGGCGCTGACGCTTCGACGAAACGAAAGCCTGCTCGCACTGGTCGTGCTCCTGGCCGTCGCGGTGGGCCTCCTGTCCAGCATCACCACCTCACGCGCCGTCACGCAACCACTGGCGGCCCTGACGCGCGACATGGAGGCGATTGGTCGCGGCGACCTGCGCCGGAGCGACGTCCGGAGCGAGACGCTGGGTGCGGCCGAGTACGAAGCGCTCGCGGCCTCGTTCGACCAGGCGCGTGAGCGACTGCGCTCACTCCTCTCCGAGATGCAGCGGCAGTCGGACGACGTGGCGGCCGCCGCGGCGGAGCTGGCCGCGTCGGCGAAGGGCGCGTCGGAAAGCACGCAGCACGTCGCGACCGCCGTGACCGAGATGGCGCATGGGGCGGGGCAGCAGATGGATGTGCTCACGGGCGCCGGCGGCGCGGTGGAGCAGCTTGCCGCGTCGGGCCGCACGATCGGTGAAGCGTTGACGGAGAGCGAGCTGCGCGGACGGGAGATTCGCAGTTCCGCCAACTCCACCGCGCAGGAGATCGGACATGCGGTGGACAGTCTGCTCGCCGCGCGTGAAGTGTTCGACCGTAGCGTCAAGGAGATCGCGACGCTCCGCGACAGCCTCAGCGTGATCGACGACTTTGCCACGACCATTTCGGAGATCGCGTCGCAGACGAATCTGCTGGCGCTGAACGCGGCGATCGAGGCGGCGCGCGCGGGGGAGGCGGGCCGTGGATTCGCCGTCGTGGCGGAGGAGGTGCGAAAGCTCGCGGAGGAGAGCGGGCGCGCCGCGCACGAAGTGACCACCAACGTCGGCAAGATCCGCGAAGGGGTGATGGGAACGGCGCGCGCGGTGGAGAGCGGCACCACGCAGATGCGTGACGTGACGAAGATTGCCGACGCGGCGCGGCAGGCGCTCGCGCACATCCAGGGCGCGGTCGAGCGCGTGGAAGAGGCGTCGTCTCGCGTGTCCGAGGCCGTCGCCGGCAACGCGATCGCGATCCGCTCCGTGGAAGAGGCGATCGCGAAGGCGGGTGACACGGCGCAGAGTCACGCCGCGTCGTCGGAGGAGGTGGCGGCGGCGACGGAGGAGACGTCGGCCTCCGTTGAAGAGCTGGAAGCGACATCCGTGATGCTGCACGAGTCGGCGCGCCGCGCGCGGGAACGGGTGCTGGAGTTCCGCCTCGAGTAGCACGATCGATTCCGGACGCACGAAAGGCCGCCTCGCGGGCGGCCTTTCTCGTAGGCGACAACAGCTCCCCAGGTAGGACTTGAACCTACGACCCTCCGATTAACAGTCGGATGCTCTGACCAACTGAGCTACTGGGGAATGGTCTGGTACAGACCTCCAAATTTAGTCCCGCACGGAGTGAAGTCAACGGGAATGACACCTCACGACGCCTTCGCGCGCGCGGGCTTCGATGCGGCAGCGGGCGTGCCGGCGTGCTTCGCTCTCCGCGCGCCCGACGGGGTGTCCCAATCCGGCAGCACGGTGCGGAGCCACACACCGGTATGCGAAGCGGCCACGCCGGCGACGTCCTCGGGTCGCCCCATCGCAACCACTTCGCCTCCGCCGGCGCCCGCCTCGGGGCCGAGATCGATCACCCAGTCGGCGAGCTTCACGACATCGAGATTGTGCTCGATCAGCACGAGGGTGTGGCCCGCGTCCACCAGCCGGTCGAACACGGCGGCGAGCTTTCGAATGTCGTCGAGATGCAGCCCCGTGGTGGGCTCATCCATGATGTACAACTTGCGGCCCGTCTTCCTCGCGCCGAACGTCAGCTCGCGCGCCACCTTCAGCCGCTGCGCTTCGCCGCCCGACAGCGTGGTCGCCGGCTGGCCCAGTCGCAGGTAGCCGAGGCCGACCTGCTGGAGTTGCCAGAGCGCCTGACCCAGCTTCTCCTCGTACGGAAAGAACCGCAGCGCCTCGTCGACCGAGAGTTGCAGCACGTCGGTGATGCTCTTGCCGAAGTACTTCACCTCGAGCACCTCGGCCTTGAAGCGCCGGCCCGCGCAATCGTCGCACGGCACGAACACGTCGGCCATGAACACCATCTCGATCTCGAGATACCCCGCGCCTTCGCAGGTCTCGCAACGCCCTCCGGCGACGTTGAAGCTGAACGTGCCGGCCGTGTAGCCGCGCTGTCGCGCCGTCGGCAGCGCCGCGAAGATCCGACGGATCTCGTCGAACGCCTTCACGTACGTCACCGGATTGGAGCGGGGCGACTTCCCGATCGGGCTCTGATCCACCAGCACGACGTCGTCGAGCGCCTCGTACCCGGTGATCGCATCGTACTGCCCTACGCGCTCGCCGAGATGCTGCTTCGCCGAGTGCTCACCGGTGAGCTTCGTCTCGAGTGCACGCATGAGCACGTCGTGGATGAGCGTGCTCTTTCCGCTGCCGGACACGCCGGTCACCGCGGTCACGGCACCGAGCGGAATGCGCACGTCCACTCCCTTGAGGTTGTGCTCGCGCGCGCCAGTGAGCGTGAGCCATTGCGGGCCGACCCGCCGTCGCGTCGACGGCACCGGGATCGTGCGCTCGCCCGTCAGATACTGGCCGGTGAGCGGACTCTCGCTGACGCGTGACATCGGGCCGGCGAACACGAGCTCTCCACCCTTGTCGCCACTCTGCGGGCCCAGCTCCACCATGTAATCCGCGGCACGGATCGCATCGAGATCGTGCTCGACGACGAGGACCGTGTTTCCCCCGTCGCGCAGGCGGAGCAGCAGGCGCAGCAGACGGTCCATGTCGCGCGAGTGCAGGCCGATGGACGGTTCATCGAGCACGTACAGGGTATCGACCAGTCGGGAGCCGAGCGAATTGGCGAGTCCGATACGCTGCGCCTCGCCGCCGGAGAGCGTGCGCGAGGAGCGATTCAACGAGAGATAGTTGAGCCCCACATCGCAGAGAAACTGCACGCGGTCCCTGGCTTCCTTCAGGATGTGCGCAGCGATCTGCTGTTCCATCGGCGACAGCTGCAACTCGCCGAGCCAGTCGACGAGCTGGCCGACGGGCAGGTCGCTCACGGCGGCGATGTGTCGGCCACCGATGCGCACCTGCAGCGCGTCGGGCGTGAGCTTCGTGCCGTGGCAGGTCGGGCACTCCTGCGCCGTCTGGTACTGCCGCAGGAAGATGCGGATGTACTGCTTGTACTTCTTTTCCTCGAGGCTGCGCAGGAAGGGAAAGATGCCCGTGTACGCGCGTCCGGTCGCGTTGAGCAGTCGATCGCGCTGGGAGGTGGGAAGCGTGTGCCAGGACGCGTCGAGACTGATCGCTTCCTTCTTCGCGAATTCCGCGAGTGCCCGCCGCTTGGTCTCGTAGCGGGGCTTGGTCCACGGGTCGATCGCCCCTTCGCGGAGTGAGCGGTCGGGATACGGAATGACAAGCGATTCGTCGTACTCGAGCACCGCGCCAAAGCCGTTGCACTGCGGGCATGCGCCGCGCGGCGAGTTGAACGAGAAGAGTTGCGGCGTCGGTGCCGGCATCGTGGTGCCGTCGTTCGGACATTCGAACCGCTCCGTGAAGCGCAGTCGCGTCACGGGCGTGCCGTCGAATGGTGAGTCGACAGGGTCGGTGAACAGGACGACGGCGTCGCCGTCGCCTTCGCGAAACGCCGTGGACAGGGCATCGGCGAGCCGGCTGCGCGCGCCCTCGTCGACCGTCAGGCGATCGATCACGACGAGCAGCTCCCGCGCCCGCGTCACGTCGACGTGATCACCCGCGAGCTCGTCGAGGTGCCGGATGACGCCGTCCAGGCTCACCCGCACGAATCCCTGCGCGCGCAGATTCTCCACGATCACGTCATGCGTGACCGCCACCGAGCGCGGGACGGGCGCGGCGACGTGAAATCGTCGGCCCGCGGGAAGCGCCAGCACCACGTCGGTCACCGATTGCACGGTGTCGGGCTTCAGCGCGCGACCACAGACCGGGCAGATCGTGTGGCCGATGCGTGCCCAGAGCAGCCGGAGGTAGTCGTAGATCTCGGTGGCCGTGCCGACGGTCGAGCGCGACGTCTTGGTGGGATTCCTCTGTTCGATCGCGACGGCGGGAGACAGTCCGTCGATCAGGTCGACGTCCGGCTTCTCCATCCGCTCGAGAAACTGCCGCGCGTACGCGCTGAGCGACTCGACGTACCGTCGCTGCCCCTCGGCATAGATGGTATCGAAGGCGAGCGACGACTTCCCCGAGCCCGACGGTCCCGTGATGACGGTGTACGACCGTCGCGGGATCTCGACGTCGAATCCCTTCAGGTTGTGCTGCCGCGCGCCGCGGACGATGAGCGTGTCCTTCATGACGGGTGCAATCTAGCGGGCCAGCGCCCGAATAAACACCGCACCACTGGCTCGGACGTGACCGAGCCCCGCTCCCTCGACCTGAGGAAGCGGGGCCCGGTTCGACTGCGGACGCGCCCTTTACAGCGTGCTGCGGTTGCGCGTGGTGAGGCGATAGATCCAGAGCAGCAGCATGGCGCCGACGACGGCCAGGACGATGCTCCACAGCGAGAAACCATTCAGGCCCGAGCCGGTGACAGCGTTGCCGAGAAAGCCACCGAGAAACGCGCCGACGACGCCGATGATCATGGTGACGATGATGCCACCCGGATCCTTCCCCGGCATGAGTGCCTTGGCGATCGCGCCTGCGATCAGGCCGAGCACGACCCAAGCAATGATGCTCATAAGTACTGCCTCCAAAGATGGAAGTGGACGACGCCCGCCCTAACGCAACGGGCGTACCAGATGTGATCGCCGGTGGCATGTAGACGGTCGAATAGCGACCGCCTGTTAGAATTCCGCTGCATGACCGCCGCCCTCTCCCCGCTCGGTGCCCACGAAGACGCGACCGCGAGGCGCTACGACCGGCGTCTCGTGCGGAGACTGCTCGCCTACGTGCGACCGTACACGCGGCTCGCGGCGGCAGCGCTCGTGCTGCTGATGATCGAGGGGTTGCTGCAGCTCGTGGGGCCACTGCTCACGGCGCGGGTCATCGACGTCGCGATCCCGCTGCGCGACGGTGGCATGGCCACGCAGGCCGCACTGCTCTACGCCGGCTCGCTCGTCGCCGCCTTCGGCTGCTCCTATGGAGAGACGATGCTGACGGCGCTGCTGGGGCAGCGCGTGATGCACGACCTGCGTCAGGAGCTCTTCGCCCATGTGCAGCGCCTGACGATCGCCTTCTACGATCGAACGCCGGTCGGGCGACTGGTGACACGCGTCACGAGCGACGTCGAATCGCTCAATGAGCTGTTCACCGCGGGAGTCGTGGCCGGACTCGGCGACGTGTTCACCCTGCTCGCGATCGCCGGGCTGATGATCGTGACGGACTGGCGCCTTGCACTGGCGGCGTTCGCCGTGATTCCCCTCGTCTACCTCACGTCGCACCTGTTCCAGTCGCGCGTCCGCGTGGCGTACCGTGACATTCGGACGCGGCTCGCGCGAATCAACGCGTACCTCCAGGAACGCATCACCGGCATCAGAATCGTACAGCTGTTCGGGCGCGAAGCGGGAGAGGCGCACCGCTTCGCGACCCTCAACCGGGGACATCTCGATGCGAATCTCCGGTCGATCACGATCTACGCCCTGTACTTCCCGGCCATCGAGTTCCTCACCTCGGTCGCCCTCGCGATCTTGCTCGTCGCCGGCGCGCATCGGGTGGGTGCGAACACGCTGACCGTCGGCGTCGTGGCTGCCTTTCTTCAGCTCCTGCGGCGCTTCTATCAGCCGTTGCAAGACCTTGCCGACAAGTTCAACACGCTGCAACAGGCGATGGCGGCGTCGGAGCGCATCTTCCTGCTGCTCGACACCGCGCCCGCCGACGATGCGGGCGCGACGGTGGAGGGCGTCAGGCCAGCCGCACTCGACGGGCCGGTGACGATCGGATTCGAGGAGGTCTGGTTTCACTACGGCGCCGCTGACGCACCGGCCCCGGAGTGGGTGCTCCGTGAGGTCAGCTTCGAGGCGAGGCCCGGCGAGACGCTGGCGCTCGTGGGGCATACCGGGGCTGGCAAGACGACGATCGTGAATCTGCTCCTGCGGTTCTACGAGCCGCAGCGCGGACGCATCACGGTGAACGGTGTGGACATTCGCGCCGTGCCGGTACTCGAGTGGCGGAAGCTGATCGGCTATGTCCAGCAGGACATCTTCCTGTTCGCGGCCGACGTGCGCGCCAATATTCGACTCGATGCGCCCATCGGCGACGCCGACGTGATGGCCGCGGCGGCCAGCGTGGGCGCGGACCGCGTCATCGAGCGGCTACCGGAGCGCCTGGATCAGGTGCTCGGTGAGCGAGGCACCTCGGTGAGCGTCGGAGAGCGCCAGCTGCTCTCCTTCGCACGTGCACTCGCTGCCGATCCCGCGGTGCTGGTGCTGGATGAGGCCACCAGTGCCGTCGACAGTGAAGCGGAGGCGGAAATCCAGCGCGGGCTCGCAGCGCTCGTGCGGGGCCGAACCACGATCGCCATTGCGCACCGGCTGAGTACGATCATCTCGGCCGCGCAGATACTCGTCCTGCACCACGGTGAGGTCCGTGAGCGCGGGACGCACGCGCAACTGCGTGGCGCGAATGGGCTTTACGAGCGGCTCTATCGCCTTCAGGCGGGCGAGGGGCAGCGGGATGCCACGCCCGCCGTCGCGCTTGCCAGCGTTCCGGGCGAGGGGTAGTTTCCGCCCTTCGGGTCCCAGGAGCTTGCGGCGCACCATCGTCCGCGCCGTTCCTGTCGTCGTTCGACCGCGTTTCGCCCCGCCATGCCCGTTCTGCAGTTCAACGATCAGCAGTTTCCGCTTCAGGCGGGCACGACACGCGTAGGCGCGGGCGGGGATGCGGACATCCCGCTTCCCGCTGATTCTTCGCTGGGCATCCAGGCTGTCATCGATCGCTCGGGCGCGGGGCCCATGACGATCCGGCGTGCCAGCGCCTCCGCTTCGGTCAAGGTGAACGGCGTCACGCTCGGTGCCGAGCCGACACCGCTGATGCACGGCGACAAGGTGGAAATCGGCGGGCTGGAGCTGCGGTTCGCCGACGATGCCAAGGGTGGCGCGACCCAGTTCGTGAGCGCGCAGGATGTCGCGTCACTCGCCGGTGCGAGGCGCGCTGGCGCCGCGCGGCCGACGGCGGCGTCGGGCGGTCGACTGGTGTCGCTCGTGGATGGCAAGGAGTACATGGTTGCCGCGGCCGGCCTCGCGTTCGGACGAGATGCGTCATGCGACGTCGTGGTGGCGCAGCACGAAGTCTCGCGGCGCCACGCGGAGATCGGGCGTGACGAGCAGGGGTATGTCGTGCGCGATCTGAGTGCCAATGGCGTGTTCGTGAACGGCGAGCGCGTGCAGGGATCGCATCGGCTCGCGCGCTCGGACGTCGTGCGGGTAGGAACCGAGGAGTTCCGCTTCTATGCCGACGTCCTGGCCGCCGGACCCACGCCCGCCGTGTCGCACGCCGCGAATCCGCCCGCGCCGCGAGCCGCGGCGCAGCAGGTGCCGGATGCGGCACGCCTCGCGATGATGTCGGCGCCGACGCCATTGGCGCAACGGGCGTACGAGGATCCGCGCCCGACGCTCGCGTCGCTCGAGTTGCTCAACGAGGGACCCACGAAGGGGACGAAGTACTCGTTGCGCAGTGTGCTCGTGCACATCGGACGCGGGGGCCACAACGACGTACGCCTCAACGACGAGAGCGTGAGCGAGACACATGCAAAGATGCAGCGTCGCGACGACGGCTGGTACGTGATCGACATGGGCTCCACCAATGGCACCTATGTGGCGGGAACGCGTATCGGCGCGGAGCGGCGGCTGGATGGCACGCCGGACGTGCGGTTCGGCGGCATGAAGCTGCGCTTCTCGGCAGCCGACGCCGTCGTCGCCGAGGTGGCGGACGCGAAGGGCACGCGTGCCATCGCCTCGGTGGACCGCCCGCGCCGACCGGCAGTCGCGCCAGCGGCGGCACCGCCGCGCCCGGATACCTCGAGTGCGGGGCGTGTGTCCGTGCTCACCTGGCTGATCGTGGCCGTCGTGGTCGCGGCGGGAGCATTCTGGATGATGCAGGTGCGCTCGTGAAGCTCATTCACGCCGCGCGTACCGACGTGGGCATGATCCGCTCCGGCAACGAAGACAACTTCACGGTGGATGCGTCTCCCACGCGGGGGATCTTCATCGTGGCGGACGGCATGGGAGGCCATGCCGCGGGTGAAGTCGCGAGCGAGATGGCCGTGCAGATTCTCCAGCGCGAGCTCGCCGACGTGAAGAACCTCGACGGCGACGACGTCGTGAAGCTCGTCTCGGGTGCGTTACGGCGCGCCAACCGGGCGATCCACGACCGTACCCTCACTGAAGTGGACAAGCAGGGCATGGGGACCACGGCGTCGGTGCTCGTGGTGTCCGGTGGACGGTACCTGATCGGACAGGTGGGGGACTCGCGCGTGTACCTGTTGCGCGACGGCAGCTTCTCCCAGATCACGAAGGATCATTCGTACGTGCAGGAGCAGGTCGACGCCGGATTCCTGACGCCGGAGCAGGCGCGGTACCACCCGTACAGCAACGTGATCACGCGATGCGTCGGGGCGGGCCAGGACGTGGAGCCCGACGTGTATCGCGGCGAGGTGCGGCAGGGCGATCTCTATCTCGTGGCGAGCGATGGGTTGACGGGCATGGTCGACGATCGCCGGCTCGCCCAGCTGCTCGCGTCGCGTGCCGAGCCGGAGCGCAAGGTGCAGGCGCTGATTTCGGAGGCGAACGGACGCGGTGGGCTCGACAACATCACCGCCATCATCGTGCAGGTGCTCGAGACCGGACCGGCGTCCGGGGATCCGAACCTCACGACGGAGTCGCGGTCGGTTGGCTGACGAGTCGGTCGCGACGCTGGCGCAGCTCTACCTCGGCAACATCCTGTACGCGATCGAGCTGGCGGCTTCGTCGCTCGACGCCGACGGCAAGGCGGAGAATGCCGCGTACTATCGAGGTCTCGCGCGAAAGCTTGCCGAGGCGCACGGCCGGGAGAAGGCAGCGGCGGGGTAGGGGCGCCTGCGCCGGTGCGCCGTGCGGCGCACGTCGTCAGGACAGCAGTCGTTCGCGCGCCAACTGTGTGCGGACGTCGGATCGGGTGAGCTCCGCCAATCGCCGTACGACATCGCGGCCGAGCGTGAGACGCTCGCACGCGAACACCCGTAGCCACCGCGCGCTCCCGTACAGCTCCTCGGACAGCTTCGGCAGGTTGATCGCGCCTTCCCACCCTGCCGCGGTGAGCCGACGCACGCTGCCGTCGCGTCGCAGCACCGGAATGTCGAGGCCGAGCATCTGGGTCTTCGTGGGATAGTCGAGCAGGATCTCGCCCGGCGCGAGACCGAGCTCGCGCGCGAGCTGATCTTCCACCGCCACCACGAGTGCACGATCGTCCGCGATCCACTCACCCGCCCCTGCGGGGAGTTCGGCGGCGGGGCACTCGAAGACACGCTTGTAGAGCCGGCGCTCGCGCAGGCGCGCGAGGAGGGGCGTCGGCGCGCGTGCATCGAGCTCGTGCAGCAACCCCTCGTCCGTGAAGGCGGCCAGCGTCTCCGCGCTCAACGAGCCGGCGCGCAGGGCCCCGTCGACGAGGCGCTTGTACATCGCGGTCGCGCTGCGAACCGCGTGATGCCAGTACACGTTGCGATACATCTGGTACTTCGCGAACAGCAGTGATTCGAGGGCGGACAGCCCCTTTTCCGAGATGCCGACGGTAGGACGTCCGCTGTCCGGATCGTTGACGAGCACGAGCGAGTTCAAGAGGCGGTCGACGTCGATGTCGCCGTAGTTGACGCCGCACATGAAGGCGTCACGCTTGAGGTATTCGATCTTGTCGAGGTCGAGGGACCCGGAGATGAGGCCTTGCAGGGCCCCGTCGCTGGTCCCGCGCACGAGCGCCATGATGCGCTCGGGTGCGTCGGACCCGAGTTCCGCGCGCAGGACGTCGGCCACGGCGCCCGTAGTGACGAGCGGCCGGGCGACCTCCTCGTGATGCAGGGCGCCGATCTCCTCGAGCGCGTGCGAGAAGGGGTAGTGCCCGATGTCGTGGAGGAGCGCCGCATACCGGACGATGGGCGCAGACGCGCGCAGAGCGTCCTGCACACCGTCGCGTGCCTCGAGCATCGACAGGGCGCGGCCGGCCAGATGGTACGCGCCGAGGGCGTGCTCGAAACGGCTGTGGCTCGCGCCGGGATAGACGAGATAGGCGAGTCCCAGCTGCCGCACGTACCGCAACCGCTGGAACGCCGCCGTGTCCACCAGTCGCATCGCGAGCGGATCGACTCGGATGTTGTTCCAGAGCGGGTCGCGAATGATCTCCATGAACACAAGGGTCGTTGTACGAGAAGAGCCCCTTCGATGTAAACCGTGAACCGTGAACCGTGAACCGAAAAAGGCTCAAAGGGCACACCAGATCATTTCCGATGTACCCTTGCAACCGACAAGACCGTTATCAGTTCACAGTGGCCGTTCACGGTTCACGGTTCACGGTTAACGGTCCGTTCACCCCTGCGGTCCCGCCTCGCGGATCTTCGCCGCCACGCTGCCGAATTTCTCGAAGTTCTTGCGGAACATCTCCGCCAGCTTCTTCGCCTGCGCATCGTACGCGGCCGGATCGGTCCACGTTCCGCGCGGATCGAGAATCTCCGGGGGGACGTGCGGCACCGACTGCGGCACCGCGAGGCCGAACACCGGATCCGTGCGCGTCTTGACCCCGTCCAGTGCACCACTCAGCGCCCCCTGCACCATCGCGCGGGTATGGCTCAGCTTCATCCGCTTTCCCACCCCGTACGCCCCGCCACTCCAGCCCGTGTTCACGAGCCACACTCGCGCGGCGTGCTGGTCGAGCAGGTCCCCCAGCAGATCGGCATACTTGGTCGGATGCCACACGAGGAACACGCCGCCGAAGCATGAGGAGAAGGTGGCCTGTGGCTCCGTGACGCCGCGCTCCGTGCCCGCCACCTTGGCCGTGTAGCCGGACAGGAAGTAGTACATCGCCTGCTCGCGCGACAACCTGGCGATGGGCGGCAGCACGCCGAAGGCATCGGCGGTGAGAAAGATGATGTTCTTCGGGTGGCCGCCGCGACCGCTCGCGACGTGGTTCGGGATGTAGTGCAGCGGGTACGAGGCGCGCGTGTTCTCCGTGATGCTCTGGTCCTCGAACTTCACCGTGCGCCGGTCGGCGTCCAGCACGACGTTCTCGAGGATCGTCCCGAACATCTGCGTGGTGCGATAGATGTCGGGCTCGCCCTCGGCTGACAGGTTGATCACCTTGGCGTAGCACCCGCCTTCATAGTTGAACACGCCATTCGCCGACCATCCGTGTTCGTCGTCGCCGATGAGCGAGCGCTGCGGGTCGGCGCTCAGCGTCGTCTTGCCCGTGCCGGACAAGCCGAAGAAGAGCGCGGTATCGCCCGCCGGGCCGATGTTCGCCGAACAGTGCATCGAGAGCAGGCCCTGCTTCGGCATGTAGTAGTTCATCACCGTGAACATCGCCTTCTTCAGCTCGCCCGCGTATCGCGTGCCACCGATGAGAATCATGCGATGCGCGAGGTCGAGCACGATGAACGTGCCCGTCCGCGTGCCGTGGCGAGCCGGCTCCGCCTGGAACTCCGGTGCGTGGAGCACGGTGAAGGTGGGCGCGAACGACGCGAGCTCGTCCGGCTCGGGACGAATGAACATGTTGCGAACGAACGCCATGTGCCACGCATTCGGTGACACATACCGCACGGCGAGTCGGTACTGCGGGTCGGCGCCGCAATAGAGATCCTCCACGAACAGCTCGCCGCGACCGTTCAGGTACGACTGCACGTCGCTCCGCAGCGCGTCGAAGTGCGCCTGACTGATCGGCTGATTCACCTTTCCCCAGTCGACGTCGGACTCGCTGCCGGCTTCGCGCACGAGGAACTTGTCGTTCGGCGAGCGGCCGGTATGTGGCGCCGTCACGGCGACGAACGGCCCCATGTCCGCGAGCTGCCCCTCGTTGCGACGAATGGCGTGCTGGATCAGCACGGGTGCCACCAGATTCCAGTGCACCTCTCCCGTGGGCGCGAGGCCCTGTCCGTCGAGGCGCGAGTGCTCCGTCGTGTCGCTGTGCGGCTGGGTCTGTGTCGCCATCGCTGTCTGCCCTCTGGTGATGTTCGGACGCGCCGGGCGCGTCCGGATTAGAGTTTCGAGAAGATCGTGGGCGAAGGGCTCGCCGTGGTGAACGCGGGTTCGCCGCTTTGTCCGCGCTCCTGCGCATCCACGACGGCGACGGCGGCCATGTTCACGATGTCCTGCACGTCGGCGCCGCGCTCGAGCACGTGGACGGGCCGGCGCATGCCCACCAGTATGGGACCGATGGCCGTCGCGCCGCCGAGATGGTGCATCATCTTGTACGCGATGTTGCCGGCGGCCAGGTTCGGAAAGATCAGGACGTTCGCCTGCTCCTTCAACGCGCTGAATGGATAGTCGCGCTTCAGCATTTCGGGATCGAGCGCGGTGTCGGCCTGCATCTCGCCGTCCACGACCAGCGTGGGATCGCGCTGCTTCAGCAACTGCGTGGCCCTCGCCATCTTCTCCGCGTCGGGATGCTTGACCGAGCCGAAGTTGGAGAACGAGAGCATGGCGATCCGCGGCACGATGCCCATCGTCCGGCTGATGCGGCTCGCCGCGTAGGCGATCTGCGCCAGCTCTTCCGCCGTGGGATTGATGTTGACCGTGGTATCGGCACAGAACACGACGTGGCGCTCGGTGACGAGCATGTACATGCCGCTCACGAGCTTCGCACTGGGGTGTGAGCCGATGACCTGCAGCGCGGGTCGGATCGTTTCGGGATAGTGCATCGTCACCCCCGAGAGCAACGCGTCGGCGTCGCCCCGCGCCACCATGCAGGACCCGAAGTAGTTGCCGTTGAACAACTGGCGACGCGCCTCGTCGAGCGACAGACCCTTGCGCTGCCGAAGCTGCCACATGAAGTGGGCATAATCCTCGCGCCGCTCCGACGTGGCCGGATCCTCGATCGTGATGTCGGTGAGCGGAATCCGGTGCAGCTCGGCAACACGCGCGATCTTCTCGCGATCGCCGAGCAGGATCGGAAACGCGATGCCGTCGTCGACGAGGATCGACGCCGCCCGCATGATCTTCGGCTCCTCGCCCTCCGGGAACACGATGCGCTTGGGTTCACGCTGCGCACGGTTGATCAGTCCGCGCACGATGCCGCGCGCCCGACCCAGCCGGGTCTCCAGACGGTCGCGATAGCCTTCCAGATCGATGAATTCGCGCGCCACGCCGCTCGCGACCGCCGCCCACGCCACCGCTGGTGCCACCCACAGCAACACGCGGGGATCGAACGGAAAGGGGATGAGATAGTCCGGACCGAAGTGCACGTTGCGCAGTCCGTAGAGTGCGGCCACCGAGTCGGGCACGTCCTGCTTCGCCAGCGACGCGAGTGCGCGTGTCGCCGCCATCTTCATCTCCTCGTTGATCTCCGTCGCACGAACGTCGAGCGCGCCGCGGAAGATGAACGGAAAGCCGAGGACGTTGTTCACCTGGTTGGGATAATCGCTGCGGCCGGTGGCGATGATCGCATCGCTGCGCACGGCGCGGACTTCCTCGGGCGTGATCTCCGGCACCGGGTTGGCGAGCGCGAAGATGATCGGCTGCGGCGCCATCTGCGCCACCATCTCTGGTGTCACCGCACCGGCCGCTGACAGCCCGACGAAGACATCGGCGCCGACCAGCGCGTCGCCCACGTCACGCGCGCTCGTCTTGCGGATGAAGCGCGCCTTGTACGGGTCCAGCGCCCCCCCGTCGGTCCGCCCCTCGTAGATGACGCCGGCCCGGTCGCACATCATGATGTGCTCGCGCCGCACGCCCAGCCGCACGTAGTGCTCCGCGGTACTGATGGCCGCCGCGCCCGCGCCGGAGAAGACGACGCGCACCGTCGCGATGTCCTTGCCGGAAATCTCGAGCGCGTTGAGCAACGCTGCCCCGGAAATGATCGCCGTCCCGTGCTGGTCGTCGTGAAACACGGGAATGCCCATCGTGCGCCGCAGCGTCTCCTCGATGTAGAAGCACTCCGGCGCCTTGATGTCCTCGAGGTTGATCCCGCCCACCGTCGGCTCGAGCAGCTGGCAGAACTTGATCACGTCATCCGGATTCTCCGAGCCCACCTCGAGGTCGAAGACGTCGATGTCCGAAAACTGCTTGAAGAGATTGGCCTTGCCTTCCATGACCGGCTTGCCGGCGAGCGCACCGATGTTTCCCAGTCCGAGCACGGCCGTACCGTTCGTGACGACGGCCACGAGGTTGCCCTTCGCCGTGTACTTGTACACGTCGTCGGGGTTGTCCCGGATCGCCAGGCAGGGCTCGGCCACGCCAGGCGAATACGCGAGCGCAAGATCGCGCTGATTGTTCAGCGGTTTCGTTGGGACGACGGCGATCTTGCCAGGTCGTCCACGGGCGTGATATTCGAGGGCGTCGTCGCGTTTCGTCATGGGCAGTGGGGAAAGGTAGCCACGCGCCCCGCGAAGGTGGACCCCGGCAGTGCGTGTCCATGCAGCTGGCCAGCCGCGTCCATCCGCGACCGGTCAGCGCACGGCGGCCGCCCCGCTAGAACAGCAACCGGTACACGAGCGCGACGTTGCGACCAGGATTGAAGGCGAAGTTCTTGATGCGACTGGAGGCCTCGCGATAACGCACGTCGAACAGGTTGTCGCCGCGCAGCGTGAGGGAGTTGAGCCGGCCGGCGGCGGTGAAGGTGTAGCCGATGCTCATGTTGACGAGGTCATATGCACCGGTCGTCACGGCAGCCGGGTCATCGGTTGCCGCGGCAATCGGCACCGAGTTCTGCGCGAAGGCGTGCCGGTATTCCGCGTCGAGGGTGACAGTCTTGCCGTCGTAGCGCGCCAGTCCCCCGACGCGGGCGGGCGGCATGTACGGCAGGGCAGCCCCGGCGACGAAGCGTCCGCGCAACGCATCACCCATCACACCGAGCACGGTGCGCGGACGCACCTCGACCTCGACGCGCCCTTCGATACCGCGAATCGTGGCGTCGGCCTGAGAAAACCGGTTCAGCGGCACGATGACGGGACCGTCCGCTTCCACGAGAATGGTGTCGCCCACTATTTTGGGGGCGATGAAATTATCGATGCGGTTGACGTAGCCGGACAGTTGCGCCGTGACGCGATCACTGCCGGCGCGCAGCACCGCGTCGAACCCCTGGTTCGTCTCCGAGACGAGCGACGGATTGCCGACGTCGAAGGTGCCAGCGGCGGCGTGGAATGCGTTCGAGAACAGTTCCTCCACTGTCGGCGCGCGGAACGCGCGTGCGGCACTGATGCCCAGCGACACACCCTCGGCCAGCGGAACACTCACCCCGATGGAGCCCGACGCGTTGTTGAAGGTGAGCGACCGGCCCGCGCCGAACTTCGCGTCGCCCGACATCGACGTGATGCGATACAGATCGTATCTCGCCCCCAGCTGGAGACTCGGCGCGCGCGAGTGCTCATCCCGCGTTGTCGAGAGCGGCACTTCTTCGTAGAGAAAGACGCCGGAGCCCGTGCTGTTCGCCGCGGGAGTGAGCGCCTCCTCGCCAGTCGCCGAATACTGGCGAAAGGTGCCCGACGCACCGAGGGCCCCACTCACGCGGCCGAACTGCGTGCGTCCCAGTCCGTCGACCGTCTGGGTGCGGAGCTTGAAGCTCGTGCCGATCGCGCCGGTGCTCTCCACCTCGTCGTGCCCGTACCATTGCGCCGTTCCATTCAGTCGAAGCGAGGTGAAGAGGCTCGGCGGCTTCGTGAGCTCCGCCTGTGCACTCGCTTCGTGCCGCTGTCCTTCGATGTGCACGCCTTCGTTATCGGCGGATGGCAGGCCGTAGTCGAACCGGTATCCGCGATAGAGCAGTCCCGCGCTGGCGGCCGAACCGACGAAACCGAGGCCGCCCACGCCGGACAGGTTGTTGAAGTACGAATTGGGCAGGCTCAGTCCCGCTCCCATGCGCAGGTCGCCGCCATGTCGTGCCTGCGCGCGCCCGACGAGTGCGAGCGACGACGTGAGAGGTACCGTGACGCCGACGGCGGTGGCGCCACCAGGCGTCGCCGACTCCGTCGACGCATTGACGTATCCGTCGACATGCTCCGGAATGGAGGTCGGCAGGTCGTTGGAGATGACGTTGACCACGCCGCCGAGGGCGTTGTTCCCGTAGAGCAGCGAAGCGGGACCACGGACGACTTCTATGCGCTGGGCCGTCAGCGGATCGATCGACACCGAGTGATCCGAGGAGGTCGATGACAGATCGCCCGCGCGCTGACCGTCCTGCAGCACGAGAATGCGCTCGCCGGTGAGTCCGCGGATGACGGGAGACGACGCAGCGGGTCCGTTGTAGCGCACCGAGATGCCCGGTTCGTTCGATAGCGTCTGCGCGACGGTGCCGCTGAGGTTGCGAGACAGCTGCGCCGCCGAGAGTTCGGTGGTCGACTGTGCCACGTCGCGCGGATCGGTGCCGATGGGCGTGGCCGTCACCTGCACGGCGCTGAGCTGGGTGATCGATGTCGCCCGCGCCATCGTGATGCGGACGACGATGTCGGATTCGTCCGTCCCCACCACGATATCGGAATGGCCGGGCCGGTATCCGAGCTGGATGGCCGTGAGATGATAATTGCCCGCCGGAAGTCCGACGAAGGTAAAGCGACCGGAGTCGTTGGTGACCGCGGTCCGGTTGAGCCGATTCACCACCACCTGCACGTCGGCGATCGGTCGGCCAGCGCTATCGACGACGACGCCGCGCACCGACGGGGCGCGCGTCGGATCGGACGACGCGGAACGTGGAGCCCTCGCCGCCCATCCGTCGACGCTGGCGGTGAGCACCAGGACCGTGGCGATGGTCATCGCGCGGCGAATGCTGGCTGGTACGGACATGGACATGTTCGCTCATCGGTGTCGCGGCGCCGACCTCTGCGCCACGAGATTGAGCATGCGCGTCGAGCAGGCCGGCGGCCGGTCGAGAACGGATGCGAGGGTCGTGCAGGTGCGATGGCACCCCGTGCGGGGGCCACGCAGAGTTCGGTCAGCCGCGGAGGCGGCGACCCGAACGGCTCACGACGTCGCGGGAGGAGCGCGTGGGCGAACGTCCCCGCCACCACCCGCATCGGCAGCGCGGGCGCGAACGACGAGCGTCCCTGGCGCGGCGGTACGGCGAGGCGCCGATGCGAGTGGCTGCGCGTTGGCGCGCACGAAATGCGCGCACGCGGCCTGACACAGCGCACACTCCGCTGGGTGGATTCGCGCGCAGGCACCGTTCGTCCGAGCCTCGATGTGCGCCGCGACGACTCCGCGTCCCGCCGACTCGCGCTCCAGCGTCGCATCCGCCCACGCCGCGACACCGGGCAGCGCGATCTGCACGGCGGAGAGAACGAGGATCAGCCAGCGCGATGCCGTGGAGCGACGAGTCACGAGCCCTGCGTGGGAATGTCGCGCGAGCGAGGTGAGCGATGCACTACCCCTTCCAGCATAAGGGGTTCGTGACCGAGGGACCAGTGGACGGCGCCAAAGCGTGGCGGGGCGTGCAGCGCTGCGCTACGATTCGCCATGCGACGCCGGCGGCTCCACCTCATTGCTGGCGTGTCCGGCGTGCAGACCCGATGACGCGGCGAGTGGCCGTGATCGGGGCCGGCGCGGCCGGCACGATGGCCGCCATCTTCGCCGCCGGGTCGGGTGCCGAGGTCGTGCTCCTCGAGCGGACTCGGGACGGTGGCCGCAAGATCCTGATCAGCGGGGGCGGACGCTGCAACGTCCTGCCGTCGGCGGTGGACGAGTCGCGCTTCGTCACTGATTCGTCACCCAACACCCTCCGCAAGATCGTCCGGAGCTGGCCGCTCGCCGATCAGGTTCGCTTCTTCGAGCAGGATCTCGGCATCCCGCTCGTGGAAGAGTCGGCCTCGGCAAAACTGTTTCCGGCGTCGCATCGCGCGCGCGACGTGCGCGATGGCCTGCTGGCATACGCCGCGCGACGCGGCGTGACGCTGCGGATGGACACCACCGTCACCGACATTCAGCCCGTCGCCGGCGCATGGCGCATTCAACTGGCGGCGGACGCGGCGCTCGACGTCGACTCCGTGATCGTGGCGACTGGTGGGCTCAGCGTGCCGAACACTGGAAGCGACGGCACGGGCCTCCGCGTGCTGGAGCGCCTGGGCCACACGATGCATCCGACCTACGCGGCACTCACACCGCTCACGGCGGAACCCGCTCCCTTCGGAGCCCTCTCCGGCGTCTCCCTTCCCGTCACGTTGACCGCGCGCTCCGATGCGCGCATGGCGATGGCCACGGGCGGGTTCCTCTTCACGCATCACGGATACAGCGGCCCATGCGTCCTGGACGTCTCCCACGTCGCCGTGCGCGCGCGCGCCGGTGCGTCGTCGGCGCAGGTCTCGGTGCGCTGGACCGCGCTCGGCGATGACGAGGTGGAATCGTCGCTCCGTCCACACGGCACGAGGACGGTGCTGGGCGCGGTGCGGACGCTGGTGCCCGACCGGCTCGCGAGCCAGCTCCTCGAGCAGGCACGCATCGAGCCCACGCGGTCGCTCGCCGAACTCCCTCGGGAGGAACGACGGCGGCTGGTGGACGTGCTGCTGCGAGGCGCACTCCCCTGGACGGGAGACGAGGGGTACCGCAAGGCGGAAGTGACCGGCGGCGGAGTCAGTCTGGCGGAGATCGATCCGCGCACGATGGAAAGCCGACGGCACCCCGGCCTGTTCCTGTGCGGCGAGGTGCTCGATGCATTCGGCCCGATCGGGGGGTACAATTTCCTGTGGGCGTGGGCCACCGGCCGGGCCGCTGGCCGCGGTGTGGCGCCGCGCTGATGCGCCGATGGTTTCCCTTGGAAGGAGGAGTACGGTGGATCCAGCAATGGTCACGACGGCGTTCGAGCTCACGGGCCACCGCATCATGCGCAGTCTCGGCGTCGTACGCGGTGTGACCGTCCGGTCGCGTTCGTTGGTCGGCACGCTCCACGCGACGCTCCAGACCATTCGCGGCGGCAACATCTCGATTCTCACGGAGCTCTGCGAAAACTCGCGCGCCGAAGCGTTTGCATTCATGATGCGGCACGCGAGCGACCTCGGCGCGAATGCGATCATCGCGGTGCGGTACGACGCGACCGACATCATGACGGGCGTGACCGAGGTGCTCTGCTACGGTACGGCCGTGATGGTGGAACGCGCGTGATGACGCCTGCGCACCTGCTGCTGCTGCTCGGCCTCTGGTCCGTGGAGGCGCGTCAGCCACCCTCCGCGAGTCGCCAGCTCGTCGTCGTGACGACGCCGGCATGGGATTCCGTGAACGGCACGCTCAGGCGCTATTCGCGCGCGGGCCCGAGGTCACCATGGGTCGCGGACGGAGTCGCCGTTCCGATCGTCGTGGGTCAGACCGGACTCGCGTGGGGTGATGCAGAAGCCGGCACGCGACGCGATCCGCGCAAGCGCGAAGGCGACGGCAAGGCGCCGGCCGGACGATTTCCGCTCGGCTCGGTGTTCGGCTTCGGCGAACCCGGATCGATCGCCGGATTGCGCATGCCGTACCTGCCGCTCGGAGACGGTACCGAATGCGTGGACGACATCGCGTCCGTGCACTACAATCGCGTCGTCGAACGCGGCGACGTGCGTCGTGTCGACTGGACCAGCGCGGAGCGAATGCGGTCGATCGATCTGTATCGGCTGGGAGTCATGGTGGACTACAACACGCGACCGGTACGACGTGGCCGAGGCTCGTGCATCTTTCTGCACATCTGGCGTGCGAAGGGGTCTCCGACCTCTGGCTGTACGGCCATGCCCGCCGACGACCTCGCGACGATGACGCGCTGGCTGGACGCGTCGCGTCGGCCGATGCTCGTGCAACTGCCGGCCGCGGAATACGCACGATTGCGACGGCGGTGGTCGCTGCCGTGACGGGGGCGATGCTCGGCCTCGACAGCCCTCGCTGGGCGTCGCTCACGCAGTCGTATGGTACCGCGGATGACGTGCCCCGGCTGCTCGAGACGCTGGCCCAGATAGGAAGCACGGAAGCGCGCGCGGAGGTGTGGTTCGCGCTCTGGCGCACGCTGCACCGTCCGCACGAGGTGTACACGGCGTCGTACGCAGCGGCGCCGCATCTCCTGGCATTCGGGAGGGCGCTCCCGGCCCGCGAATGCGCCGAAGCCGTGCATCTGGTGACGCGTATCGAGTTGAGCCGGCGCGAGCCGGCGTCGGCGTCGATGCCGCGCGACCTGCTGGCCGCGTACGCGGACGCGCTGGACAGCCTGCCCGACGTCGTGGCGACGATGCACGATGAGCCGTGGACGACCGAGATCGCGCAGATCTTCGCCGCCGCGATGCTGGCCGGGAAGCGCCAGCCGGAGCTCGCGCGCGGTGTGCTGGAGCTTGGTCGTGCGCTGGCCTGTCCCTCGTGCGGAGCCGATTACCTGTCTGCGGTGCCTCGCGACTGAATTCGCCAGGCACCGCGCACGTCACTCACATCTCGAACTCACTCGCGAACGCGACGGCAAACTGGAACGTCTTCGCCTTCGTCCTGCTCTCCATGGCGTCGGCGACGCGCTCGAGCCGCTTGGGGATGCCGAGGATCTTCTCCTGCGCCTTCTTGCCGATCTCATCGAGTCCGACGAGCGTCTCGATCGTCCAGAACCGGATCTGTTCCTCGACGATCGTGAGATAGTCGCGCGGTCCGTAGATGCCGGCGCGACGGATGACGTCGGCCATCTCGCGGAAGTGCGGCATGCTCACGCCCGGCATGTCGATCGAGGGCATGATTTCGGCCGCCGACGCCAGCGCCGTGTTGGGGTCACGGGCCAGCACTTCCTTGAAGATCGTGCGATAGAACGTGTAGTGCCGCGCCTCTTCCTTCGCGACGTTCGAGAGCACCGTGCCGATGGTGGGCTCGTACTTGCCGGCGAGCTTGCCCGTATTCGCGTGACTCACCTGCGTCGCGCGCTCCTGGAGCGTCGTGTAGACGAACACGCGATAGGGATCCTTGTCCCATGCCGGCTCGAAGCCGGCCTTGAGATACTCGAACTGCATCCGTTCGAGCACCGGGTTGTCGAGGATGCGCGTGTCGTGCATGTAGTCGTGCAGCACGGCGCCATGCCGGTCCTCCTCGGCCGTCCAGAGGTTGGTCCACTTGGCCCAGAAGGTATCGCCGCCGAGGTAGGTGGCGAGGAGGCGGTGGAAGTGTGGCAGACCTTCTTCGGTCAGGAGGTTCAGCGCCAGGGCGACGCGGGATGGCAGGCTGATGCCGGACGACCTCCCGCGCAACTCGCGGAGATGATGGTCGGGATCGGTGTCCGGCGCCGGCGCGAGCAGTTCACTCGGAAACCAGAGCACCCGTTTCGCTTCGTGCGTGATCATGAGCTGATGCACGACCTCCTCGAGGTCAGCGAGAACTTCGACTTTGGCGAGGGTTTCCGACTCGGGAGGTGTCATGCGTGCAATTTGGCGGATGCGACCGGGGTAGTCTAGGCGGCGATCCGAACTGCCCGATCGCGACGTCAACGCGAGTCCTCGCAAACCCCGAACCGTTCGGGCCTCGATCGTCACGCAGGGGGCGACAGCCGCCCGCGGTCTGGGATGCGGCTCGCAGCGCGCCGACGCCCCACCTTTACAGCGCGTGGCGGACGAAGCACGTTCCAGAGTCGCGCGACTTCCCGTCTCCATGGCACGGAGTGAAGGATGGACGAACACCATCGAGACACGCAGCCGAGCGGCGCACTCGTTCCACCACCGCCGATGCCCCCGCTGGCACTCGCGACCTCGGCGCCGCTGCCGCCGCGGCGTCCACGCGCCGGCGCAATTCGGGCCGGACGCTCGACGTTGACGCGACTCCTCGATTCGGCGTTGAATGGGCTCGACGACGTGGCCGACCGAATCGCCGCCGCCGTGGGCTTGCGTTGATCAGGCGCTCGAAGGTGCGCGGCCGCCTCTCGGCTGCTGTGGAGGCGCGCGCCATGAGTTCCTGGTACCTCGAGTCGATGCGCGATCGCTGCTGCGTGGTGCGGTGACCGCGCTCGCGTGGGTGCCGGTCGCCACGTACGCGGCGGGCGTCGAGGCCGACCTCGCCGTGGCGCGGCTCGAGACGGAGGGGATTCTCGCGATCGCCCGCGCCAACGACATCACGGGCATCTTCGGCCCGGGATTCGGTGGCGCGACGTCGCGCGGCGTCGATGTCCTCGTGCCGTCGGACGCCGTGGACGCTGCGCGCGCGCTCCTGCATCCCGCCTCCTGACGTCGTGGCGCTCACCGCGACGGTCTATCATTTCGACATCCAGCTCGCCGACGTGGATCGCGGGGTGTATGAGACACTCGCCTTTCGCGTCGCATGCCAACCGTCGGAGACCGAGGAGTACCTGATGTCGCGGGTGCTGGCGTACTGCCTCGCGTACGCCGAGGGGATCGGCTTCTCGAAGGGCATCGCGGAGCCCGATGTTCCCGCACTATCGGTTCGCGATCTCACCGGCGCCCTGCAGGTGTGGATCGACGTCGGCGCGCCCGACGCCGCTCGGCTGCACAAGGCGAGCAAGGCGTCGCCTCGCGTCGTGCTGTACACGCATCGGGAGCCCCGCCATGTGCTCCAGGCACTTGTGGGCGAGCGCATCCATCGCGCGGCCGAGCTGGAGCTGCACGCCATCGATCGTTCGCTGATCGACGGACTCGTCGCGCGCCTCGAGCGCCGGAACAGCTGGGAGCTGTCGGTGACCGAGCGCCACGTGTATGTCGCCGTCGGCGGCGAAACGATCGACGGCGACGTGACCCGCTTCGTGGTCCCCTAGCTCACCAACCGGTCAGCCGATCGCGTAACCGCGCAGCCGGTCGAGCATGCGCGTATCCGTCGCCGTCGCATCGTCCAGCTTCGGCGTCTCGATGACCTTCGGCACGCGGGTGAGCCGCTCGTCCGTCATGATGCGCCGGAAGGGACCCTCGCCAAGCGACCCTTCGGCTATGAGCTCGTGACGATCCTTACGCGACGCGAACGGCGTCTTCGAATCGTTGAGGTGCAGCACGCGCAACCGGTCGAGCCCCATCGCATCGGAGAGTCGCGACATGACGCCGTCGTAGTCGTGCACGAGGTCGTACCCCGCGGAATAGACGTGACAGGTATCCAGGCAGATGCCGATCCGCGATCGCTGCGCTGATGCGACGCGCTCGATGATCGCCGCCAATTCCTCGAATGTGGCGCCCAGTGCGGTGCCTGCTCCCGCCGTCGTCTCGAGGCACAGCACGGTGGCGCCGGGATTGGCCTCGAGTGCCTCCTCGATCGCACTGGCGTTTCGCGCGAGGCCGGCGTCGCGGTCATCCATGAAGTTGCCGGGATGCGAGACCAGGAAGTCCAGGCCGAGTGCGTGGCAGCGGCGCAGCTCGGCGCCGAACGCCGAGATCGAGCGTGCACGCAGGACGTGGTCGGGGCTCGCGAGATTGATCAGGTAGGAATCGTGCGCCATCGACGCGGCCACGCTGGTGGCGGCAAGGCGGTCGTGGAATGACGTGCACTCGTCTCCCTCGCAATCACGCTCCGCCCATCGGTTCGCCATCTTCGTGAACAGCTGCATCGCGGTCGCTCCGATCGCCGCGGCGCGAGGGGGCGCTTCGGGCACACCGCCCGCCGCGCTCACGTGAGCGCCCAGCAGCAGCGGTGCCGTCGTTTTTTCGTCAGCGAGCAGCGGCTCTATCACCTCGCCCCTCGCAGCCAGCGTTCGGGATCGACCGCGCGCCCCTTGGGGCGCATCTCGAAGTGGAGGTGCGGGGAGAGCTCGGGGTCCGAGATCCCTACCGTGCCCACCACGTCGCCCTTCTTCACCGCCGCACCCGACCGCAGCGATGCGCCCTGGAGCGACGCGTAGATGGAGTAGTCTCCTTCACCGTGCTGAATGATCACCGTGAGCCCGTACGTGCCGAGCTGCCCCACGCTGACAACCTGCCCGGGTGCCACGGCCTTCACTGACGTCCCGATCGGCGCGGCGATGCCCATGCCGTTCCACCGCGTCGTCGTGTTGTTCGGATTGATCACGCGACCGAATCGATAGAGCAGGCTACCATCGACTGGCCAGTCGAGCCGGCCGGCATCGGCGATCCGGAGCGTACTGGTGGTGCGCGGAGCGTTGGGCCGCGCGGCGACCGTGCGAACTCGCTCCGCCTCGATCGTCGCGAGTACGTTGCCGAGTCGCGCTTCCGACGCGCGGATCTGGGCGAGCCGATCCTGGATCTGCTGGGTACTTCGCTTCGCCTGCCGAAGGCTCGTCGAACGCAGCCGCTCGAGACTCGCCAGGCGCTCCTCCTCGCGAAGCTTGTCGCCGCGATTCTCGGCCACCGCGTCGCGCAGCTTGACGAGCTCCGTCCGCTGGCGGCCGATATCGTCGCGCAGGGTCTCCAGCCGCTTCACGAGCGAGCGGTCATGGACGGCGATCTCGTGCAGGTACTTGTAGCGCGCGACCAGTTCTCCGAACGACCGGGCCGTGAGCATCGCCTCGGCAGAGTAGAGTGGACCGCGCTTGTAGATCTCCACGAGCCGTCGCTGGAGCGTGGCGCGCCGCTGCGACAGTTCGGCCTCCGCGGTCGTCATGCGATCGGACGTCTCCTGCACGACGCTGTTGATGGAGCTCATCTGGCGGTCGAGCGCGGCGAGCATCCGCTCGGTCGCCGTGCGCTGGCGGTCGAGATTCACCAGTTCTTCCGCCAGGTCGTGCACGTTTCCCTGCAGGTTCGCCATCCGGCGCTCCAGGTCGGCGCGCTCCCGTCGGATGCGCTCCAGCTCATCGCGTTGCGTCCGGATGCGGGAATCCGCTCCCTGCGCCGGCAGGGACACGGGCACGCCAGCGCAAAGCAGGAGGCTGACGACGAGCGGCATCGCCCTCCTCACACGCTGCGTAAGTGCCTCCCCACGGACACGGCGCTACCGACCAGTCCGATCATCGCACCGAAGAGCAGTCCGAGCGCAGCGAGACGCTGGTCGAAGAACACCGTCTCGATGATGTACCGATCGATCAGCAGGCGGGCCATCCACGTCAGCAGCAGGGCGAGCAGGCCTCCCATGACGCCCTTGGCGAATCCCTCCAGCAGAAAGGGTCGGCGAATGTAGGAGTCCGTTGCGCCGACGAGCCGCATGATGGAGATCTCGCGCGCCCGGGCCAGCACCGCCATGCGGATCGTGGCGCCGATGATGATCATGGAGACCGATGCGAACGCCAGCCCGAGTACCAGGCCGGCGATGCCCGCGATGTTGCGCAGGCGATACAACTTCTGGATCCATTCCTCGCCGTAGCGGATGTCGTCGACGAAGGCGTACGTATTCACGCGGGCGGCCACGCTGCGCACGCTGGCGGGAGCGCGGAATCCGGGCTTGAGGCGGACGTCGATCGACGCGGGGAGAACTGCGCCCTCGAACACGTCGCGAAACTCACCGAGTTCGCGCCGCGCCCGCGCCAGCGCCTCCTCCTGCGTCACCGTGCGTGCCGACAGCACCTCGGGAAACGTCGCGATGTCCGCCGTGGCGATGGCGATCGTCTCGGTTGGTGTTCCCTCGGCGATGAACGCGCGAACTTCGACGCGGTCCTCGAGACGATCGAGTGCTTCGCGGATGTTGAGCGCGACGAGCCCGAACAATCCGAAGGCGAAGAGTGAGAAGGCGATCGTCGTCACGCTCAGCGCGCTGAGCAGCGGGGCGCGTCGAAAGGTGACGAGGGCATCACGCAGCGATCGCATCAGAGCTCGCGCGCCACGCGCGGCTGGTCAGCCGAATCGAACACGATGCCGCCGCGATTCATCTCGATCGTCCGGAACTCCTGGCGCCGGATCAGCTCAAGGTTGTGGGTCGCCATCATGACGGCGGTGCCCGCCGCGTTGATCTCCCGCAGGAGCTGGAAGATGCCGCGCGTGGCGCGATCGTCGAGATTGCCGGTCGGCTCGTCGGCGATGAGCACGAAGGGATCGTTCACGAGGGCACGCGCGATCGCGACCCGTTGCTGCTCACCGCCCGAGAGCTCCCGCGGATACGCGGTGCCCTTGGACGCGAGGCCCACCTGGGTCAGCACGCGGGCCACCTTCGGCCCGATCGTCGCCTTCGCCGCGCCGGTGACCTCCAGCGCGAAGGCGACGTTCTGTTCCGCCGTGCGATTCTCCAACAGCCGGAAATCCTGGAAGACGATGCCCAGCTTGCGCCGCAGCCGTGCGACATCTCCCGGCGTGGCATCGAGCGAACTGGTGCCGCTCACGCGTACCTCGCCCGAGGTCGGCCGCTCCTCGAGGTACACCATCCGCAACAGCGTCGTCTTGCCCGCGCCGCTCGCGCCGGTGAGAAAGACGAACTCACCCTTGCCGACGTGCAGCGTGATGTCCTGGACCGCGGTGCCGGTGCGCGCGTACTGCTTCGTGACGTTGAAGAAGCGGATCATGCCTTGCGCATGAGGGACCCATCATCGGTCGCGTCGTCGAGATCGAGAATCTCCCAACTCGAGCGCGCCGTGACGGTATCGATGACGGCCTTGAGCAGGCCGATCAGGATGGGTCCGATGAGAATGCCCGCCAGCCCGAAGGTGTACACCCCGGTGATGAGCGCGACGAACATCCAGTAGAAGTTGAGGACCCGTGAGCGTTCGGCGGCGATCTTCGGTCGCAGGTACATCGAGATGAAGCCGGTGTTCACCACCGTGCCGATGGCGACCATCGCGATCGCGGGTCCGACGGCATTCCGAAAGACGACGAGCCAGATCGCGACCGGTACGTAGACGCTCCACGACCCGACGATCGGAAAGAACCCGATGATGAACGACACCACGGCGAGCGCTCCCGCGAGGGGCACGCCGAACGCCAGGTTCATCAGCAGGATGATGACCGACTTCATCGTCTGGGTGAGCAGCGTGGAGTAGATCGCTCCGTAGAGTACCCCGCGCACGTTCGTCTCGAGCGCGCGACGCAGCTCGGCGTACCGGGGCGGGATCTTGCCCGCGACGTAGGTGCCGACCTTGTCCGCCTCGATCAGGATGTAGAACGAGGTGAACAGGAAGATGGTGGCCGAGATCGAAAAGTCCTTCACCGCGGCCTTGAGCACGCCCGGAATACGCGATCCGTACGCCGTCGCGCTGACGACGAATCCGCCGAGGGCGCTGCTGAACCGCGCGTCCTTGAAGAGGGGAATGCGCCGCACGGCCGCGTCCACCTTGGTCACGATCTCGTCCTGGTGCATCGCCGCGTATCCCACCACGTCCGCCATCTCGCTGTAGCTGTAGGCCAAAACGAGCAGCACGGGGATGATCACGCCAAGGAGCGTGAGGATGGCCGAGAGGTTCCGCTTGCCGGTGCGCTCGAGCAGGCGGAGGTGCAGGGGACGAATGTAGAAACCGATGATCACGCCGAGCACGGCCGCGACGACGACCGACTTCACCATCCAGAAGAACAGCGCGAGCACGATCGTGCCCAGCACCAGCGTGATGAAGATGCGCCGAACTTCTGGCAGCGTCAGATCACCGATGCGCGAATTGCCCCGGCGTTCGACGCGGCGGCGTTCGGACGGCTCGCCCGGGGTGGAGATGATGGATCCAGCCATCAGTGCAATGCCTGCTCGATGTCGGCGATGAGATCGTCGGCATCCTCGATGCCGACGCTCACGCGCAGGAAGCCGTCCGGAATGCCGAGCCGGGCGCGCTCGTCCGCGGTGAGATGTGCGTGCGAGTTGTGTCGCGGCTCGCTGATCAGGGAGTCTACACCGCCGAGGCTCGGTGCGTGCCGGATGAGCCGGAGTTTGCGGAGGAACCGCTCCGTGGCGCGTCCTCCGCCGGCCAGCTCCAGGGCAAGCATCCCCCCGAAGCCGCTCAGCTGCTCCGCAGCGATCGCATGATCGGGATGACCCGGTAGTCCCGGATAATGCACCGCGCGCACTTCCTTGCGATCGGCGCACCAGCGCGCGATGCGCAGGGCGTTCTCGTTCTGGCGCGTGACACGTACGTGCAGCGTCTTGAGGCCGCGCTCCAGCAGCCAGCAGGCGAATGGATCGGGCGCGCCGCCCCACACCATCATTTTCTGGCGGACTTCTTCCACGTACGGCGCCGTGCCCAGCACTGCGCCGCCCATCATGTCGTGATGTCCGTTCAGGTATTTCGTCGTCGAGTGGATCACGACGTCGGCCCCGTGCTCCAGCGGGCGGAAGTTCACCGGACTCGCGAAGGTGGAGTCCACCACCAGCGCGAGTCCCTCTGCCTGCGCGATGACGCTGATCGGCCGCAGATCCAGCACGCGACAGGTCGGGTTCACCGGCGACTCGATGAAGATGGCGCGGGTCTCCTTGCGCAGTCGCTTTCGCCAGGCGCGGCTCTCGAGCGGGTCGGCGAGAGTGACGTCGATCCCGAGCGAGGTGAACTCCTTCGTCAGCAGCTGCATCGTGCCGCCATAGATCCACTTGCAGGCGAGGAGATGGTCGCCGGGACGGAGCAGCGCGAGCAGTGCGCACGCCGTTGCGGCCATGCCGCTGGAGAGCACGAGCCCCGCCTCCGCCGACTCGAGGGCGGCGAGCCGCCGCTGCACCAGGTCGGCATTGGGCGTGTTCCCGTAGCGCGGGTACTTGAGCCCCTCCGACGTACCGACATCCTGCACGTAGCTCGCACTCTGGACCAGCGGCGTGACGATCGGGTCATCGACCTCGGGCTCGCGGGCGCCGCCGTGAATCGCGAGGGTCGAGAGCGCCTGCGTCCGGGCCCGCCGCGCCGGCGTCACGCGAAGTTGCCGCGGCGCGTGTGCGAGTCGAGGTCGGGCTTGACGACGCGCACTACCTCGGACGCCGACACCCCGCCGACGTCGCGCAGCACCACGTCGCCACGCTTCACGGTGTCGTCCACGGCAACCGTCGCCAGCTCCTGCCGTCGCGGGCCGTACACCCACGCCAGCTCGCCGGTGCCGAGCAGCCGCGCATGCGCATCCTCCGGCGACAGCCGCACCTGCGGACCACGCTCGGCGTCGCTGACGCGCGTCCCGATGAACTGCGCCACGCGAAGCGGGCGGTTGCGCGTGTCGCTAGACACGAGCGTCCGCGAGCCCGCCGACCGCCACGTAGTCGCCATCGAGCCGCATCAGCAGGCGCCGGCGATGCAACGTCGCCAGCGTGCGTGCGCAGTCCGCGGTCGGGGAGCCGATGGCGGACGCGAGATCGGCCGGCGCGGTGCGACCCATCTCGTACACCTTGTTCCACGCCTCACGCTCACGATCGTTCACGATGCCGCCGATGTGCGCGCTCGCGCCGTCGGCTGACTCGAGCACGAGGGCCAGCGCGTGCCGTTCGAGCACGGCCTCGATCGCGTCCCAGTGATCTTCCGTCACGCCACGAAAGAGAAAGTAGGCCTCGCGATCGTCACGATCTTCCGACGCGTAGCGGAGCAGCAGCTTCGCGACGACCTCGTCGGCGCACGAGTAGTCGATCATTCCCACGTGCGAGAAGTCGATCACCGTGAGGGAGCGCTCGCGCGTGTCGGCGAGCAACGCCTCGATCTGCGTGCGCACGGCGGCGCCGGTCGGACGCGTGACCAGATTCGAATAGAGCTCGCATGACAGCGTTTGCCGCAGCACGGAGCTGACGTCGATGTGCATCATCATCGCGGGCCCCCGGCGACCCGCTCTGGTATGGTGACCTGAACCTGTGACCCCGGAAACGGGGCCAGCTTTTCCAGCAGCGGCACGTCATCGTCCCAGCTCGGAACGATCGCGATCTTCGCCGTGCCACTGCGCACGCTGACCTTTCCATCCCAGCGTCCGACGTAACGTCGCACGCCGGCCAATCCCTGGCCGCGACCTGGATCACGAAAGCGGCTGACGCCGCGAATCACCGCCTCCTCGAGTGCCGCCGCATCGTCCCATCGATCACTGCGCACTCGGCCCGGCGCGCTCTCGAGCGATTGCCGGAATCCGAGCCCCGCGTCGCACACGGCGATCACCACCACGCGGCGATTGGCGAGCCGCCGCTTCCACGTGTACGTCTGGACTCCGACCCAGCCGCCGCGACCCGCGTGCTCCACGATGTTCTGGCACACCTCCGACAGCGTCATCGCGAACCCGACGGTGGCCTTGGCGTCGATGTTCAGCTCCTTGCTGAGGATCTGCTGTGCCTTCTGCTGGATGCGCCCCACGACTTCGTGCACGTCCTCGCTCTTCACCACGGCCGTGATCTCCAGCAGCACGCTCGACTCCCCGCCCCGCGCCTTGGGCACGGCGCCGTGCAAGTCGTAGAGCTCCTCCGCATGTCGAAAAAAGCCCGTGCGTGCCCAGTAGGAGGCGGTCTCCTCGGCTTCGGGAGCGGTGAAGCTCGCTCGCACCTCGCGTGCCTGGCCGAGGGCCAGCAGGGCCGTGAGGCCGTAGGGCGATGCCCATCGCGTGTGGCGCGCGTCCACGACGAGCTTCGCGTCGGGAGGAACCGTCGCGAGCTGCTCCACCACCTGCTCGAACGTGTGGTCGTCGAGCGTCGGGGGCACCGTGATGACGCTGGTCACGAGAGGCTGAGTTCTCCGCGCTGGTGGGCCGCGAGACCGGTGGCACCTCGGTGCCCGACATTCCGGGCCGCGGCCACACCGGCCGCCTGCATCGCGTCCACCAACCTATCACCCGCGACCATCCTTGAGAAATAGGTCGCCCCCCACACGTCGCCGCATCCCGTCGGATCGCTGGGCGCATCGACGAGCTCGGCCGGCACGAGCGCCGTTCGGACGGCGCCAAGCGGACCCGTGCCGCCGCGCGGCGCCGTGGCGAGTCCGCCTCGAGGCGGCAGGTCACGTATCGTGTCGAACCCCGGGGCGGCCACGTACACCGAGCCTCGCTTGCCGAGCGTCACGAGCAGGCACGAGACGCCCGCGGCCAGCGCCGTCGCCGCCAGGCTCATCGAATCGGGCGCGACCGTCGCCAGCTCCTCCTCGTTCATCTGCAGGAAATCGAAGCAGGCGCACCACTCCGCCACATTCGGGATGGGACGCGGCGTGCGCAGTCCGTCCGATTGGACGGCCATCGCCATCATGTGCAGGTCGCAGTGAATGGGACCCGCGAACTTCTGGCGCACCAGCTGCGCCGTTTCGAGATCGAGCTCCCATCCGCTGAGAAAATTGATGTACAGCGCATCGAGACGAGCGTCGTCGAGCAATGGCTGGAGGGCCAGCCAGCTCCAGGCGGGAATGCCACCGGTCAGGACCTCGGTACGCCGCTCGTCGTCGTAGTACCGCAACTCCACGCGGTGACAGGGAAAGGGCACCTCGACGAGTGCGGCATCGCTGGCGATGTGGCGCAGTGTGCGCAGGAACGTGCGCGCCCGCGGTGCGAGATCGAACCCCACTTTCATGATGGGGACGATCTCCCAATCGTCGGGGAGCGCGGCGTCCAGGCCGCTCAGGCTGTAGGTGATGCCACCCCATTCCTCCACCGCGACCGCGCGCGCGTCGCGCCCGTGGATGACGTCCCAGACGAACGTGCCGATCACGCCAATGCGCTTCTTGCGCGCTGGCGTCACACGCCGCCCAGATACTGCTGCTTGAAGCTCGCCACCGCGCCGACCACGCCCGCGCTGCCGGGCAGCGTTCCCGGCACGATCTTCACGGCCCGAACCGCCGGGCCGAAGGCGCGCCGGCGCACTTCGGCCCGCAGCGGCACGAAGAGCGCATCGCCCGCCGCCGTCACCCCGCCCGCGATGACCACGGTGTCGGGGTTGAAGATGTTGAGCAGGTTGGCCACGCCGGCGCCGAGATACCGCGCCGTGTCTCGCACGATCTCGTTCGCCACGGAGTCGCCAGCCTTCGCCGCGTCGTACACCGTCTGGGCCGTGATCTCCTCGAAGCGTCCGTGCACCATCGCGGGAATGACGGACTCCCCTTCTTCGCGCACGAGCACCTCGCGCGCCCGCGTCGCGATGGCCGACGCCGACGCATACGCCTCCAGGCACCCGTAGTTGCCGCACTTGCAGTGCCGGCCATTGAGATCGATGGTCGTGTGTCCGATCTCGCCCGCCATGTCCGACGCGCCATGGTAGAGCATCCCGTTCAGGATCAGGCCACCGCCGATACCGGTGCCGATCGTCAGGCCGACCACGTTCCGTCCACCGCGCGCCGCGCCCTGCCACCACTCGCCGAACGTCGCGCAGTTCGCATCGTTGTCCAGCGTCGTCGGCAGCGCGAGCCGATCGTGCATGCGGTCCCGGAGCGGAAAGTTCTGCCAGCCGAGATTCGGGGCGACGAGCACGATGCCTTTTTCGCGATCGAGCGGCCCAGGGGCGCCCACGCCCACGCCCACGAAATCCGACCGCTGGACACCCGTCTCGCGCATCGTGTCCAGGATGACGCCTTCCACCAGTGTGACCATGCGGTCGGCCACACCTTCGTCTCCGAGCGACGCGTTCGTCGGGATGCTGCGAATGTTCAGGTGACGGGTGCCATCCACCGTCATCGCCCCCGCCACGATGTTCGTGCCGCCGAGATCGACGCCAATGATGAACTGCTCGTGCTCGTGACGGCTCATGCGACGACATCCCGGGAGAGGAGGAGCGCGCGTACCCGGCCCGCCACGAGATCCGGCGAAAGGTCGCGCATGCAGCGATGATGTCCCAGCGGGCAGCGGTGCGGGCCATGCCGGTCGCACGGTCGGCAGGGAAGGGCATCGTGCCCCACCACGACCGACCGCGGCGCCAGTGGCCCGAACCCGAAGTCTGGCACGGTGGGGCCAAAGATCGCCACCGTCGGCGTGCCCATCGCCGAGGCGAGGTGCATGGGCGCGGAGTCGTTGGTGACGAGCACTCGGCACCGGCCGATCAACTCCGCCGACGCGAGCAGCGAGAGTCGGCCCGTCGCATCGATCGCTCCCGGTACGGCGCCCATTATGGCGGCGGAGAGTTGCGCGTCGGCCGCGCTGCCGATGATGACGAGCTGCGCGGCGTCGGCGAGCGCGCGCGCCAGGTCGGGATAATGGGGCCACCGCTTCGTTCCCCAGATGCTCCCGGGCGCCAATGCCACGAGCGGACCGGCGTCGCGCGCCGCGCGATCGCCGAGCAGCGCGTCGACGGCAGCGCGCTCCGCCTGTCCCGGCGACAGCGAAGGCCGCAGTTCGTCCGCCGTCGGCTCGCGTCCATTCGGCCGGGCCAGCATGAGCAGCCTGGCGGCGTGGTGCAGATCGTCGCGATACACCACGCGCTTCGTGTAGAGGAGCCGGCCGGCCGACGTGCTGAACCCGATGCGCGACGGAATACCGGCGAGGAGCGCGAGCGCCGCGCTGCGCCACGACCCTTGCGCGAGGATCGCCACATCGTACCCCGTGACGCGGAGCCGGCGTGCAAGTGCCCACAGCCCGATCAGTCCTCGCTCCGCGTCGCGCTTGTCGTACGGAATGACGCGGCGCACGGCGGGATGACCGACGAGCAACGCCGCGGCAGCCGGCGTGGCGACCACGTCGACCGCGCCGCGGTTCGCGAGCTGCGAGAGCAGCGGCGTCGTGAGGACGGCGTCCCCCAGGAACGACGTCTGGATGACGAGCGACGTGGGCACGCGCCGCGCTCCTCAGTCGACCTGGAGAACCGCCAGAAACGCTTCCTGCGGAATCTCGACCGCTCCCACCTGCTTCATGCGCTTCTTCCCCTCCTTCTGTTTCTCGAGAAGCTTGCGCTTTCGGCTGATGTCACCGCCATAGCACTTCGCCAGCACGTCCTTGCGGACCGCCTTCACCGTCTGGCGCGCAATGACCTTCGTGCCGATCGCCGCCTGGATCACCACCTCGAACAGCTGGCGCGGGATCAGCTCCTTCAGCTTGTCGGCGATCTTGCGCCCCCAGTCGTACGCCTTGTCCGTGTGGCAGATCACGCTGAACGCGTCGATGGGGTCGCCGTTGATCAGCATGTCGAGCCGCACGAGATCGCTCGCCCGGTACTCGAGCATCTCGTAGTCGAGCGACGCATAGCCCCGGCTGATCGACTTGAGGCGGTCGAAGAAGTCGAGGATGATCTCGCCGAGCGGAAACTCCCAGTCGAACTCGACGCGCTGCTGGTCGAGGTAGGTCATGTTCTTGTACACGCCGCGCCGTTCGGTGCCGAGCGTCATGATGGGCCCGATGTAGTCGGCCGGCGCCATGATGCGCGCCTTCACGTACGGCTCCTCGATGCGTTCGATCACCGCGGTGTTCGGCATCAGCGCCGGATTCTCCACGAGTTCCATCGTGCCGTCGGTCTTGTGCACGCGGTACTCCACGCTCGGCACCGTCTGCACGAGATCCAGGTCGAACTCGCGTGTGAGACGCTCCTGCACGATCTCCATGTGCAGCAGCCCGAGAAAGCCGCACCGGAAACCGAAACCGAGTGCGGTGGACGTCTCGGGCTGGTAGTTCAGTGATGCGTCGTTGAGCTTCAGCTTCTCGAGCGCGTCACGCAGCGTCTCGTACTGTTGCGTGTCGGTCGGGTACATGCCGGCGAACACGAACGACCGCACTTCCTGGTATCCGGGAAGGGCCTCGAGCGCCCGATTGTTCGCGTCGAAGATCGTATCGCCCGCGCGTGTTTCGCTCACCGACCGCACGCTGGCCACGACGTAGCCGACCTCACCGGGCCCCAGCTGGTCGGTCTGTACCTGACGCAGCTGGTTGTAGCCCACCTCGTCCACCTCGTAGACGGATTCGGACGCCCCGAAGGTGATCTTCGTCCCCTTCTTCAACACGCCGTCCACGACGCGCACGCTCGGAATGGCGCCGCGGTACTTGTCGTAGTACGAATCGTAGATGAGGGCACGGAGCGGCGCGTCTGCATCGCCGACCGGTGCCGGCACCGTCGACACGACCGCTTCGAGGAGTTCGCGAATGCCGATGCCGGCCTTGGCGCTGACCCGCAGGATCTGGTCGGGATCGACGCCGAGCAGGTCCGAGACTTCCTGCGCGCGTCGCTCCGGCTCGGCGCCCGGCAGGTCGATCTTGTTGAGGATGGGGATGATCTCGAGTCCCGCGTCCATCGCGAGAAAGAGATTCGACAGCGTCTGCGCCTGGATGCCCTGCGACGCATCCACGACGAGGATGGCCCCTTCACACGCCGCGAGCGAACGCGACACCTCGTATGTGAAATCGACGTGGCCGGGCGTATCGATCAGGTTGAGCTCGTAGTCCTGTCCGTTCTGCGCGTGATACGTCATGCGCACGGCGTTGAGCTTGATCGTGATGCCGCGCTCACGCTCGAGATCGAGCGTATCCAGGACCTGCGCCTTCATCTCGCGCTTCTGCAGCATCCCCGTCTCCTCGATCAGACGGTCGGCCAGGGTGGACTTCCCGTGGTCGATATGGGCGACGATGCAGAAGTTGCGGATATGGTCGAGCTTCACGGCGGGATGGCTGGGGACGCGGACGGGGTGCAGCCATCAAATATACTCCGCAGCGCCCTCCATCGCGGCGCGGCCATGCCCCGGGTCGGTGCATGGCCGCGCTGCGTCAATGGATCACTGCACCGCGGTGCTCAGCTCGCGGGAGGCGGAGTCACTGGCGTGGGCGCCCGCTGCACGGGCTCGGAGCGCGCCGGCTCCGATCGCACGGGCTCCGATCGCACGGGCTCCGATCGCACGGGCTCCGAACGCACGGGCTCCGATCGCACGGGCTCCGAAAGAACGGGCTCC
>JANLTI010000106.1:0-3377 GCA_031362845.1 Gemmatimonadaceae bacterium | reverse complement strand
GCGCACTCGGTGCCTCCCGCACCGGCAATGTCGTCGCCGCGCGTGCCGACATCGATTCGCTCGGCGCCATCCACGGTCGGCTCGTCGCACAGAAGGAGACCTACTGGACCGAGCAGGTCGCGATCCAGCGACTCGCCGCGCAGGCGTGGCTCGATCTCGCCGAGCGTCGTCCCGATTCCGCGCTGGCCCGTATGCGTGAAGCGTCCACGCGCGAAGACGCGACGGAGAAGAGTCCGGTCACACCCGGTCCTCTCGCGCCAGCACACGAGCTCGCGGGTGATCTGCTGATGGAGCTCGACAAGCCGGCCGACGCGCTCGCCGAGTATCGCAAGACGCTCACGAAGGAGCCGGGCCGGTATCGATCCCTGCTCGGCGCACGGAACGCCGCGCGCAAGTTGGGCGACAAGAAGACGGAAGCGGAGTTCGCGAAGCAGTTGCCGCCTGTCCCCAATCGGTTGAGGTAGCGGCCGACCTGTCGTCCTGAGAGAGCGCAGCGATCGAAGGACCTGCACTTGTCGTCCTGAGCGAGCGCAGCGATCGAAGGACCTGCACCTGTCGTTACCAACGCGCAGGTTCTTCGCTTCGCTCAGAACGACACGCTGGCGGGACGGCCACAGACGGGCGCAGCGGCGGCGCGAATCACGCGCCTGCGAGGGTCAACCCAAACGCGGAAAATCGCCGGAAGTCGGCACGGTTGCTCGTCGCGAGGATCGCTCCGTCGTGGAGGGCAGCCGCCGCAATCATGCAATCGGGCAGCGAGCCTCGCCGGCGGCCGCACGCGTTGAACAGCTCAGCCGCGAGCATCGCGTCCACCGCGGCGAAGGGCGCCGGCTCGCCAATCGCCTCGGCGACCTCTTCCACAACCAGAGGCGCGACCGGTCCGCACAGGAATTCGGCCCATGCGATGGAGGAGATCCGGATCGCCTCACGCCGGCGCAGCCAACCCCGCAGCCGCCGCTCCTCGATGGATCGAGGGACGAGCGCCCGGATGAGGAAGCTCGTGTCCAGGTGGATCACGCCGGGCTATCGACCCCGGCGCGCGCCGCCAGCCCGCCGCTCGGCACGCGCGTGGCGTGCCCATGCGGCTGCCGTCGCGACGGTGAGACCGGCGGCCTGCTGGGCACGATCCAACGCCGCCAGCGCCGGCGCTTCTCCGACGGCGCCCTCGGCCGACGCGGATGCCCGGATGACGCGGCGCAGCGCCTCGGACTTCGAGACCTCCCATCGGCGCGCCAGGCGCTCGAGGGCTTTCATGGTCGCCGCATCCAGCGAATACGTCGCCTTTACCTTGGGTATGGCCATAGTCAGGAAAATACCACCATACTTTCAGGCCGGCAACTGGCGTTGGTCGAGTAGAGTCGACACCGGATTTTCCTGTGAGTCGAAGCAGGTTTCGCCGGCGCGCAATAGAGCGTCGGTCACCCACCGCGCTTTGAAGCCACAGGAGCACGGGCCACCTCCCCCCCACGCAGCGCGATCTCTCCCTGCCGCGCGTAATCGATCGCCCTGCCCAGTATACGCGCCGCCTCCTGCGGCGCGTGGAATCCCATCGAGTTCTCCGCCTCCACGAAGTCGGTGAAGAACTGCGCCTTCCGCTGAAAGTCGCGCGCCTTTGCCAGCCGAGCATCGGTGCTATCACGCGTTACCACCGCCGCGATGCCGCGCGTCAGCTGCAGCACCGCGTCGATCGCGACGTTCCGCAGCTCGTACGTCCGGTTCTGGCTCGCTTCCACGCGCCCCTTCAGCTCTTCCTCGGACACCTTGTGGCACGTCTGGCATGCTCGGTTGATGTTGAGCACCGGGCTCCGCACATGGTGGTCCGAGATTTTCTGTGCGCCTACCCGCTCGTACGGCATGTGACAGTCGGCGCAGGCGACGCCGGCACGTGCGTGGATCCCCTGGCTGTACATCTCGAACTCGGGATGCTGCGCCTTGAGCACCTTCGCTCCGCTCACCGCGTGCGTCCAGTCCGAATGCTTCGTGGAGTCGTAGTAGGCGAGAATGCTGTCCACCGTGAGCCCCTTTGCCCATGGATACACGAGCCGCTTCTCCGGTCCCTTGAAGTGATATTCCACATGGCACTGCGCACACACGAACGTGCGCATCTCCTGACGCGTCGCCATGGTATTCGGGTCATAGCTCGCCGCGTCCTTCACGCCCTGGCTCGCCTTGAGCACGCGGATCCCCTCGGTGAAGCCGGGTCGCGTGACGCGCAGCGCCATCGTGCTGGGGGTGTGGCAGTCGATGCATGACACCGGGTGCTTCACCTGCTCGCGCGCCTTCGCGTACGGCATCGGGTTGAGCACCTCGAACCCCTTGGTCATGTCCCCATTGCCGGCGCGCATGTATGGGACGACCATCGATCCGTGACAGTGCAGGCACGTGCCAGGCTGCTTCGCGGCCTGCTGTCGCCCGGTGAACTCCTGATCGTCGAGCATGAAGGCATGGCCACGCTCCTCCCGGAAGTCCTTGGAGAAAGCGTATCCCTTCCAGAACTCGACCAGCCGCGGGTCCGACGCCAATCGCGACTGCGCCACGACAGAGCGCGGGTCGGCCGATGTCGGTGTGCGCGGCTCCGCCTCGCTTCCGCCGTATCTGGTGCGCACCTGATCCACCGTGCGCAGGTAGCCGTCGTACTGCTGCGGAAAGTTCTTGCCCCACGTCGCCGGGTCTTCCGTCGTGTCGCTGATCGCGACGACTCGATAGAACGGGTTGCGCGCCTCGTCCTGCCGGCGCACGATGGTGGTGAGCAGCACGGCGACGAGCACCGCCGCGACAGCAGTGCCTGCCGCCACGATGGCGAGGGTGCCGGTGCTCCAGCGACGGTGCGCCTTCTCCACGCGTTCGGGCGGTGGGGTCGTCATGCAATGTGCTCCGCGGTGATCGGGGACTCTGAATCCAATGAACAGCCTGCGTGACGCGAGTGCTCGGCGACTCTGAGGCGCGAAGGCGCCCTGTCGTCACCGCACCCAGTGACCGACATACTGATGGCAACGAACACACGACAGTGCGTTGTCGTTGGTGCTGACATGAGGCGCCGACTTCCCACTGCTCGACACCCCCGCGATACCCGCGACGCTCACCGGCATCCGTGAACCATCGTTGTGTGCCACCTGCGGGTCGATGCCGTCGACGATTGCCTGATGGCAGTAGCGGCAGGTTCCTTCCGTGACCCGGTGGTTACGTGGCGTGATGCGCAGCGGATCCGGGTAGTTCCCCGTCGTGAAGTAGAAGGAGTGCCAGAAGCCGTTGTTCGCCTTCGTGAGATACTTGTTCACGAGGTTGTGCGGGGTGTGGCAGTCATTGCACGTCGCCACCGCCCGGTGACTCGACTTGTTCCACGCGTCGAAGTGCTCCTGCATCACATGACAGTTGGC
>JANLTI010000047.1:0-29958 GCA_031362845.1 Gemmatimonadaceae bacterium | reverse complement strand
CCAGCACGAGTACCTGCCCCACCTCGATCCCGACGTTGAAGCCGAACAGCGGGACGGCAATGGGCTCCACGAACAGCGCCTTGAGATAATTCGCGAACCCGGCGCCGTGGACGAGGCCGAACACGCCGGCGAACATGGGCCGGTACCGCCCGCCCCACGGCGCGCGCTCGCGGTCGCTCACGATCATGTTCTCGATGCCCGTGATCACGATGGTCACGGGAATCAGGAACTCGATGAGCGCCGTCGGAAGATCGAGCAGTCCGGTGACGGCGAGCGCCAGCGTGATGGAGTGTCCGACCGTGAAGGCCGTCACCACCCACAGCGCCTTCCTCGCGTCCCGGATCCGATAGATGGCCGCCAGCACGACGAGAAACAGGATGTGATCCATGGCGCCGACGTCGACGATGTGCCGAAAGCCGAGCTGCGCGAAGGTGACGAACTCGTTCACGGCGCCGTCGCCCCGCCTGCCGACGCCACCGCGACGGGAGCACGCTTCAGCGCCGCCAGCGCTGCACGCGCGCGCGCCGGCTGCGTCGGGTGAAAGAACGGATTCACCGCGAGTGCGCGCGCGAGATGCGTGCGCGCCGCGTCGTCATGGCCCAACGCCCGTTCGATCTCGCCGGCATGATAGAAGAGCTGGGCGTCCTGGGTGCCCTCGCGAAGGGCCTGCGCCATGGCCGTCGCCGCCTCGCGATGACGTCCCTGCTTGTGCAGCGACCACGCGAGCAGATCGTAGGCGTAGACGTCGCGCCTGGTGCGCAGCTCCTCGCGAATCTTTCGGGACACCACGGCAACGTGCCGATCGTGATCGAGCAGAAACAGGCTCCATGCCCGGTGATACGCGCCGGGCTGCTGCAACACCACCACATCCAGTACGCGTGCATATTCGGCGGCCTTGGCGGTGTCTCCCAGTGCGGTCGCGGCGTCGCTCAGCACGCCGAGGGTGGCCGGATCGAGCGTGACGCCAATGGCCTGCTCACCGTACGCGATCGCGTCGCGCCAGCGTTGCTGCACGAGTGCGCTGTGGGCGAGCGCGGAGAGGAGGCGATAGTCGCCGGGGTGCGCCGCGAGGCCGGCCCGATACGCCGAGTCCGCGGCGACCGGGCGGCCCGTGCGAAGCTCGACGTCGCCAACACGAAGCCAGTACCAGCCCAGCTGCTCGGCGGGCAGCACCGACTGACGCTGCGCGGTAGCCAGCGCCGCCTTCAGAAACAGTCGCGCCTGCTCGGGGTGCCCCTGGATCTCGGCCCACCGCGCGCGGCGCGGTGCCACGGCAAGGTCGCCGAGCGTGACGCGAAGACCGCTGAATGAAACCCGCGCCGAATCGTACTGGCCGAGCTCCATCTGGATTTCGCCGACCGCGGCGCGTGCGGACTGGTTCTCCGGCTCCGCGTCGCGCGCCGCGATGGCGAGGCGGAGCGCCTCGGCGAAGCGGTGCTGGGAGAGGAGCGATGACTGAAGGACGAACGATGCGGCGCTGTTGTGCGTCGCCCGGTTGCGCAGCGAGCGGCGCGCCGCCTGCTCGGCAAGCTCCGCATCGCGCGGATCGCCCGATTCGCGGCCACGGGCGAGATACAGCGCGCCCAGTCGGGCGAGGTCGAGCGCGCCGGTTGGATCACGCTCGGCGCGCTGGGTGAAATAAACGATGTCGAGATCGCGAATCTCGGCGGCCGACTTCAACGGCGCGGCGGTCGCGGCGGGCGCGATCTTGTTGGATTCAGCGGGTGCACCACGTCCGCATGCCATCGCGGCCGCAACAGCCGTCAGGAGGAACGCTCGCCGCAGCACGATGAAGAAGGGCAACTCCTTCGTCGACATGGCGGTGTTCGCTGGCGGATGCTGCGGACGCGTGTGCATGGGGTTACTTCGGCGCGCCCAGGTACGGGAACGTCGTCGTGAATCCACCGTGCGACGGGACGTTATCCGTGCAGAGCGGGAGGACGAACGGCTTGCAGACAGCCTGCGTGGGATCGAGCAGGTCGCTGAAGACGGCCGTCAACGAAATGTCGACGACGTCGTCCGCGAGCTTGCGGCCGCCGTACGCCTGACCACTCGGCGCGAGGACGTAGCTCAGGTAGCCGGCGGAGCTTTGCGGCTGCGCCGTGAAGACGGTGAGCATGTCGGGCAGCAGCGTGCCGGCGATGGCATTCTGCAGCGCGGTCGCGTTGGGACGGAAGGCGGCGACGAAACCCTTCACCTTCGGCGCGAGATTCGCGACGTCGGCGTCGGGTCCGATGCTGCCGTGGAAGGCATGGTCGCGCTTCATGAGCAGCACTTCGCTCACGAGCGGATTGCCCAGGCGCTGGACCTGGTTATAGGTCTTCTCTTCGCCTGAAAGACCGGTGACGTTGTCGTCGTCGCACGCGGTGGCGCCGGCGAGGGCGGCCACGGCGAGCGCCGCGAGAGCGCCGCGTCGTACCTGACGCGCCAGATGAACGTTCAACATGTATTTGAATCCTCGAGTGTATGAATGATGGGAGAGCGCGATGCCGTTAGCGGCTGATCGTGCCCCAGATGCCGAGCTTCGCCGTGCCACCCGCCGTGAGCTGTGCCGTGGGCAGCTCGATCACGATGGAGAGCAGGTTCGCCCCCTTGAGCGCGTCGACTGCCGCACCGGTGGCACGGAACGACGTGGCTGACTGGGCATCCGGGATCTGCGACAGCGGGCCGGTCACCGGCTTGCGATCGGGCAGGATGCGGAGGAACTGCTCGAGGTCGAGAAAGAACGGATCTTCGCGCGCGCCGGCGAACACCTGCACACCGCCGCTGCTGACCACCTGGTTGATCGCGCCGGTAACGCCCGGCGCCGCCGTGGAGACCGTGTTCATCATTGCGCCCTGTACGGGCGGTACGAGCGGGCCACGCACTTCAAACGTCTGGCTGGCGCCCTTGCCCTTGAACGTCACCTGGATGACGCGGTCTTCCTTCGCATCGCCGGTGTTGTCGACCTTGAACTGGTAGAGAATGTCCGGATCGAACGAGGCCGCCGGGGTATTGGCCGGGGTGAGAAGCGGATTGCTGTTCAGGACGAGCACGATCCGGTCGGCAGCGGCGCCGGGGAATGCGTACACGTCACTCATGTCCATCTTGGGGTTGAGCTCGACGAGCGCGGAGTCCTGATGGTCCGACGCGCGCGCGACGCTGATGCTCGCGACGGCGACGAGACCGAGGGCGGCAGCGAGCGCGACCGCGCGTCGCCCTGAGCCCTGGAAGCGAAACTGCATGAATTCCTCCTGACTGGTACGGTGGGTGGCAGCAGCTATCGATGCGCGCCCATGGCGCATGGCAAGCTGACGCCGATGTCATTGGCATACGCCGCCCGGATGCACGCCGGATGCATCGAGTTTGGGGCTGCCCGATCGGCGCGCGAGGCCGATCTGGTAGGCGCCACCGCCAACGCATCGCGAGCTGCAGCGGGAGAGCGGGAAGGTTGCAGGTTGCAGCGAGAAGCATTGAGGCGTGAGCGATGAGGTCGAACTTCCCTCAACCCTCACGCCTCAGGCCTTCCGGCTCCGGCCTCACCCCTCCTCGCTCTCCGCCTGCAGTCGCCGCTCTCCACTCGCCGCACCGGCACTCAGCCCGCCGACGCGACCTCGACGACACGACGCTCGCGCGCGGAACGGAACGCGGCCTCGATGACGTTCAGCGTCGCGACGGCGTCAGCGACGAGCACGGGGGGCGCGCCGCCGGCGCGAATGGCCCGCTCCACGCCAGCATAGAATGCCGGATACGCGCCGTTCAGCGTCGGATACGGTGCGCGTTCGGTCGTGGTGCCCAACGATCCCCACCGCTCGCGCGGCTCGGCGCCCCAGTCGGCAGCGCCAGGAATAGCACCAGCGCGGAGCGCATCCTCCTGTGGGTCGAGGCCATGCTTCACGTACGCGGCGCGCGCGCCCCACACGCTCATGCGCGCACCCGACTGCGCGGCCGCAGCGCTCATGTACAGGTGGCTGCGCACGCCGCCGGCATGCGCGAGCGAGAGAAATGCCTCGTCCTCCACGACGACCGCCGGATGCCGTCGCTCCAGTTCAGCATGAACTGCGGTCACGGGCCCGAACAGATGCAGCGCCTGGTCGATCAGGTGCGTCCCGATGTCGAGCACGATGCCCTCTCCGCGCTCGGCTGCATCAGCCAGCGTCCAGCCCGGCTTCGCCGTCGCACGCAACCGCTCGAACCGCGATTCGAACCGATGAATCGCGCCCAGCGCATTCTCGCGCACCAGGCGCTGCACGGTGAGATAGTCGCCGTCCCATCGCCGGTTGTGAAACGGAATTGCCAGGCGCCCCACCCCATCCGCCAGCGCCCCGACCGCGCGTGCCTCGGCAGCGCTCGGTGCGAACGGCTTGTCGACGACGACGTGCAGCCCCGCGTCGAGCGCCGCGCGCGCATGCGGAACGTGCGTCGCGTTCGGTGAGCTCACCACCACCAGATCCAGCGCGTCGGACATGCGCCACAGCGCGTCGACGTCGGTGACGACGCGCACACTGGAATAGCGGTGCTCCACCTGTGCACGGCGACCCGCATCACGCGTGACCACGGCGGTGAGATGCAGACCCGGCGTGGCGGAAATAAGCGGGGCATGAAAGGCTGACCCGCCGAGCCCGTAGCCGATGAGTGCAACGCGAATGGGATCCCGTGCAGCCCCACCGTCGCGCAGACGTTCGTCACTCATCCCGTGTTCCGCAGCCCTTGGGCGATTCCGCTCAGCGTCGTCGACAGCACGTCCTCGATCCGCTCCTGCTCCTCGGCCGATGCACTGGCGCGCTTGCGTTGCAGCAGCGCGACCTGGAGCAGCGAGAGCGGATCCACATACGGATTGCGGAGGCTGATTGCCGACTGCAACACCGGCACGTCGTCGGCGAGGCGCGAGCGCTGGCGGATGAGGAGCACCGAGTCGACGGTACGCCGATACTCCGCCTCCAGCCGCGCCAGCAGCGCGACGTCGCCGCCCAGCTGTTCGACATAGAGGCGGGCGATCTCGAGATCCGTCTTCGCGCAGACCATCTCGATCTTTCCCAGCAGATCGTCGAAGAACGGCCACACCGCCGCCATGCGCCGCATCGCCGCGAGCCCGTCCGGCGTGGACACGGCGTCGGCCAGCGCGGTGCCGGCGCCGAGCCAGCCGGTGAGCATCAGCCGGATCTGGGTCCAGCCGAATCCCCAGGGAATGGCACGGATGCCCTCGATCCCCGGTGCAGCGCCGGGCCTGTAGGCCGGCCGCGACCCGAATCGCGCATCGGCCAGCTCGGCAATTGGTGTCGCGACGCGAAAGAGCGTGAACAGCGCATCCCCTTCGTGCACGAGCTCGCGATAGACGCGCAGTCCGTGCTCGGACAGCGTCGTCATCCGTGCGCGAAACGCCTCGACCTCCGATGCGGGCACGCCGTCGCGCCAGTCGGTGAATTCCTGGAGCAGCACGCCGGCGAGTGTCACCTCCATCGTGCGTTCGGCGATGGGCAACAGGCCGAACTGCTGCGAGATGATCTCGCCCTGCTCGGTGATCTTGAGCGCGCCGCCCACGGTCTGCGGCGGCAGGGCAGCAAGGGCGCGGTACACGGGCGAGCCGCCGCCGCGCCCCACACTGCCGCCCCGCCCGTGAAACAGCCGGAGCGCGACGCCGTGCTCGCGAAAGAGTGCAGCCAAGGCCTCCTGCCCCCGATACAACGCCCACGACGACGCGAGAATGCCGGCGTCCTTGCCCGAGTCGGAATACCCGATCATCACTTCCTGACGATTGCCGCGCGCCGCCAGCTGTCGACGATAGACCGGATCCATGAGTAGCGCGCGCATCACCTCTGGCGCACGATCGAGGTCGTCGAGCGTTTCGAACAGCGGCACGACGTCGAGCCGCGACGTCGGCGGATCGGACGCGAGGTCGACGAGGCCGGTCTCGCGTGCGAAGAGAAGAACGCGCAGCAGGTCGTCTCCATTGCGCGTCATGGAGACGATGTAGGTACTCGCCGCGCCTTCCCCCAGTTCGTCCTGGATCGTGCGGACGGTGCGGAAGGTATCGAGCACCTTCTGCGTCTCGGGCGCGAGCGGCACCTGCGCGCCCACCAGTGGACGCCGGCCCAGCAGCTCGGCGCGGAGCGCGTCGCCCGCGAGCGCAGGGGCGCCCACCCGCGCGCCGACATCGTCGAGCGCGGCCCGATGCACGTCGGAGTGTTCGCGGACGTCGAGCAGGTAGCCATGAAAGCCATGCGCGCGCACGGTTGCCAGCAGTGGCTCGATGGTCGTGCGACTGGCATGAATGGCGTTCGCGGCGACGAGACACTCCCGCACCAGCTCGAGATCGCCGATCAGCGACGCGGCGTCCGCGTACGCAGCCGGCTCGCGGGCCGGACGCGCCGCGTCGCGCGACGCGACGAGCCGGCGCGAGGCTTCGAGGCGCGCCGCGATGTAGGTGAGCTTGAGCCGCACCGGCTCGTCCGCATTGCGCTGGCGGTTCGCTTCCCATACCGCTGGGAGCAGCTCGCGATCCGACTCCAGCGAGTGAACGAGCGCTTCTGTGGGCGGCGCGATGCTCGCGGACATGGATAGCCGCTGCACCAGCGCATTCACGATGGTGCGATACCGGCCGAGTATCGCGTGGCTGGCGCGCCGAGCGGTCGCCACGGTGACGTCGGCGGTGACGAACGGATTGCCATCGCGGTCGCCGCCCACCCAGTTGCCGAGGCGAATCGGTATCGCGTTGGTGACGTCTGGACTCGCGACGGCAAACTCCTCCTCGAACGCGCGCACGAGGGCATCGCGCGCGGCCGTGCTGGCATCAAGGAGCCGGGTCTCGAGGTACCACAGCACCGTGCTGACCTCGTCCTTCACCGACGGGCGATCCTGCCGCACCTCCGCCGTGGTCCAGAGTAGTTCCACTTCACCGTCGAGCTCCTCATCCATGGCGCGCCGCTCGGCCGCCGTGGCCTCCTCGCGGGAGAGCAGCAGGTCAGCGATGCGGGCCTGGAGGGCCAGCAACGTTCGACGCGTGGACTCGGTGGGATGCGCGGTGAGCACGGGCCGTACATGCAGCCGGGCGATCGCCGCGGCGACGTCGGTCGCGGTGTGTCGCTGTTCACGCAATCGGCGCATGGCCCAACGCGCGGATGCGGGCTGAGGATCTTCTGTCTCGGTCGTGCGGTACGCGCGCGTGCGGCGCACGCGGTGCACCTGTTCCGCCGTGTTGATGAGCAGGAAGAACAGCGTGAATGCGCGGGCGGTCACGGCGCAGAGCTCGAGCGGAAGTCGCGACACCTGACCGAGCAGTTCGTCGAGGGATGCGGCGCCGGGCTCGCCGTGCCGGCGTGCGCGGCATGCCGCGCGCAGGCGCTCCACCGCGTCGAAGGCCTCTTCGCTGTGGAGCCGGCGGATCACGCGGCCGAGTGCGGCAGCGAGCCAGCGGACGTCGTCGTGGAGCGGGACGTCCTCGCGGCGGACGCTGGGGCCGGAGAGGGGCGTCGACTGCCCGATCTGGTCGGGATGATCCATCGACGAGGTCGCCTGACGCGGGATGACGGACATCCATCGAACTTCCGCCGTGGGGCGCGGTCCGGCAACCCTTGCCCCGCGCGTCATGTCCTCTGCGCAGCGGCCCGTGATGCTCCTGCCGTCGAGCCGGACGGTCCAGCGCTTGTCCGTGCGTGAGCGTAGGGACGGGTACGCATCGTCCAGCGCGCCGACGCTGGCTCGCCCGTCCCGACTTCCCGGAGCGTGTCATGCCGCGCATCGCCCCTGCCGTCCTCTCGCTTGCGCTGCTGTACGCCGGCGCCGCGTGCACCTCCGCGTCGCGCACGACGTCCGGATTGTCCGCCGACGCGCTCGCCGCGACGGCCCGTCCGATTCACGAGCGCGTGATGACGCTGGATACGCACGTCGACATCGACCCGGGCAATTTTGTCCCCGGTTCGCTCAACTACGCAGATCGTCTGAGCGGCCAGGTCGACGTCACTCAAATGGAGCAGGGTGGACTCGACGCCGTCTTCTTCTCGATCTACGTGGGCCAGGGTCCGCTCGACTCGGACGGATACGCCAGCGCCTACGCCCAGGACACGGCGAAATTCAACGCGGTTCATCGGCTGGCCGAGCAGCTCGCGCCGTCCCGGATCGCGATTGCGTACACCGCGGACGACGCGCGCCGCATCTACGCCAGCGGAAAGAAGGTGGCCTTCATGGGGGTCGAGAACGGCTACGGCATCGGCACCGACATCTCGCGCGTGAAGGAGTTCTTCGATCGCGGTGCTCGATACATGTCGCTCTCGCACAACGGACACAGCCAGCTCTCCGATTCGAACACGGGCGAGAGCACGAACGAGTGGAGGTGGAACGGCCTCTCGCCCCTGGGCAGGCAGGTGATCACCGAGATGAACCGGTGGGGCATCATGATCGATGTGTCGCATCCGTCCAAGCTCTCGATGATGCAGACGCTTGCGTTGTCAAAAGCTCCGATCATCGCGTCGCACTCGGCAGCCCGCGCGCTGTGCAATCATTCCCGCAACCTTGACGACGAACAACTTCGAGCGCTGGCACGGAATGGCGGCGTCGTGCAGATGGTGGCGTTTCGCAGCTACGTGAAGTGCGACGCGTCCGCCGACGCAGCGCGCGCACGCGCGACGGCATCCCTCAACACGGAGTTCGGCATCGAGCCACCCGTGCGAGGCGCGGGCGCAGTGCGCGGTGGGGCCGGCGGCGCCCGACGTCCAGTGGCGGGCGCACCCGGTGCGTCGTGCAGCGTCCCCACGGGGAGTGCGCGTGGCGCGCCGCCGTCCGCGACCGATGCGCAACTCGCGGCTCTGCCGTCGGATCGCCGGCAGCAATACGAGGACCGGCGGCGCGCCATTGCCGCCGAGTACCCGCAGGCCGCAGCGGCGACAGTCAAGGATTTCGTGGATCACATCGACTACGGCGTGAAGCTGATCGGCCTCGATCACATCGGAATCAGCTCCGACTTCGACGGCGGTGGTGGAGTCGACGGATTCAACTGCGCGCTCGAATCCATCAACGTCACCACCGAGCTGCTGCGCCGAGGCTACACCGAGGAGCAGATCGCGAAGATCTGGAGCGGCAACCTGCTCCGTGTGCTCGGCGAGGTGGAGCGGACGGCGAAGCGCATCCAGTCGGGCGAGCTCAAGTCGTGACGCGAAGGCCCTTTCCCGCGGTCGTTCGTGTAGCCTGGATGTCCAGTTCCCACATCACGGCGTTTGCAGCAGCCCCAGCTTGAGCGCCAGCTTCACGTAGTCCGCACGGTGCGTCAGGCCGAGCTTGTCGTTGATACGCTGCTTGTAGGTGTCCACCGTCTTGGGGCTGATCGTGAGCTGCTCGCCGATCTCCGGTGCGGTGTAGCCCTCGGCGATGAGCTGCATCACTGCCCGCTCGCGATCGGTGAGCCGCTCGAATCGTGCGCGGTCGGTCGCCGTCTCCTCGCGTCGCCGCGCGCCGCGCGCGAGCACGCGGGCCGCGGAGGGCTCCACGAACAGCTCGCCGCGCGCCACGGTGCGCACCGCCCGCACCAGCTCGCGGTCGGCCGTGCTCTTCATGAGATAGCCGCTCGCCCCCGCCTTCAGCACCGCTTCGAGGTATGCCTCCTCGGCATGCATGGTGAGGACGAGCACGCGAGGCGCGCCGGTGTTACCCGTCGCGATCGCGCGGGTGGCGGTGATCCCGTCACCCTCCGCCATCGACAGATCCATCACGACCACATCGGCGTGCGTGTGCGTCAGCAACGCTGTCGCTTCCACGCCTCCCGACGCCTCGCCCACCACCTCGACCTCCGGCGCGGCACCTAGCACCGCCTTGAGGCCGGTGCGCACGATCGCATGATCGTCCACCAGCACGACTCGAATATTTGTCATCGGTCGATCGACTCCAGGTTCGTGAGTGGCACCGTCGCCACGACACGTGTGCCGCGACCGCGTCCGCTCGACACGACCAGCCGGCCGTTCACGAGCGCGACACGCTCTCGCATGCTGAACAGTCCCATGCCGGGTCGGCGTTCCTCGGCACTGGTCACGTCGAACCCGAGTCCGTCGTCGATCACTTCCAGCACCGCGGCGTTGAACTCATGTCGCAGCCGCAGCTCCACGACGTGGGCGTCGGCGTGGCGCACGGCGTTGCGTAGTGCCTCCTGCGCCACGCGATACAGCACCGATGCGACCGGTGCGGGGATGGGTGGCTCGGAGGGGTCTGCGCACACCTGCACGTCGAGCCCCGTCTGGCCGCGGGTCTGCCGGCCGAGCCATTCCAGCGCAGCCGGCAGGCCCAGATCGTCGAGGACGCGCGGATGCATCGTGTGCGACAGCGACCGCACCTCCTCGAGTGCCTCGGCCGCCAACTCTCGCAGCGTCGCGATGCGTTCCGTGAGTGGTGCAGAGTCGCTCTCACGCGCCGCGGCGCCCAGCTGGAGCATCACTGCGGTGAGAATCTGCGCGGTGGAATCGTGCAGCTCGCGTGCGACACGTGCCCGTTCCTCGTCCTGGGCGCTGATGACCTGCGCGGCGAGACGCCGCACGCGCGCGCGATCTTCGGTGAGGCGATCGAGCAGTGCGTTGAGTGTCGTGCCCACGCGCGCCATGTCACGATCGGCGAGGATGCTCGGCGCGACGCGCGCGTCCAGGTCGCCTGCTGACACGCGTGCGGCCGCGGCTTCCAGGTCGTTGAGTGGCCGCAGCGCCACGTACACGAGCACGAGGTTGACGATGAGGCTGGCGCCAAGTGCGACGCCAAGGATGGATACGACGTTGCCCGACGCATTGAACCGCCGCTCGGCCGCGACGCCCACCAGGGCGGAGAGCACGATGAGCACGTTGGCGCCCGCCAGCTTTCCGAGCAGCGGAATGCGCAGGGCGCGTTCGACCAGGCCTCGCAGCGGATGCTGCGGCGCGTCCGTGGCAGACGGTTCGGTCACGAGTAGCGTGGGCGCATCTACCTGAATAGTGGTGGAGGCAACGACGCTGAGCGAGGGAAATTTCCCTACGCGTCTTCCGAGGCGAACGACCACGTCAAGGTCAGCAGGAGAGCCGGGAGCGGGGAGCATGAAGCGGTGGGCGGTGAGCAATGAGTAGCGTGCCCCTCACTGCTCAACGCTCATCGCCCCTCGCTCCGTGCCCATCGCTCGCTCGCTGTCGGCGCGAGCACCGTCACCGCCACGACGGTGTTCACTCGCCCCCCGCCTCCATGAACGGCCGAACCAGCGCATCATCCCCCGCTCGCAGCCAGCGCGCAATGCCTCGCCCCAGCAGCGAACCGATCACGTTGCCGGTGCCGCAGTAGCCTCCCACCGCCCAGAGTCCGGCGCGCACCTCGGCGATCACCGGCAATCCGTTCGCGGTGTAGCCCACGCTCGCCGCCCAACGGTGACTGATCGGAGCGTGGACACCCAGGCCCAGGCGCAGCCTCCGCTCCAGGCTGTCCTGCACAAGTGCGGTGGGCGTCGCGTTGGCCGTCCATTCGCCGTCGCCGCCGATGTCGCGCCCGCCGCCGAGTGCGATCGCGCCGTCCGGCCGTTGCTGCCAGTAGTCGTAGCCCCACCGCGCGTAGACGGGCCGCGTGAGCGTGATCTCCGTCGTCGGCTCAGTGGCCAACATCTGGAGCCGCGCCGTGCGCACGCGCGGGGCCAGCTCGGGCAGCAGCCTGTCCAGGGCGCCGTCCACCGCAACGACGATGTGCGTCGCGCGCACGCGACCGCGCTCGGTACGCACGGTCGACGCACCGAACCCGGTGACCGGTGAGCGCTCGAACAGCTGCGCCCCCGCGGCTATCGCATTGCTGGCCAGCGCACGACATCGCGCGAGCGGCTGAAACGTCCCATCCCCATGCACCACGAGTCCGGTGCCTTCGGGGCCATCGTATCGCTCCGCCGGCAGGGCATCGGCGCGCATCGCCTCGAGTTGGCGTTCGCAGTCGACGCCTTCCTCGGCGGATTCGGCGATGCGGAGCGAGCCGCTGCGCAGTACCAGCGACGGCGTTTCCGCTTCCACCCGATCGAGCTCGGCGAGCGTGAGGCGGTAGAGCGCACGCGCCGAGTCGCGGCCGTAACGAGCGACGGCGTCGTGATAGAAGAGCGCGAGTCCGGCCAGCAGAAACCCGCCGTTCCGGCCCGCGGCTCCGCCACCGACGCTCGCCGCGTCCACACCGGCGACACGTGCTCCAAGCCGCAGGAATTCGCCGATACAGGCGAGGCCCGACCCGCCGAGTCCCACGACGCAGACATCCACGTCGAGATCGGACTCGAGTCGCGGGAGCGCGGGCGTCGGCCCGGTGTCCCACAGCGGTGTCCCCCGGGTGTCGAGGGCGTGCTCGCGGCCTGTCATGCGTGCGCGAATGGTGGGCCGTCGGTCGAGCGACTACTCGAAGTCGAGCGCGAGATCGAGCGCCGGTGCCGAATGGGTGAGCGCGCCCACCGAGATCCAGTCCACCCCAGTCTCCGCGATGCGGCGGACCGTGTCGAGATTGATGCCGCCCGACGCTTCGGTGATCGCGCGGCCGTTCACCATGCGGACGCATTCGCCCATCTGCGTGGGCGACATGTTGTCGAGCATGACGATGTCGGCGTTCGCATCGAGTGCCGCCTTCACCTGCTCGAGGGATTCACACTCCACCTCGACCTTCGTTCCCACGGGCGCCAGATCGCGCGCGCGTCGCACGGCCACCGCGACGTCGCCATCCACCGCGGCCAGATGATTGTCCTTGATGAGCACCGCGCTCGAGAGGTTGAGGCGGTGATTGGTGCCGCCACCGCAGCGCACGGCGTACTTCTCGAGCAGTCGCCAGCCCGGCGTCGTCTTGCGCGTGTCGAGGATTCTCGCGCGTGTGCCGCGCACCTCCTCCACGTATTTCGCCGTGAGCGAGGCCACGCCTGACAGCTTCTGCATGAAGTTCAGCGCGACACGCTCGGCGGCGAGGAGGGCACGGGCATGGCCCGTGAGGTAGAGGATGGACTCTCCGCGCGCCACGTGCGCGCCGTCTTCCTGGTCCACGCGGATCGTCACCTTGGGATCGAGGGTGCAGAACGCTTCCACCGCCAGCGGCACGCCCGAGACCACGCCGGCGCGGCGCGCCACGAGCCGGCCGCGCGCTCGACGATCCGAGACGACGGTCGCGAGCGTCGTGAGATCGTTGAACGCTCCGTCTTCATCGAGCGCGCTCTTGACGAGCGTGCGCAGCTCTTCGTGGCTGAACGGAAAGCGCAGCATGCCCATGCCGCCGATGGCCGGGGTGCTGAGTGGGGTGATCGTGCGCGGCGGACGCCGCTGCTCCGAGTCCTGACGCTCTCTCTCCATGTCCCCTCCGTGCGTGCGGTGGGCGTGCGCTACTCGCCCGGATCCACCGTCCTCTCGGGTACGGGGCTCAGCGGCCGCTGACCCCCGATCGCGATCATGCGCTCGATTGCGCGCCGCGCGCGGTTCGCCACGTCGGCTGGCACCGTGATCCGGTGCTGCATGTGCTCGAGGGCGCGCTTCACCTTGGGCAGGGTGGTCACCTTCATGTAGGCGCACGACGCCATCTCGTTGGCCGCGAAGAATCGCTTCGCCGGATTTTCGCGGCGCAGTCGGTGCAGAATCCCGACTTCGGTGGCGACAATGAACTCGTCCGCCTCGGACATCGCGGGACGCTTGATCATGCCTTCGGTCGACAGGATCTGCACGCCCTCCGCGTCCACATCACCGGCCGACAACGCCTCCAGTACGCTCGTCGAGCAGCCGCACTCGGGGTGAATGAGGAACTCCGCGCCCGGATGCTCGGCGCGTCGCCGCCGGATGTCGTCGGGGCTGATGCCGGCGTGTACGTGACACTCGCCCATCCAGATGCGGAGATTGTCGCGCCCACTCATGCGCTTGACGTGCGCACCGAGAAACATGTCCGGGCAGAAGAGGATTTCGGTGTCGGCGGGAATTGCGTTCACGATCTCCACCGCATTCCCCGACGTGCAGCAGTAGTCGCTCTCGGCCTTCACCTCGGCCGTCGTGTTGACGTAGGAGACGACCACCGCGCCCGGGTACTCCGCCTTCCAGGCGCGGAGTTGCTCGGCGTCGATCATCGAGGCGAGGGAGCATCCCGCCGCGAGGTCGGGCAGCAGGACGGTCTTCTGCGGCGACAGCACAGCCGCCGTCTCCGCCATGAAGTGGACGCCACAGAACACAATGACGTCGGCCTTCGTGCTCGCTGCCTCTCGCGAGAGCCCGAGCGAATCGCCGACGAAGTCGGCGACGTCCTGCACCTCGGGCCGTTCGTAGTTGTGGGCGAGGATGACGGCGTTCCGCTCGCGCGCGAGGATCTTGATCTCCCGCTGCATTTCGGCGATCAACTCGTCGCGAGGGCGGATCTGGATGTTGGGGAGCGCCATCCGTGCAAGCTAACGGCGGCCGGGGTCTCGCGTCACCAGTTCCTCAGACCGCCACCGCGCGGCGCAGCGCCGACCCGACGGGCGCGTGACCAGCGCCGGTGCCCTGACCACCACGGAACCGGCCGATCACCTCCTGCAGTGTCTCCGACTGGGCCGTGAGTTCCTGCGCCATGGCGCCGAGCTCCTGCGCCGCGGCCGCGTTGCGATGCGTCACGTCGTCCACCTGTTGCATCGCCTTGCCGACGAGGTCGAGACTCTGCACCTGCTCCGCCGACGACGCCGACACCGCGCTCACGATCGCCGCAGTCTGCCGGATGCGCGGTACGAGCCCGTCGATCAACTCGCCCGACTGCGCCACCGTGATCTTGCTGCGCGCCGCGAGTTCGGTGATCTCACCCGCCGTGCGACGCGAGACATCCGCGAGCCGGCGGATCTCCTCGGCGACGACGGCGAATCCACGGCCCTGATGACCAGCGCGTGCAGCCTCGATCGCGGCATTGAGTGCGAGCAGATTGGTCTGGTCGGCAATCTGATTGATCGCCGTCACCCGGTCCGTGATCGACATCATCGCCGCGACCGTCGTCTCCATCGCCTTGCCACTCCTTTCCGCGTCCGATGCCCCGAGTCGCGCCACCTCGTCCATCTGCGCGATCTCGCGGACCGTGCGCGCGATGGAATCGTTGAGCGTCCCGAGACTGCTCGTCGTCTGCGTCACGCTGGCCGCCTCTTCGGCGGCACCCTCGGAGAGACCCTGCGCGGAGTGCGTGAGCTGCGTCGCGGCCACGGCAATGGCGTCGGCGCTCGAGCGGATCTCCCCGATGAGCTCCGAGAGGCTGCTCACCATCGAGACGAAGGCATTGCCGAAGCGATCGGTGTCGCCGCGCGGCTTGACCTGCGCGTCGAGATGGCCGGCCGAGATCTCGTCCGCCACCCGCGCCATGTCGCTGAGATAGTGCGTCATGTTCACCAACGCGTTGCCGAACGCGTCGCGGTCGGAACGCGGCGTCACCGCCACGTCCACGTCGCCCTGCCCGATGCGCTCGGCCAGTTCGGCGGTCTCACTGAGGTAGCGGACCATCTCGCGCATGGAGCTGAGCAGTTGACCAAGCTCGTCGTCGGACCGCACATCCACCGTCACGCCCACGTCGCCCACGGCGAGTGCGTCGGCCACGCGCATCGCTTCCTTCACCGGTGCGGCGATCGCCACCGAGGTGAGGCGCGAGAGCCAGATGAGCACGGCGACGCAGGCAATCGTCAGCAGCGCGGTGGCGATCCACCCCGCCACCTGAAGGATGCGCAGGTTGTGGAAGGCGCCCTCGATCTGCGAGACGTTCCGGGCACCGTTCGCCGCCAGGACATCGCCGAGCGACTTGTAGCTCACCATCATCTCGCGCAGCGAGGCGAGTGCCTGCGCGCCGCGCTCGCCCGTCATCGTCTTTTCCGTCGTGCCGCGCGCCAGCGTGTAGTAGGACGTGTACGCGGATTGCAGCTCGTCGAGCTCGCGCTGCTCCATCACGGCATTGCCAACGGCCGCGCGGAAGGTGGCCAGCGCCACGTCGCGAAGTGAATCGGCCACCGCGAGCCGGTCCGGATCGTTGGCCGCCGCGGCATCCTGCAGTGCGCGCTGGGTGGACGCGAGCAGTTCGGTGAGCTTGCCGCTGAGCTGGACCGACGGATAGTACCCGTGCTGGATGCGCGACTGCTGCCGCTGCACGGCGATGCCCAGCAGGAGATTCGTGGCGAAGATCAGGGCGAGCGCGACCGCGGCGACGGTCGGTGCGAGACGCAGCTTCTGGCGAAAATGGAGCCGGTCGATGGCTCCGACGATCCCGTCGATCACTTCGCCACGCTCACCACTTTCACGCCCGTGAGATCCGCGCTGGCCGACACGTAGGCGATGCCGCCGAGCGAGGTGCGCACCTGCGCCAGCGCCTCAGGCTCGGTCTGCTCGAGGGGCGGGAAGCTGCGTCCGGCATAAATTTCCTGGCGCCAATAGGCCTCGGCCTCCCTGGACGATTTCCGCAGCACCTCCTGCGTGAACTGATCACGCAGCGGCGAGCCCGATTTGAGATCGAGCACCACCACCGGCTCTACCCGTCCCCTGATTTCCCAGCCCTGCAGCTTGCCCAGATAGATGCGCGAGAGTTGCGTCTGCGTCAGGCGCCGGATCGGATTGCTGGGGTTGACGACGATGACGTATTTCCCGTTTTGCGCTGCGGCGCGCGGTGAACCGACCGAGAGTGCCGCGAGCACCATGAACAGGGCGAGCTTTGTCACGGGTTTTCCTGAATTGCGTTCGCCACCGGGCACTCGGCGAGCCAGGCCGCTGGTGGTGGACTTTATGGAGGAGCGCATGCGGCGTGGGCGCGCGGGACACGCACCCCGCGCTGGTGCCGGCGTCGGCATGCAGTAGACGCCCGAGTGCGCAGGTATGTCACCGCTACAGCTCGATGTGACGTCCTCGCCAGGTGCTCTTCGCGCGGGGGAAATCCAGACGGAAGTGGCCGCCGCGCGACTCCTTGCGCCGCAGGGCCGCCTCGACGATGAGGCGGGCCGTCTGCACCAGGTTGAGCTCCTCTGTCGCGCCAGAGGGCAACCGCTCCTCGATGTCCGCGAGCTCCGCGACGGCGATGCGCAGCCCCTTCGCCGTGCGGGCGATGCCGGCATGCTGCCACATCAGCTCGCGAACCCGGTCTGCCGCCACTTGGGCGGCTCCACGATCCGTCAGCTGGGGCACGCTCCAGTTGCGCCTCGCAGGTAGCCGGGACAGGGGTGTTGCGGTGGCGAGGTCCCGCGCCACCCGCTCGGCGAACACCAGCCCCTCCAGCAACGAGTTGGACGCGAGCCGATTCGCCCCATGCACGCCCGTGCGGGCCACCTCCCCTACCGCATAGAGGCGCCGCATGCTGGAGTGGCCGTTCAGGTCGGTGACCACGCCGCCCATCATGTAATGCGCCGCCGGGGTCACCGGAATGAGATTCTTTCGCGGGTCGATGCCGCGTGCGGCGCAGAGCGCGAGGATGCCTGGAAAGCGCTTGGCGAAGCCTCGGCCCAGCTTTCGCGCATCCAGGAAGACGGTGCTTTTCTTCTGCGCGCGGAAGATCGCACGCGCCACTACGTCGCGCGGTGCGAGCTCGGCGCTCGCATGCACCTTCTGCATGAACCGCTCGCCCCGTTCGTTCACCAGGATGGCCCCCTCGCCCCGCACCGCCTCGGAAATGAGAGCGAGCGGATTTTCCGGAGTGTCGAGCGCGGTCGGGTGAAACTGCACGAACTCCATGTCGGCGAGCGTGACGTCGGCACGATGGGCGATGGCGAAGCCGTCTCCCGTGGCGACGACGGGATTGGTGGTGTACCGATAGACCTGCCCGCACCCTCCCGTCGCGAGCACGGTGGCATCGGCGAAGATCTCCACCGGCTTGCCGGCGACGCTCGCGCGCACGCCGATGCATTCGCCTCGCGTTACGATGAGATCCAGCACACGCGCGCGTTCGAGCACGCGGACGCGCTTGCTCGCGCGGACGCGCGCGATGAGCGTGCGCGCCACCTCGGCCCCAGTCTGGTCGCCGTGCGCGTGCACGATGCGATTGGTGGAGTGCGCCGCCTCGCGGCCGAGCAGGAGCTCGCCCTTGGGATCGAGGTCGAACTCGGCGCCGGCGGTCTGGAGCTCGCGCACGCGCGCCGGACCTTCCTCCACGAGCACCTGCACCGCGGCCGCATCGCACAGGGCGGCACCAGCGGCGAGGGTGTCCTGACGGTGCAACTTCGGGGAGTCGCCCGCGCCGAGCGCCGCGGCGATGCCGCCCTGCGCGTAGGCCGTCGCGCTGTCGAACAGCGATCGCTTCGTGAGCAGGAGCACGTCGCCGTGCTGCGACGCGCGCCAGGCCGTGTGCAGACCGGCGACGCCACTACCGACGACGAGAAAGCGGGTGCGAATGCGGTCGGACATGGGGATGAATGTAGGGTACGGGAGTGGAACGGGTGGACGGGGCCGCGAGTGCCCGGGATTGCCCGGCCGAGCGCCACGCACGACTTTTCCGCTTCATGAAGAAACTGCTCATCCTCGTCGTCGTGCTGCTCGTCGTGCACGTCGCACTCCTGTTCGTGCATCCGGCGGGCGCGGCCAAGCCGCCGTCGGGTGAAGCCGTCGACGTGGGCGTGGTGTTCGACCTCGGCGGCCGTGGTGACAAGTCGTTCAACGATGGCGCGTACCTGGGCGCTGAACGCGCGGAGAAGGAGCTGGGCGTGCGCGTCCGATTCATCGAGCCGGGAGAGGGCTCGGATCGGGAATCGGGGCTGCGGCTGCTCGCGGCCGAAGGCATGGACCTCGTGATCGGTGTCGGATTCATTTTCACCGACGACCTCACACAGCTCGCGAAGGAATATCCGAGCGTCAGCTTCGCCGGCGTGGACTACTCGCTCGCCACCGACGCGAACGGCAAGGTCATCCCGCCTCCCGCCAACCTGGCCGCGCTCAAGTTCCGCGAGGAGCAGGGCTCGTTCCTCGTCGGCGCGCTCGCGGCGCTGGTGGGCAAGTCGAAGAAGGTGGGGTTCGTGGGCGGGATGGATTTCCCCCTCATCCAGAAGTTCGAGATGGGATTCAAGGCCGGCGTGCTGAAGGTGTGTCCGGATTGCCAGGTCATCACGCAGTACGCTGGCGTCACGCCCGAAGCGTTTCGCAATCCGGGCAAGGGCAAGGAGCTCGCGCTCAGCCAGTACCAGCAGGGCGTGAACGTGATCTTCCACGCGTCCGGCTCCACGGGACTCGGCGTGTTCGAAGCGGCGCGCCAGACGGGCAAGCTCGCGATCGGTGTCGACGCCGATCAGTTCAAGGAAGCGCCGGGTTTCGTGCTCACGTCCATGGTGAAGGGCGTGGACAACGTGGTGTTCGACGCGATCAAGCGTGTGAAGGAGGGCCGCTTCAAGGGCGGGGTGGACGAGTACGGCCTGGCCGAGAATGGCGTGGGGTACGTGTTCGACGCGAACAACGAGAAGCTGATACCGCCCGCGGTGCGAACACGCCTCGAGGCGCTGAAGCAGGAGATCATTGCGGGGACGGTTCGAGTGCCGAGCGTGCGGTGAAGGAAAACGTCAACGTCCCGTCAGTACTTGGTACTTCGTACTTGGTACCGAGTACCAGGTACTCCCTTCTCGACTCTCGAGCCGCCGCGGCCGAAGTACTCGGTACTTCGTACCGAGTACCGAGTACCAAGTACTGGCAGTTCAGCAAGGGACTCGCCGAGGCGAGAGTACCTGGTATCTGGTACTCGGTACCGAGTACCAGGTACTTGTTGGAATTGCTTCATGACTGAAAACTCCTCCCGCCCGTCCATCCTCCTCGAGGGTATCCACAAGTCCTTCGGCCCCGTGGCTGCCAACCGCGGCGCCGATCTCTCCGTCGCCACGGGCGAGATTCACGCGCTCGTCGGGGAAAATGGCGCCGGCAAATCCACGCTCATGCGGATCCTGAGCGGGATGTACGCCGCCGATGCCGGCACCATGAAAGTCAACGGGCGCGACGTCTCCGGCTGGACGACGGCTGCGGCCATCGCCGCTGGAGTGGGGATGGTGCACCAGCATTTCATGCTCGTGCCCACGCTCACCGTGGCCGAGAACGTCGTGCTCGGATGCGAGCTCACGCGAGGTGTGACACTCGACCGTGTCGCGGCGGAGGACGCCGTTCGCGCGTTGAGCGTGCGCACGGGCTTGAACGTCCCGCCCGATCGCCTCGTCGCGGAGCTGTCGGTGGGCGAGGCGCAGCGCGTCGAGATCCTCAAGACACTCTACCGCGGCGCACGGATCCTCATTCTCGACGAGCCCACGGCCGTCCTGTCGCCGCCGGAAGTACAGGAATTGTGGCAGGTGCTGCGCTCGTTGCGCGATGACGGCGGCACCATCGTGCTGATCACGCACAAGCTCGACGAAGTGATCGAGGTGAGTGACACGATCACGGTGATGCGCCAGGGCAGGACGGTCGCCCGGATGCCGACGCACGATGCGACGCCGCAGGCGATCGCTTGCGCGATGGTCGGTCGCGAGGTCGCGCTCGCCGCCGACGCGGAGTACGTGCGCGGCGGCTCGTCCGGGCAAGCGTCCGGTGTGCCGAGCGTGCTGTTCCAGGTGCGCGACCTCACCGTGGCGGGCGCTCGGCGCGCCGCCGCGGTGAATGCCGTGAGCTTCGGCATCGCGCCTGGCGAGATCCTCGGAATCGCCGGCGTGGAAGGCAATGGCCAGACCGAGCTCGTGGAAGCACTGGCGGGCCTTCGCCGCGGCACCGGCTCCATCGTAATCGCGGGTCGCGAGCTCATCGGCGCGTCCGTGCGCGAACGCGGCGACGCCGGCATCTCGCACATTCCGGAAGACCGGCACGAACTCGGCCTGGTGCTCGACTACAGTGTGGCCGAGAATCTCATCCTGGGTCAGCAGCACCGGTTCGTGCGGGGTGCGACGCTCGACACCCGCCGCGTGATCGATCATGCCCGGTCGCTCATCGAGGCGTACGACATCCGGCCCACCGATCCCGAGCTTCCGGCGCGTGCGCTGTCCGGCGGCAATCAGCAGAAGATCGTCGTCGCGCGCGAGATGGCGCGCGATTTCACCGTGCTGCTCGCATCGCAGCCGACGCGTGGCGTCGACGTGGGAGCCATCGAGTTCATTCACGCTCGCCTTCGCGAGGCGAGGGCGCAGGGCAAGGCAGTGCTCCTCGTGTCGGCTGACCTCGCGGAGGTCCTCGCGCTGTCGGACCGGATCGCCGTGATGTACGGCGGTCGATTCGTCGCCGTGCTGCCGCGCGAGAAGGCGACCCCGGACATCGTAGGTCCGCTCATGACCGGCGCCGAGCGCGCGGCATGACGAGCGATCCAACGCTCCAACCCGTCGGCGAGGCGCACTCGGCCGCGACGACGGCGTCAATCGAGAAGCGCGCCTCGCGGCGAGTCGCGTTCGAGGAGGCCGTGCTGCCGCCCCTCGTCGCGCTCGTGCTGGCGGCCGTCGTGGGGGATGTCCTCATTCTCTCGTTCGGCCAGTCACCCAGCGCCGTATATCGATTGCTGCTCGACGGCACGTGGGGCAATGCGTACGGATTCGGGCAGGTGTTGTACAAGGCGACGACACTCACGTTCACGGGCTTGGCTGTGGGCCTGAGCCTGCGCGCGGGACTGTTCAACATCGGCGCCGAGAGCCAACTCGCGGCGGGAGGATTCGTTGCCGCCATGGTGGGCGTGCTCCTGCCGCCCGGCATTCCGGCGCTGGTGTGCCTGCCGATTTTTCTGCTGGCCGCCGGGCTTGGCGGCGGTGTGGTGGGTGCAATTCCGGGCGTGTTGAAGGCGAGGTTCGGTGCGCACGAGGTGATCGTGACGATCATGCTCAACTTCATCGTGCTCGCGCTGCTCAACTACCTCGTGAGCGCGAAGTTCCACGTGCCCGACACGCTGCACACGCCCGAGCTCGCGAGCGGAGCACTTCCGCGCCTGTCCGATTTTCTCGAGCCGTTTCACGGATCGGCCGCCAATCTCACCATCCTGCTCGCGATCGCCACGGCGATCGCCGTGGGCTGGTATCTCTTTCGAACCCGACGCGGTTTCGAGTTGCGCGCCGTCGGCATGCAGCCGGCGGCGGCCGAGTATGCCGGCGTCAACGTCGCCGGCGTCACGTGGCGTGCGCTCGCGGCATCCGGGGCCATCGCCGGCCTGGGCGGATTGAACTACGTGCTCGGCTACAAGCACTACTATGAAGAAGGGTTCGCCACTGGCGCAGGCTTCCTTGGCATCGCCGTCGCGCTGGTGGGCCGTGGACATCCGATCGGCATCGTCGTCGCGGCGTTGTTGTTCGCGACGCTGTCGCAGGGCGGTCTGGCCGTGAATGCACTCGTGCCCAAGCAGATGGTGGACGTGTTGCAGGCCGTGGTGATCCTTGCCGTGGCGACGTCGGTGCCCGAAGTGCGCCGGCTGCTGCGCGGCGCGCGCGCGGGAGCGCTGCGCGGATGATCCTCCTGGCCTTTCTCGCGCAGACGCTGCGCATCGCGATTCCGTATCTGTTCGCGGCCGCAGGCGGAACGTTGAGCGAGCGCGCCGGGCTCATCGCGCTCGCGCTCGAGGGGTACATGCTCGGTGGAGCCTTCTGTGCGGTGGTCGCCAGCCACTACACCGAGTCCGCGTGGCTGGGCATGCTCGCCGCCGTCGCGGGCGGCGGCGCGCTCTCCCTGCTCTACGCCGTCTGCACCATCCGCTTTCGCGCCGATCAGGTCGTCGTCGGCATCGCGATCAATCTCCTGGCCATCGGCCTGACGCGATTCTTCCTGCGACTGCTGTTCGACAGCTCGTCGAACTCGCCGCGCGTCGCCGGTTTCCAGGTGGAGGGCAGCGGCACAGGCTTTGGCGCACTCGTGCAGAACCCGCTCGTCTGGATGAGTGTGCTCGGCATCGTGGGCGTCGCGTGGCTGCTCTATCGCACGCCGTTTGGACTGCGCATTCGCGCCGTGGGCGAGCATCCCATCGCGGCCGCGTCCGTGGGGGTGCCGGTGGCGCGGGTGCGCTATATCGCCGTCGCGCTGAGCGGCATGCTCGCGGGGCTGGGCGGCGCCTACCTCTCGCTCGACCAGCATCAGTTCACCGACGGCATGACCGCGGGCCGCGGATTCATCGCGCTCGCCGCGATCATCTTCGGGCGGTGGGATCCCAGGCGCGCCGCCCTGGCGTGCCTGCTGTTCGCCGCTGCCGAGACGCTACAGATCCAGTTGCAGGGCACGCAGGCGCTGCCGTCGCAGTTCGTGGAGATGATTCCGTACGTGCTCACCATCGTCGCGCTCGCCGGCGTCGTCGGCCGCGCGGTGGCCCCTACGGCGCTGGGCAGGACGACGACGGAATGAAGACGCGCGCGTGAAGAAGCCGCACGACAGCCGCAAGCTGTGGATCCTCATGATCACGGCCTTCATCGATATGGTGGGGCTGCTGATGGTGATCCCCATCCTTCCTTTCTACGCCAAGGAGCTGGGCGCGGGAGGACTGATCGTCGGCATGCTCGTCAGCTCGTTCGCCGTGGCGCAGCTGCTCAGCGCGCCGATGTGGGGCCGGTTCTCCGACGCGTACGGCCGTCGACCCGCACTCCTCGTGGGACTCGCCGCCTCGGCCATCGCCTACGTGGTGTTCGGCTTCGCGCACTCGCTCGCGCTGCTGTTCGTGTCGCGGCTCGTGCAGGGCGCGGGGGGCGGCACGGTGAGCGTCATCCAGGCCTACGTCGCCGACGCGACCGAACCACAGGACCGCGCAAAAGCGCTCGGCTGGCTCTCGGCCGCCACCAACGCCGGCGTCGCCATCGGGCCACTGCTCGGCTCCATCTCCAGCCAGTGGGGACGCGAAGCGCCCGGGCTGTTCGCGGCAGGATTGTGCGTCGTCAACATGGCGTTCGCGTGGCGATTCCTCGACGAATCGCGCGACATGACGGAGGCGGCGGAGGCGAAGGCGAATCCGGCGCCGAGAGGCCGTTCGCGCGATGCGATCGCGCACGTCATCACGCACTCCGCCGATCCCGCGTCGCGGCTCATCTGGATCTACGCCATTGCGATGGGGGCGTTCCAGGGTGTGACGTCGATGCTGGCGCTCTATCTCGCCGTGCGGTTCCAGGTGACGGCGAAGACGATCGGGTTCTTCTTCGCCTACACCGGCGTGATCAGCGTGCTCACGCGCGCCTTGATTCTTGGCCGCATGGTGGACCGATACGGCGAGGCGCGGTTGTCGCGATTCGGCTCCGCGTTGCTCGCGATCGGCATCGCATCACTCGCGTTCATCCGTCCCCTCTCCGACCCCGCCGGCGTGGCCGCGGCGCTCGGCGGAGTGCTACCCGCCAACGCGGTGGTGTTTCTCCCGTACCTGCCACTCGCGCTCGCCGTCGCCCTGCTGCCCCTGGGCACGGCATTCACCTTTCCGTGCGTGACGGCGATGCTGTCGCACGTGATCTCGAGCCGGGAGCGTGGACTGTACATGGGCGTACAGCAGACGTTCGGGGGATTCGCGCGGGTCGTGTTCCCGATCCTGTTCGGGTGGTTGTTCGACAAATATCTGCCGTTGCCGTTCTTGCTGGCAGCGGGACTGGTGGGGCTGACGATATATCTCGGGCTCGGCACGGAGAGTTATGTCAAGCCCGAAGTTGTCAGGGCTCATGAGTGATGACTGAACTCATCACTCGAAGTCGACAGATGATTGAGTGCGGTCCACGGCCGAGCTGACAGCTGCGAGCCGTGAGCTGACAGAAGTGAGAACTGTGGCACCGCAGTGGACGTTCCGCCGTCATGAAACGACCGCGCCCCGCCACGACTCGCTCTCTTCGGGCAGCAGTCTACGACCAGTTCAGACAACTGACAGCTTGGAGCTGTCAGCTCGGCCGCGCAAACTCCCGACTGCAGTGCGCAGTGCGCAGTAGGCAGTGCGCAGCGCGCCGTCAGCCGTCCTTCTGATTCTCCGGCAACCCCGGCTCGGAGGCGAGAACTGCTCGCGCAATCTCCACCATGGGAACTGACCGATCCTGGGACGTCCGCTGCAGGATACGATACGCCTCCTGCTCCGACGATCCCGTGCGCCGCATCAGGATCCCCTTCGCGCGTTCGATCGTCTTGCGGTTCTCCAGCGCGCCGCGCGCGGCCATCGCGTCCTTCTTCGCGACCGAGAACTCGCGTGCGCGCGACACCGCCAGGCGCAGCGTCGAATCCAGCACGCGTGGCGGCGTGGGCTTGGGGAGGAAGGCAATCGCCGACGTCGCCGTGATCTCGCGCTCGCTCAGCACGATCGATTCGTCACCGCTGAACAGCACCACCGCCACGCCTGGCACCTGGGCCGCAATCTGCTCGGCAGCCTCGATGCCCGAGCCGTCCGGCATGTGCACGTCGAGCAGCACGACGTCGGGGACGACGTCGATCGCCCGTTCGATCGCCTCGCGACCGCCCGTCACCTCCGCGACGACCACATGGCCCATCGTGTTCAGAAGTTCGACGAGTAGCGCGCGAGCGTTGTCGTCGTCTTCGGCGATGAGAATGCGGATAGCTCCCGTGTCAGGCATTGCGGTCGTTGAATTGTGCGTGTGCGCCTGCGATGAATTTGCGCGGGCTCACCCGTCTCCCGCAATCTGTTCGAGCAAATCTTCCGCGCCAACCGGTTTGCGCAGCGTGAAATCGCACGCCGGATCCTGCTCGTTGCGTGGCTCCCAGCCGGTCACGACGCCGATCCGCAGTGCGGGGCGTCGCTCGCGCGCGAAGGCAACCAGGTCCCAGCCGCTGCCGTCCGGCAGGCCGATGTCGGTCACGAGCACCTCGTAGTAGGCCCCCGCCTCGCGATCGAGCCGCTCACGCGCCTCGCCGACCGTCTTCACCGATTCCACCTTGTGGCCATCGGTCTCGAGAAGCGCCTGCATGAACTCCCGGCTGTCGGTATGATCCTCCACCAGCAGGATCTGCCGCGCTGGACGCGCCCGCTTGGGCAGGCGAGGAGGTTCCACCGTCACCGCATTGGCGCCGGCCGGGAACACCAGGCGCACCGTCGTCCCCTTGCCCACCTCGGACTCGATCTCCGCGCGGCCGCGATGCCGCCGGGCGATACCATATACCTCGGCGAGTCCCAACCCCGTGCCGTTCACCCCCTTCGTCGTGAAGAAGGGCTCGAAGGCACGCTCGCGCACCTCGGCCGACATGCCCGTGCCGGTGTCGGTCACCGCGACGCTGATCTCACCGGGGCCCTTCGTCGTGCGAATGCGGAGCGTGCCGCCGCCGGCCATCGCGTCGAGCGCGTTCTGCACCAGGTTCAGCAGCGCCTCGCGCAGCTCGCCGGCGATCCCCTTCACCAGCGCGCCCTCGGCCAGCGATTCGTCGAGCTGCACGACGCCCCCCTTGGCGCGCTCCTGCCAGAGCGGACGGGTCATCGCCACCACTTCCTCCACCATCACCGAGAGATCCACCGTGTTCTCGCGGGCGCCGAGCAGCGGCTCCTGGCGGATGAACCGGCCGACGCGCGCGGCGGTCGCGGCCCCTGTCTCCGCCGCGCGCGCGATGCGCGCCGCGTAGTCCCGCACGGCCACCGGATTCTCAGCGTTCATCTCGAGCAGGTACGCCGCCGCCATGATCGGGTTGAGCGCGTTGTTCACGTCGTGCATCACGCCGGCGGCCAGCTGGCCCACGGCGGCGAGTCGCCGGTCGCGCGATGCCGCCTCCTGCAGGGTGAGCAGCTCGCGGGTGCGCTCCTGCACCATGCGCTCGAGCCGTTCCGCTTCCGTCTGCACCTGCTGCTGGAGCCGCGTGCGTTCGGTGACGTCGCGCTCCACCGTCACCGCGCCACGGACGCGCTTGTGCGGGTCGTAGAGCGGGTTGGAGTTGATCTCGATCACCGCGATCTGGTTCTCGAGGCCACGCCTCACCTCGAGCGTCTCGCCGCGGACTCGCTCGCCGCGCAGGGCGCGGGCGGTGGGATGTTCGTGCACGAACAGTGTGACGCCGGCGAGCGTGCGTGGCCGGTCGAGCTGCCAGAGCTCTCGCAGCGACTGCGGGTTGCTCTCGCCGTGCTCCTCGGCCGCCTGCGAATTGGTGCGCACCGTCTTGCCGTCGGCATCTACCACGCGCACCGAGTCGGGCAACACGTCGAAGATCGACTCGAGCTGCGCGACGCTGCGGCCCAGGTCTTCACGCAGTCCTTCGCGCTCGGTGACATCGGAGCCGGCGAAGAGGACACCGCGTCCGCCGCGCCCATCGGCGAGCGGCGCGAATGTGGCTTCTACCAGGCGACGGCCGCCGCGGTGCTGGAACGGCACGCGCACCGAGACCACCGGCGCGCCGCCGGCGGCGATGTCGATCTGCTCGGTGAGATCGGCCAGCGCGTTGGGGAAGGCGTCGTAGATCGCTCGCCCGCTCGCCTGGGCGACGTCGAGCCCCGTCAGGTCGCGGTAGCGCGCGTTCGTCGCGACGAGCGCCAGAGCGCCGTCGAACAGCGCCACCGCGAGCGGAACGGCCTCGAGCAGCGCGTCGAGGCGGTGCCGATCGGCCAGTGGCGTACCGGGCGCGAGATCGAGGGTGGACGAGAGCATGTATCTCGGCTGCGGGCGGGCGACGGCGCGGCGGAGGTGGGAGGAGCGCCGTCGCTCCAACATCGTGACCGGGCCGGGCAAGTCAATGACGGGTGTGGGAGGGGTGCCGTCACGGTTCGTGTTCCACGGCATGAGGCTTGGACTGGCGTCCCTCTCGCCGCGCCACCATCCTCCGGCATGACCCGTCGTGCCCCGTGCGCGATCGTCTGCGCCGTCGTCGCCACCGCTCTTCCCTCGTCGGCCCAGGAAGTCCGCGGCCGAGCGCTGGCGCCCGGAACTTCGGTGCCGGTGGCTGGCGTGATCGTGATGCTCGCCGACACCGGTGGCATTGTCGTCGACCGCGCACTCACCTCGAGTGCCGGCACGTTTCGGCTGCGCGCGTCACGCCCGGATGTCTATCGCATTCGCGCGATCCGCGTCGGCTTCCGGCCCTCAGTGTCGCCGCCGTTTGCGCTCGCCACCGGCCAGGTGGTGGAACGAAGCGTCGAGCTGACCGAGCGCCGCGTGACACTGGCCGCCATGCTCGTGTCGGCCGAGCGGAAGTGCGACGTGCGGCCGGATTCCAGCTCGTCGGCGTTCGAGGCATGGGAGGAAGCGCGAAAGGCGCTCGACGCGTCGCGCCTCACCCGTGATCGGCGCTACACGATGGAGATGGTCCGGTTCGAGCGCCGAACCAGGGCACGCACCGGCGCGCTGCTGGCGGAGAGTGAGGTGGATGCGCGCGGTCAGGTGAGCCGACCGTTCGTCAGCGTACCGCTCGCCGAACTCGATAAGGCGGGCTACGTGCAGCAGGCGGCGGGCGGCATCACTTTTCGCGCGCCGGACGAGGACGTGCTGCTCTCCGAACAGTTCGCGGCCACACACTGTCTCCGCCTCGCCAAGCCAGCGGCCGACGACGAGGTGAGCCTTGAGTTCGAGCCGGTCGGCGATCGCACCGTCGCCGATATCCGCGGCACGCTCGCGCTCGACCGCGCCACGGGTGCGCTTCGCCGTCTCGACTTCACGTTCGTCAACATCGCGCGCGACATCCAGCACGAGGGCGCTGGCGGGCGCGTCAACTTCCGGCCGCTTCCTGCTGGTGGATGGATCGTCGATCGCTGGGCGCTGCGATTCCCGATGCTCGAACGCGTGCTCGTACAGCAGTCCGAGCGTGGTCACGACCTCCGCTTCGGCAACCGCGGGCAAGAGGCGAAGTACGAGCTGTACGCGGTACAGGAGGCGGGGGGTGAGGTGACCGAGGTCTCGCTGGGAGACACGGTCGTGTGGCAGCTCGAGCGACCCCAGCTCACCGGCGTGGTGCGCGACGCCCGCGGCATGCCGATCGGCGGCGCGACGGTGGCCATCCCCACGCTCGGCCGCCGCGCCGTCACCGACGCCAGCGGGCGATTTTCTCTGCGGGCCGTGCGCCGAGGTCGTCGAACCATCACTGTGACCGCGCCGCTGCTCGATTCGCTCGGCATCGCCCCGATCGCTCGCGAGGCGGACACGCGAGTGGCGAACGACGTGGCACTCGCGATCCCGGTGCGGGATTCGCTGTTCGGTCAGGCCTGCGACATGTCCGCCGAGGAGACGCGCGATGTCGGTTTCGTGCGTGGCATCACGCGAGGGCCCCGAGGGGAGCGTGTGGGCGGCGTGCGGATCGTGTCGAGCTGGTTCCAGGGGTCCGGTGTCGTGCTCGACACGCGCAATCCCGGCGTGATGATCACGCGCGAGACGGTGAGCGGCGCGATGGGCGAATATTCGCTGTGTGACCTGCGCGTCGATCAGCTCATCACGATCCGCTTGTGGATGACGGGCAAGCCCGCCGGCGTGGCGACGATGCGCGTGCCGGCCGATGCGCGCATCGTGCTGCTCGATCTTCCGGTGCGCCCGGCCGACACGTCGCCGTAGTGCGCTACGCGGCCGATGGCTCGGCCGATGGCCCCACCGTCTGCACGCCGCATGCGGGACAGAAATGAAAGAAGGCGTTCTTGCGCGTCGTGCAATTGGTGCATTGGTCGAACAGCGTCATGCCGCAGTGCACGCAGAAATTTCCCGGAAGGCCAGGGACGGTGTTGGCGATGGCCCGTTCGCAGCCCGGGCAGACGCCGGCCGAGATCTTCTTGATCGCTTCTTCGTACGGCAACGCGCTGCGGCGCTCGCGTTCCGTCTGCTGTTCCACCGCGGCGCGCTTCGCGACGTAGCGCTGCATGGCGCGAATCACGTAGATGCCAGCAATGGCGCTCGCGATCACACCCACGCCATAGCGCACGTATCCGCCGTAGCTTGGCAGGTACGGCACGAGCTCCACGAAGAAGGCGAACGCCGCGAACAGCACGAACCCGCGCGCGAGCGGCCAGTACTGGCTCTTTCGCTTGTGCTTCACTAGCCCGCCGGCGAGGAGCAGCAGGGGCAGGGTGAGGAGCAGCCGGATGCCGAACACGCGCAGCTCCTGGCTGCGGCGTGCGGACTCGAAGCGTCCGCGCGCCTGCTCCTCCAGCGTCTGGTAGCGCTGCTGTTGCGCGTCGGTTACCTGCGCCACGCTCAGCACCTCGGCGTCGAGCCGGTCGACCTCGGCCTGCGCAACGCGT